>JAFAYM010000108.1 GCA_019240395.1 Acidisphaera sp. | reverse complement strand
GCTCGGTCCCGGCTCCACCCGCACCCGCACCCGCGCCGTGCCGTCGGGATCGAAGGCGAGGAGCTCCGCCGCCCGCGGCGTCACCGCGATCAGCCGGGCCGGCGAGGCCGGGCCGCGATCGTTCAGCCGCAGCTCGACCTGGCGGCCGTTCTCCAGGTTGGTCACCTCGGCGACCGCCGGCAGCTGCAGCGTCTGCACGGCGCCGGCGAGCGCGGTCGGGTCATAGCGCTCGTCATCGGCAGTGAGCGGCGCGTGCGCCGGCCCTTCGATTTCGGCGATGCCGGTGCGATCGAACGAAAAACTCTCCTGCGGATAGTACCACACGCCGCCCGCCTGGTAGGCCGGCCCGAGCACATACTGCACCGGGGGCGGCGGCGGCTTGGGCCGCCCATGCAGCAGGCGGCCGATATAGGCGCCGATCCCGGCCAGGCTCAGATGCAGGCCCGGCCCGGAGCCCTGCGCGCAGCCGCCGAGGGTGAGCATCAGAGCCGTCGCGGCGATGCCCCGTCCGCGCCGCCTCACGCGACGACCAGGTCGCCGAGCATGCCGACCGAGAGGGCGTAGAAATCCGAGGGGTTGTAGCGCCGGATGACGGAAAAATTCGGGTAGGCGAGATAGGCGTCGCCCTCCGGGCCGTCCGGCAGGATGACGGCGGCGGGAAGCTCCCAGCGCGGCAGCGGGCCGCCATCCGCCCGCCGCACGCCGAGCCGGGCCCAGTCGGCCAATTCCCGCCGGTTTTCCCGTCCGGTCTCGAAGCTGTTGAACCCGGCGGGCAGCCGCACCGCCTCGCCCCACGGCTCACCCGCCCGCCAGCCCGACCGCTTGAGGTAGTTGGCGATGGAGGCCAGCACGTCGGCCCGGTCGTCCCAGATGTCGCGCCGGCCGTCGCCGTCGAAATCGACGGCGTAGCGCAGGAACGAGCTCGGCATGAACTGCGGCTGTCCCATGGCGCCGGCGTAGCTGCCGAGCATGCGCGGAAACGCCACGTCGCCGTGGTCGAGGATGCGTAGCGCGGAGATCAGCTCGGGGCGGAAGAAGCTGGCGCGCCGGCCGTCCCAGGCCAGCGTCGCCAGCGCCTCCACGACGTTGAAGCCGCCGGTGTAGCTGCCGTAGTTGGATTCGAGCCCCCAGACGCCAAGGATCACCTGCGGGCCGACGCCGAAGGCGCCCTGCACCGCCTCGAGCAGGCGGCGGTTCTGCGCCCAGGCGGCGCGGCCCTGGGCGATGCGCTGGTCGGTCAGGCGGGTCTCGCGGTACCGCTCCCACGTCATGGTGAACTCGGGCTGGCGACGGTCGAGTTCCAGCACCTTGTCGTTCGGGCGCAGCGCGGCCAGCGCGCGGTCCACAGTGGAGGCGGAGATGCCGGAGCGCAGGGCTTCGGCGCGGACGCCGTAGAGGAAGCCGGCAAAGCTGTCCTGCGCGAGCGCGGCGCTCGGCAGCAGCAGAGCCAGGGCGACTCGGCGGGTCAGCATGGGCAAGCTCTGCCATAAGCGAGGCAGGCAAGGCGAGGGGCTTCGCCCCTCAGAACCGCACGGAGAGCGCCAGCGAGCCGAACTGGTGCAGCCCGCCATGCTGCCCATGGAACTCCTGGGTCTGCACCACGTGGGTGTAGGTCACCCGCACCCCCTGATAGATCAGGCCCACCCCGCCCTCCGCCTCGCCGACCCAGGGCTGGCGGGAGACGTGGGCGCTGGTCTCGAAGGTGTTGCCGTCCAGGGTGATGTCATGCGCCACCGCCTGCCCGTCCACACCGGCGAACACATACCAGGCGAAGGGTCTGGTCGGCGTATAGGCGTCGGTGCCGGTCATCCCCGGGCGCACCCGCGGCGTGCCGTAATCCGAGGCCAGCCCCTGCCCCAGCCGCACCACCGCGCCGGTCAGCGCGTAGACCCGCAGATTGCCGACGCCGACCTCGAGTTCGGGCAAGGTGTCGGTCTCCAGCCCGGCGAATTGCGCTATCGGCACGCGATAGATGCGCTGGCTGATCAGCTCGAGGACCGGTTCGTTGTGGATCTGGTAGTTCCAGCCCAGTGTGTGGCCCTGGCCGATGAGGTCGTGAAAGCCGTTCTGGATCTCCTCGGCGCCGGCGCCCGGGCCGACTAGGCCGATCTGCAGACCGACCACGCTGCGGTAGCTGTCGGTGTCCTGCAGCAGGGCGGCGTTGGCGGTCAGCACGCCGGCATAGGGGCGGTCGTGCCGGTCCGGCGGCTTGATCTGGGTATTGGCTGGGGTGAAGATCGACTGCGACAGATCGAGCGACAGGCGCTGCTGGCCCTCGCCCCAGAGGGTCCGGCCGATGCTCGACACGAAATCCGGCAGTTCGCCGGTCGGCGAGACATAGCCGAGGCGCAGGCCGTTGACGTAGTAGCGGTCGGAGAGGCGCGAGGTGGTGAGGCTCGCGTTCTCGTCCTGCAGGGTGATGATGCTGGCCGGGTCGGCCGGAGGCTGGGCGTCGGCGAGCGAGAGCGGCAGGGCCCCGATGCCGGCGAGGACGGTGCAGCAGAGCAGCCGAGCGAGCCGAGCGGACATGCGTCACCCCGTTTTGCGGGTCTGCAATAAACGCTGGCGGGCCGTTTCGTAAGCCCCCTGGGCGCGGGCGCGCTTGTTGCGGGGGAGCGGCGGGGATAGTGGTGTCGGCGGGGATGGGTGGCCGAGCGGCTTAAGGCAGCGGTCTTGAAAACCGCCAACCCGCAAGGGTTCGTGGGTTCGAATCCCACCCCATCCGCCAGGTAGGCGTCGGTCAGGAAGCGGGGTCGATCCCCGCCGGCTCGTCAAAACGACCGCTGGAGGCGCACTGAATAGCGACTTCGGCTGCTTCCGCTAGGGAGAAACCTCAATGAACGTAACCCCGTCGAGGTCAAAGATCGCCACGGTGCTGCGGGTCACCAGCGGCAATTTCCTCGAGATGTTCGACTTCTTCCTGTTCGGGTTTTACGCGACGCACATCTCCAGGGCGTTCTTTCCGGTCGGCAGCGACTTCGCGGCGCTGATGCTGACCTTCATGACGTTCGGCGCCGGGTTCCTGATGCGGCCCTTGGGCGCCATCTTCCTCGGCGCCTACGTGGACAGGATCGGGCGGCGCAAAGGACTGATCGTGACGCTCACGATCATGGCCACCGGAACCATCCTGATCGCCTTCGTGCCGTCCTATGCGACCATCGGCCTGCTGGCGCCCTTGCTGGTGCTTTCCGGCCGCTTGCTGCAGGGCTTTTCCGCGGGTGTCGAGCTCGGGGGCGTGTCGGTCTACCTCGCCGAAATGGCGACCCCGGGCAACAAGGGGTTCTACGTCTCCTGGCAGTCCGGCAGCCAGCAGGTCGCGATCATGGTCGCGGCGGTGATCGGCTTCACCCTGAACAGTGTGTTCCTGCCTGCGCAGATGGCGGACTGGGGCTGGCGCGTCCCGTTCTTCATCGGCTGCGCCATCGTGCCGTTCCTGTTCTACATCCGCCGCTCGCTGGAGGAGACCCGGGAGTTCGCCCAGCAGACGCACCACCCGAGCCTGAGCGAGGTGTTCTCCACGCTCGGGCGCAACTGGGAGATCGTGGTGCTCGGAATGCTGCTGGTCGGCATGACCACGGTCGCGTTCTATACGATCACCGTCTACACGCCGACTTTCGGCAAGAGCGTGCTGAAACTGTCCGACACCGACAGCCTGCTGGTCACGTTCTGCGTCGGCCTGTCCAACTTCTTCTGGCTGCCGGTGATGGGTGCCGTGTCCGACCGGGTGGGACGCAAACCGCTCCTGCTCGCGTTTTCGGCGCTGACCCTCGTCACGGCCTATCCCGTGCTCGCCTGGCTGACGAGCCGTCCGAGCTTCGGCAACATGCTGATGGTCCTGCTGTGGCTCTCGTTCCTGTACGGCAGCTACAACGGCGCCATGGTGGTCGCGTTGACGGAGGTGGTGCCGCGCACGGTCCGTACGGCTGGCTTCTCCTTGGCCTACTCGCTGGCGACCGCGCTGCTGGGCGGCTTCACCCCGCTCGTCTCCACGTGGCTCATCGAGGCGACCGGAAACCGGGCGGCACCCGGGTTCTGGCTGGCCTTCGGCGGGGCCTGCGGGCTGCTCGCGACCCTGCTGATCTACCGCGAACGCGCCGTGCGGCCCGCCCCGGCCGGCGGCAGCCCTGCCAGCCCTCGCCGGCAGGCTTGAAGAGAAAAGGAGCAGCAGGATGGCCGCCCACTCCTCAAACAATCGGATCGAAGCAACACTGATCCCCGGTGACGGCATCGGGCCGGAAATCTCGGAGGCCGTCGTTTCCATCCTGGACGCGTTAGGGGCGCCCTTCGCCTGGGATACCCGGCAAGGCGGGCTCGCCGGTATCGAAACCTCCGGCGACCCGCTCCCGGCCGGGCTGCTGGACAGCGTGCGGCGCACCAAGCTGGCGCTGAAAGGGCCGCTGACGACGCCGGTGGGCGGCGGCTTCCGCTCGGTCAATGTGCGCTTGCGCGAGGAATTCCAACTCTACGCCAATTTGCGTCCGGCGCACACGCTGATACCCGGGGGACGGTTCGAGAACATCGACCTGGTCATCGTGCGCGAGAACCTCGAAGGCCTCTATGTCGCCTTTGAACACTACATCCCGGTCGGCGAAGACCCGCATGCGGTCGCCATCTCGTCGGGCGTGAACACGCGGGAAGGCTCGAAGCGCATCATCCGTTATGCGTTCGAGCATGCCGCCAGGCTGGGCCGGAAAAAGGTCACGGTCGTGCACAAGGCGAACGTGCTGAAGGCGCTGACCGGGGTTTTCCTGGAAGCCGCGCGGGAGGTCGCGAAGGAGTACGAGGGCAAGGTCGAATGGGATGACCGGATCGTCGATGCCTGCGCCATGCAGCTCGTGCTCAATCCGTGGCAATTCGACGTGATCGTCACGACCAATCTGTTCGGCGACATCCTCTCCGACCTGGTGGCGGGGCTGGTGGGCGGCCTTGGGGCGGCGCCGGGCGCCAATATCGGTGAGCACGCGGCCATCTTCGAAGCCGTGCACGGCTCGGCGCCCGACATCGCGGGCAAGGGCGTCGCCAACCCGACGGCGCTGCTGCTCGCTTCAGGTCTGATGTTGGAGCACGTTGGCCGTCTTGATCTTGCGGACCGTCTCCGCCGCTCCATTGATGCCGTGCTGAACGACGAGAACGTGCGCACGCGTGACCTCGGCGGCACCGCTTCCACCCATGAATTCGCGCAGGCTGTGATCCGCCAAGCCGGAAAGGCCTAGGGACAGCGACGCCCCTCCGCCCAGCAGGTAGAACAGACGCCGGAGAGCAGGATGGTCGCTGGAAGCGTGAGCACCCGGGCGAGGCGTACGTGAACCAGCTGCTTCAAAGCATCGCGGAGAAAAAGTCCGAACTCGACGGGTTGCGCGCGCGCGCGTCCGGCGGGCTGCGCAACTTCGAGCATTCGCAAGACCTCGAACTTACCTACACGTCCAACGCTATCGAGGGGAACACCCTCACCGCCGTCGAGACGACGCTTGTTGTCGAGAAAGGCGTCACCATCGGGGGGAAGCCACTCAGGGATCACCTCGAGGCGGTCGATCACTTTGAGGCGTTGCGCTATGTGCGCGAACTGGCCCGGCAAACGGACCCCTTCACCGAAATGGATCTGCGCAACCTGCACCGGCTGGTGATGCTGCGTTCCAGCCCGGAGATAGCGGGCCGCTATGCCGACCAGGGTCGCTACGTGCTGACCGGGACCGGGCGCCACAGCTTCCCGTCTCCGGCCGAGGTGCCCGCACTGATGGCGGATTTTGCTCGCTGGTTAGGGAGCGCTGAGGCCACACCGGCAACCGCCTTCACCGCGCATCGCCAGCTTGCGGACATCCACCCCTTCAACGACGGGAACGGACGCACGGCGCGGCTCCTGATGAATCTCATCCTCATCCGAGGCGGCTATCCGCCGGTCGCCGTGCGGCCCGAGGACCGCCCCGTCTATGTCGACGCCTTGCAGCAGGGACAGGCCGGGCGCGGAACAGCGGCCTTCGAGCGGCTGCTCTATGAGCGACTGGATTCTACCTTGGGGGAGTATATCACCGCCGCGCGAGAGGCGCTCCCCGCAACGACAAGCCGGGATAAGACCCTCCCTTGAGTCATGGGGTCTGGGGGCCGCCGCCCCCAGCGGGGTCGAGGGGCAGAGCCCCTCGCCTTCGTTGCTTATTCCGCCGCAACCGCCGGCCGCGCCTGCAGACGTTGCAGCGCGCGGTCGATCCACTGCGCGGTCAGCTTCTCCTGCAGCGTGTTCTGTCGCAGTCGGTCGTTGAGCGCAGAGAAATCCACGCGGTCCAGCGATTGGTCCTGGTTGAAGCAACTGAACACGACGCTGCGCTCGCCCGTCTCCGGGTCGACCTGCGCCTGCAGGCATTGCGCGCAGACTTCCTTCATCATGCACTGCATCGGGCTGTTGATTGAGCCGATGGCGGTATGGCCGGATCGCAGATACGGCGCGAGCACGCCGTTCCGTGCGGCGCCGACGGCGCGCATCATGCCGTCCGAGCCGATGGCGATCAGGTGCTCCGCCGCGTCCAGCCTCACCGCCTGTTCGCCGAGCCGCCCGGCGCCGTACGCCGCCATGGCCTGCACGATGTTGCCGACGAAGCAGCAATCCTGCGGCCGCGTTGCCGAAAACCCGGGCGCCTCGTCGCAGCACCAGACGATCACGTCGGCGGCGCGCTCGATCTCCTCGACCTTGTAGCGGTCGCGCAACTGCTTGTAGCCGGCGAAATACAGCACGCGCGTGCCGGCCTGGCGCAGCGCCGCGCCGATGCTGAACAGCACGGCGTTGCCGAGCCCGCCGCCGACCAGCGCCACCGTGCTGTCGGCGTGGATCTCGGTCGGCGTGCCGGTCGGGCCCATCAGCACCACGGGCTCGCCGGGTTTGAGCAGCGCGCAGAAGTCGGAGCTGCCGCCCATCTCCAGCGCGATCACCGAGACCAGCCCCGCTTGCGGGTCGGTCCAGGCGCCTGTCATCGCCAGGCCCTCCATGGCCAGGGTCGTGTTGCCGAAGCCGTGCTCACCAGTTTTGGGCGCCAGCGTTTCGTAATTCTGCAAGCGGTAGAACTGTCCCGGGCGGAAGGCGCGGGCGGCGGCGGGGGCGCGCACCACCACCTCGACGATCGAGGGCGTCAGCCGCTCCACCCGGTGCACCGTAGCGGTGAGCATGTCGCGGCAGCGCGCCGTCGGGTCCACGCCGTCCTGCGCGGGGAGTGCGGTCAGCGCGCGCGTCACCACGGGATAACCGCTGCGGGCCGACCCCATCGCCTTGACGACATTGCCGAAGAAGCTCGGATGCAGATCGCCGAAGAAGCTGATGAAGCGGCCGTTGGACGCACGATGCATCAGCACCTCGGCGCGCGCCGGCTTGCTCATGCCGCGCTCCGGCGTCACCGGCGCGCCGGTCTCGTCCACCGCCTGGAAGTAGCGGCCATCGAGGCGGATGCTGCCGTCACGCGTCGCCTCTGGCTCGCGGGCCAGCACCGTGTTCGGCTGCGTGCCGGCGGCGACCAGCACCGCGCGCGCCGGCAGCACGGCCTCGCTGCCGTCGGCGCGCGAGCAGCGCAGCGCGCTGGCATGGCCGTGCTCGTCCACCTCGACGGCGATCGGCGCCAGGCCCTCGGCGAAGCGAACGCCCTCTTCCAGCGCCTTGGCCACCTCCTCGTGATTCAGCGTGTAGGAGGGCGCATCGGTCAGCTTGCGCCGGTAGGCGATCGTGGCGCCGCCCCAGCTTTGCAGCAGCTTCGCCAACCCCGGCGCACGGCCCTGCTTGGCCGCGGCGGCGCGCTCGGCGCGGATCGCCTCGGCATGGGCAAGGAACTCTTTGGCGATTTCGGTCTCCTCGATGGACCAGGCGGCGCGCACCGCCTCCACGCCGCGCTCGGCCACCAGTATGCGGTAGCGCGCGGCGAATTTCTCCACCTCTCGCACGTAGTACGCGAGGCTCTCGGTCGCCGTGTCGATGGCCGTCAGGCCGCCGCCGATCACCACGACAGGCAGGCGCAGCTGCAGATTCGCGATCGAGGATTGCTTGGCCGCACCGGTGAGCTGCAGCGCCATCAGGAAGTCCGACGCCTGCCGCACGCCGCGCGCCAGGCCGTTCGGGATGTCGATCACCGTCGGTCGGCCGGCGCCCATGCAGAGCGCGATGTGGTCGAAGCCGAGCTCCCAGGCCTGGTCGATGGAGAGTGTGGCGCCGCCGCCGAAGCGCACGCCGCCGAACATGGCAAACGCATCGCGGCGTTCCAGCAGCAGCCGCACCAGCTTGAGGTAGTTCTTGTTCCAGCGCACGGTGATGCCGTATTCGGCGACCCCGCCGAAGCCGGCCATGACGCGGTCGTCGAGGTTCTCGAACAGCGCTTCGGCGTCGCGCACCGGCGCCGCCGCATCGAAGCCGAGCGGCTCGATCTTCAGCCCGTCCACCGCCACGACGCGATGGCCGTCATTCATCAGGTGGTGCGCCAGCGTGAAGCCGGCCGGACCGAGGCCGACCACCAGCACCGTGCGGCCGCTTGCTGGCCGCGGCAGCGGACGCCTGATGTCAAGCGGATTCCAGCGGGTCAGCAGGGCGTAGATCTCGAAGCCCCAGGGCAGCGCCAGCACGTCGCGCAGGATCGATGTCTCGGCCTGCGGAATGTCGACGGGATCCTGCTTCTGGTAGATGCAGGCCTTCATGCAGTCGTTGCAGATGCGGTGGCCGGTGGCCGCCATCATCGGATTGTCCACGGCGATCGTGGCGAACGCGCCGAGCACGCAGCCCTGCGCGCGCAGCTCGTGCATCTCGCTGATCTTTTCCTCGAGCGGGCAGCCGGTCAGGGTGACGCCGAACACCGATTTCTGGAACGCACCGGTCTTGCGGTCGCGCAGGCCCTTGCTGCAGGAGTCTTTTTCCTGGGTGTGGCACCAGATGCAGTAGTTCATCTGGTCCAGCGCCTGCTGCTCGTTCATTCCGGGATCGGTCAGCGAAAAGCCATCGCGCGGGCGCCAGTCGTGCTCGGGCAGACGCAGCATGGTGACGCCGTCGCGCTCAATGGTCTCGACCGGGATCAGATGCTGGAAATCGAGCCGGTGCGGCACCTTGAACAGCGTGCCGCTCCCGTGCAGTGCGTGGCCGGCCTCGGTGAGCGTCGCCCAGGCGGCGTAGCGCATCGCCAGATCGAGCGCCGCCCCCTGCTCCGTATCACCATCGTTCGTCTGCCAGGCATCGACGGCATGGGCGAAGCCGAGCTCGGTCAGCGCGCCGCCCATGCGTGCTTCGAGCTCCCGGCGCAGCGCCGTGCCATCGAACCCGGCGGGATCGGGATACTTCTTCACCGCCTGGCGCTGCACGAACAGGCGCTTGCATTTGTGGATCGGGTCGAGCGTGTGGGTGCGCTCGGCGATCGCCGCGATCTCCGCCTCGATGCCGAACAGCGCGGCGACGAACGCCTCGACATGCGGGCCGAGCGCCACCAGCAATTCACCCTCGGCCTTGGCCGCAAGGGTCTCGGGCGCCGCGCGCGCCGCCAGCAGCCGCCGGTGCAGCTCAGCATCCCCGGCAAGCAGCGCCTCGAGAAAGGCCCGGTCGAGCCGCACCAGCCCCTGGCGATCCGCGAGCTCAGCGAAAGTGAAGCCGAGGCCCAGGGCCCCGGCCTGTGTCAGCGCATCCATCCGTCGACCATATAGGGGCGGGTTCGTCCGGATGCGAATGGTCCGCCGACGCGCCGGCGTCAACCAGCCCCAGCGGCAGGCTTCAGTGCAGGGTTGCGCGGGCCGGCTGCGGCTGCGAGCCGGCGTCCTGCGGAGAGTTCTCCCGGAGCGACTCTTCCTCCGCGGACGGGATGACCGGCCGCGGCACCTCGGGCAGCAGGCCATTGGCCAGCGCGATCCGTCTGAAGCTGTTGTCGGCCATGCGTCTTGCCTCGCTTTCAACCCGGCGATTCAAGCCCCGGCGATGTGACGGGACGGTGTCCGACATCCGGCAAAAATGTAACGCCCGGTATCCCACACCTTGTTTGCGCGAGGCGGCCGCGGCGCGCCAATCTGGCGCAACCCGCCAGCGCGGCCCCGATGCAGGGAGGGAACAGCCATGCAAAAACCGGCCGAGAGCCGCTATCCCGGCGTCTATGCCGCCTGGCGGGAGCATCCGCAGCGCTGGTGGGCGACGGCGGCCGAGGGGATCGACTGGCAGCGTCGCTGGGACCGCGTCTTCGATCCCGAGCTGGGCGTCTATGGCCAGTGGTTTGCCGGCGGGATGCTGAACACCTGCCACAACTGCCTCGATCGCCACGTCGCGGCGGGCCGTGGCGCGCAGCCCGCGCTGATCTGGGACAGCCCGATGGCCGGCCGCGTCGAGACCTTCTCCTACGCCGCCCTGCGCGACCGCACCGCCCGGGTTGCCGGCGCCCTGGCCCGCCTCGGCGTGCGGCACGGCGACCGGGTGGTGATCTACATGCCTATGGTGCCGGAGGCGGCGATCGCCATGCTGGCCTGCGCCCGGCTCGGCGCCATCCACTCCGTGGTGTTCGGGGGTTTCGCCGCGCCCGAGCTCGCCAGCCGCATCGCCGACGCCAAGCCGCGCGTCATCGTCTCCGCCTCCTGCGGGCTGGAGCCGCGGGCCGGCGGCGGGGTTCGCGTGGTCGCCTACAAGCCGCTGCTCGACGACGCCCTGGCGCTCTCGCCGCACCAGCCCGAGGCCTGCCTGATCCTGCAGCGCGACATGGCGCGCGCCGAGATGCAGGCCGGGCGCGACAGCGATTTCCAGGAGGCAGAAGACGCAGCGTCGCCGCATGACTGCGCTCCGGTCGCCGCCACCGACCCGCTCTATATCCTCTACACCTCGGGCACCACCGGGCGGCCGAAGGGGATCGTGCGCGACAACGGTGGCCACGCGGTCGCCCTGCACAATTCGATGCGCATGATCTACGGGCTGGGCGCCGGGGATGTGTTCTGGACGGCGTCGGACGTCGGCTGGGTGGTCGGCCACAGCTACATCGTCTACGCGCCGTTGCTCGCCGGCTGCACCACCGTGATGTATGAGGGCAAGCCGGTCGGCACGCCCGATGCCGGCGCCTTCTGGCGGGTGTGCGCCCAGCACGGAGTGCGCGCGCTGTTCACCGCGCCGACCGCACTGCGCGCCATCAAGCAGCAGGACCCGGATGCGGCACAGCTCGCCCGCTACGACCTGAGCCGGCTGGAGGCGCTCTATCTCGCCGGCGAGCGCTGCGACCCGCCGACCTCGGTCTGGATCGCCGAGAAGCTCGGGGTGCCACCGGTCGATCACTGGTGGCAGACCGAAACCGGCTGGGCGATCACCGCCGGCTTCCGCGGCCTCGGCCTGTTCCCGTTCAAGCCGGGGTCCGGTGGCCGACGCTGCCCGGGATACGATCTGCAGGTGCTCGACGACCACGGGCGCGCGCTGCCGCCTGGGGAAACCGGCAACCTCGTCATCCGCCTGCCCCTCCCGCCGGGCTGCGCTCCCACGCTGTGGGAGAATCCGGAGGGCTTCCGCACCGCCTATCTCAACGACTTCTCCGGCTGGTACCGCACCGGGGATGCCGGCAGCATCGACGCGGACGGCGATGTCTGGGTGATGGGCCGCACCGATGACATCATCAACGTCGCCGGCCACCGCCTCTCGACCGGCGCCATGGAGGAGGTGCTTGCGGCCCATCCCGATGTGGCGGAATGCGCCGTGGTCGGCGTCCGCGACACGCTGAAGGGTCAGCTGCCGCTCGGCCTCGCCGTGCTCAAGGCGGGGGTCGGCCGGCCGCCCGAGGCGATCGTTGCGGAACTGGTGGCCCTGGTGCG
>JAFAYM010000031.1 GCA_019240395.1 Acidisphaera sp. | reverse complement strand
AAACGCGGGCAGCCACTCCGTGCGCAGTGCCGCAAGGTGCTGGGAGAATTTGTCGCGCGAGTAGTGGGGTGACAAATAGCCTACGGCGGCCACGTACTCAGCCTCCATCTGCTTCAAGCGCACGAGGTTCGCGGGAACCTCGGTGTTCGTGGTGGCCAACGGGCAGCCCGGGCACTGGCCGTACGCCGTGCACGGGCGCCCCTCCTTCTGCCCGGGAATGGGGCTCGCCATAGGGTCCAGACAACCGAAGCCTGGCGTTGTCAGCGGCGGTGAAGAAGCGCGTATATCCGGCGCGTTCCTTGCCGAGCGTGGGTGGTTTTCGGTGACGGCTGTGTGGCGAAGCGGCGGGACCGTAGGCAGGATCATCGGGACCTACGCCGTGGTGGGATCGTCGTCCGTCTCTGCTTTGATGGTGCCGCCGTGCTCGCGGCCGTCCAGGACGCGGAGCGCCGCCTACGGCGGTGCCCTTCGGGCATCCTGGACCGCCACTGCGCGCGCCGGCGCCGGGGCGCGCAGGTCGGGACGACAGGATGGCCGTCTGATCGAACCACAGGATGATTGGCGGCGACCAGCAATTGGCCGGCGCGAGCTAGCGCGGACGCGGTCAGGTTTTGACGGTCGGCGCCGGTGCGGGGTTCATGGGCTCGCCCCACCTTTGGCGGCGCGCCGCTGACGGGAGCGCTGCTCGGTGCGCTCCCGCGCTTCCTTGAGGCGGTAGGACTCGCCGTCGATGGCGACGATCTCGGCGTTGTGGATCAGGCGATCGATCAGGGAGACGACGCAGGCGGCGTTGGGGAACACCTCACGCCATTCGGCGAACGGGCGATTGGTGGTGATCAGCGTGCTCCTGACTTGGTATCGGCGCGAGACCAGCTCGAACATCAGGTCGGCATGGCGGTTGGAGTAGGAGAGATAGCCAACCTCGTCGATCACCAGCAGCTGCGGCCGGGCGTAGTGGCGCAGCCGGCGCCGCAGCGCGGAATCGCTGTCGAGCGCGCAGAGATCACCGAGCAGTTGGCCGGCGCTGGTGAACAGCACGGTATGGCCGGCAATGAGCGCCTGATGGGCGATGTTCTGCGCCAGCGTCGACTTGCCGACGCCGTTGGGTCCGACCAGCACGACGTTGCCGGCGTCGTCGAGGAAGTCGAGCGCCATCAGCGCTTCGACGGCGGCGCGGTCGCATCGTTTGGGCCAGGCCCAGTCGAAGTCGCAGATCGGCTTGAAGCGGCCGATGCGCGCATCCTTCAACCGCCGCTCCAGGCTGCGGCGGCCACGCTCCTGCTCCTCCCAGTCGAGTAGGGCGGCGACCCAGTCGGAGGCGGCGACTTCCGGCCAGTGCGCCAGCAGCCCATGCAGATGCAGCGCGCCGGCGCGGGCGCGCAGAGTTGCCGGATCAGTCATCGACGACGTCCTTGAGCTGGTCGTAGGTTTCCAGTGCATGCGGCTGCACCGGTGCATCGCGAGCCCGCACGTCCGCGGGCAGGTCGATGTCGATCGGCGGGGCCTCACCGCGCTGTTCGCGCCGGCGCTCGAGCGCGAGGCGGACGGCATTGGGGTGCGGGACGTCACGCTCGAGTGCCTCGCGGATGGCAGCCTGCAGATCGGCGGCGCCGTAGCGGTCGAGCAGCCGGGTCAGCCCATTGGTGATGGCGCCGAGATTGGCGCCGCGTTCGGCGGCGCGCACCAGCAGCTCCTGGCTTGCCGGAGCGACCTGGACCAGGCGGTCAGTGGCGCGATGCTGCCGAGCGGCTCGCTTCTGTTCGATCAGCGGCTGGAGATGCTCGGTTTGCTCGATCTGCGCGCCCTTGTCGTAGCTGCGGCGATGGCAGGCGAGCACCTGCGCACCGTCGACGATGCGAAGCTCGTGGGTGTCGGCGAGCACCGTCAGCGTCCGCCGTATATGGGTGTGGGGCACGGAGTAGTCGTTGAGGTCGAAGCGGACGTAGGGTGTCTTGCCGACCTTGACCGCAACGCGCTCGAGCAGCGGCGCCGGATTGTCCGGCAGCGGCAGCAGGTGCGTCACCTCCTCGGCGAACACCTCGCGCACCGTTTGCTCCGGCTCGGCCGGACAGCGCCGGTCGGCGGCGAGGCCGCGGCTCCAATCATCGGCCTGGGCGTTCAGGTCGTCGAGATCGGTGAA
>JAFAYM010000275.1 GCA_019240395.1 Acidisphaera sp. | reverse complement strand
GGCGGCGCGGCCCTATGCCGAGATGATGGAGCGGATGCTGACGACGCTCGCCGCCAGCTTCGCCGGCTCGGCCAACGCGCCGCGCATCCTGGTCGGCACCGGCCAGGACCGCGTGCACTTGCTCGTGCCGGTGACCGCCGATCGCGGGCTCGCCGGCGCCTTCAACAGCAATATCGGGCGCGCCACCCGCAACCTGGTGCGTCAGCTGGAGGGCGAGGGCAAGCAGGTCAAGCTCCTGCCGGTCGGCCGCAAGGGCCGCGACTATCTGCGGCGCGAGTTCGCCGACCGCATCGTCGGCGACATCTCCTACGCCGGGCGCAAGCGCATCGAGTTCGCCGATGTGCGCGAGCTCTCCGAGCGCATCACCGGCATGCTGATGGCCGGCGAGTTCGACGTCTGCACCCTGGTCTATAACCGCTTCGTCTCGGTGATCTCGCAGGTGCCCACGGAGCGGCGGCTGATCCCGGTGCCGGTGCCGGAAAAGACCGAGGAACAGGCGAGCGGCCCGCAAGCCATCTACGAATTCGAGCCGGACGAGGAGACGCTGCTGGCGCGCCTGCTGCCGCAGAACCTGGCGGTGCAGATCTACCGCGCACTGCTGGAGAGCGGCGCCGGCGAGCAGGGAGCACGCATGGCGGCGATGGACAACGCCACGCGCAACGCCGGGGACATGATCGGGCGGCTGACGCTCAACTACAACCGCACCCGCCAGGCCAACATCACCAGAGAACTGATCGAGATCATCTCCGGCGCCGAAGCCGTCTGATCCGATCCGCGAGGGAAAAACAGCAATGGCAACCAATCAGGTCGGCCGCGTCACCCAGGTCCTCGGCGCCGTCGTCGACGTGCAGTTCGACGGTGATCTTCCGTTCATCCAGAACGCGCTGACCACGAAGGTGGAAGAGCGCACACTGGTGATGGAGGTGGCGCAGGAGCTCGGCGAGAAGACGGTGCGCTGCATCGCCATGGACAGCACCGACGGCATGGTGCGGGGCCATGATGTCACCGACACCGGCGGGCCGATCAGCATGCCGGTCGGGCCCGGCACGCTCGGGCGCATCCTCAACGTCATCGGCGAGCCGATCGACGAACGCGGCCCGGTGACCGCCGCCAAGACCTATCCGATCCACCGCGAGGCGCCCTCCTTCGAGGATCAGGCGACCTCGGCGGAGATCCTGGTCACCGGCATCAAGGTGGTCGACCTGCTGGCGCCCTACCTGAAGGGCGGCAAGATCGGCCTGTTCGGCGGCGCCGGCGTCGGCAAGACGGTGCTGATCCAGGAGCTGATCAACAACATCGCCAAGGCGCATGGCGGCGTCTCGGTGTTCGCCGGCGTCGGCGAGCGCACCCGCGAGGGCAACGACCTCTACCACGAGATGATCGACGCCGGGGTGATCAAGCTCGGCGAGGGCACCACCGAGGGTTCCAAGGTGGCGCTGGTGTACGGCCAGATGAACGAGCCGCCGGGTGCGCGCGCCCGCGTCGCCCTCTCCGGCCTGACGCTCGCCGAGTACTTCCGTGACGACGAGGGTCAGGACGTGCTGTTCTTCGTCGACAACATCTTCCGCTTCACCCAGGCCGGCGCGGAAGTCTCGGCGCTGCTCGGGCGCATCCCGTCGGCGGTGGGCTATCAGCCGACGCTCGCCACCGACATGGGCACTTTGCAGGAGCGCATCACCAGCACGAAGAAGGGCTCCATCACCTCGGTGCAGGCGATCTACGTGCCGGCCGACGACCTCACCGACCCGGCGCCCGCCACTTCCTTCGCCCATCTCGATGCGACCACGGTGCTGTCGCGCCAGATCGCCGAGCTCGGCATCTACCCCGCGGTCGATCCGCTGGACAGCACCTCGCGTTCGCTCGACCCGCGCATCGTCGGCGAGGAGCACTACCTCACGGCGCGCGAGGTGCAGAGGATCCTGCAGACCTACAAGTCGCTGCAGGACATCATCGCCATTCTCGGCATGGACGAGCTCTCCGAGGAGGACAAGCTGGTGGTGGCGCGGGCGCGCAAGATCCAGCGCTTCCTCAGCCAGCCCTTCCATGTCGCCGAGGTGTTCACCGGCTTCCCCGGCGTGTTCGTGCCGGTCGCCGACACGATCCGCAGCTTCAAGGCGATCGTCTCCGGCGAGTACGACCACCTGCCGGAGAGCGCCTTCTACATGGTCGGCACCATCGAGGAGGCGGTGAAGAAGGCCGAGGGCATGAAGGCCGCCGCTTGATGCCGGTTCCGCTGGAAATCGTCAGCCCGGAGAAGCTGCTGCTGTCCCGCGAGGTGGAGATGGTGGTCATCCCCGCCTATGAGGGCGAGCTCGGCGTGCTCGAGGGGCATTCCCCGATGATCGTGCTGCTGCGCGGGGGCATGATCCGGCTCTATCAGGGCACCGAGGTCACCGACCGGATGTTCGTCGCCGGCGGCTTTGCCGAGATCACGCCGAAGCGCTGCACGGTGCTGGCCGACGAGGTGATCCCGGTCGGCGAGGTCTCCCGCGCGGTCGCCGATGAGCGCCTCCGCGAGGCGCAAGCCGCCTATGATGCCGCCGACAAGATGGACATGGTTGCGGTGGATGCCGCCATGGACCGACTGCAGTCGGCGCGGGCGATGCTGGAGGCGGCGGACGCGGCGTAGAAAGGCAGCGGAGTTTGCCCCCCCTTGATTGAGTCATGGGGTCTGGGGTCCGCTGACCCCAGCGGGGTCGAGGGGCGAAGCTGGCGAAGGTTCCGCCGGCGCAGCCGGTGGAATTGCCAGCGGAGGGAGAGCCCCTCGCCTTGACCAGGCAAGCGGTGGCACGATGTCATCGTTGTGCAACGCGAGTCGGAACGATGAAGCACTGGCGTCTGGATGAGGTCGGCTGGGACCGCTTCGATCCGTCGAAGCTCGACCCGCAGCTCGTGCCGCTGGTCAAGGCCGCGGCGATGGTCGAGCGCAACGGCACCGACTATGCCGTCTATCTCAACAAGGTGTTTCGCGACGATCCCGACTTCCGCGGCGCGGCCGACAACTGGGCGCTCGAGGAGGTGCAGCACGGCGACGCGCTCGGCAAGTGGGCCACGCTGGCCGACCCCGGCTGGGACTACGAAGCCGCTTTCGCCCGCTACAAGGCCGGCTACAAGGTGCCGACCGACGTGGACGCCTCGGTGCGCGGGTCGCTCACCGGAGAGCTGATCGCCCGTTGCATGGTGGAGACCGGCACCAGCAGCTACTACACAGCGCTCGGCGAGGCGACCGAGGAGCCCGTGCTGCAGCAGGTCTGCCGGTTGATCGCGGCCGACGAATACCGCCACTTCAAGTTGTTTTACGACCACATGCGCCGCTACCTCGCGCGCGAGCGGATCGGCGTGCTGCGGCGGGTGCGCATCGCACTCGGGCGGATCACCGAGAGCGAGGATGACGAGCTCGCCTACGCCTTCCATTGCGGCAACGAGCCGGAGAGCGTGGCCTACGTCCACAAGCGCTGCATCGCCGCCTACATGGGCCGCGCCATGGCCTGCTACCGGTTCCGCCATGTCGAGCGGGGCATGGGAATGATCCTGAAAGCGGTCGGCCTGCCGCCACGGGGGCGGATCTCCGACGCCGCGGCGAAGCTGGCCTGGCGGCTCTTGCAGCGGCGGCAGCAGCGCTTCGCGGCGGCATAAGCGGCTTCCCGGCGGAGGCAGATCCCCCGCTTCCTTTTCTTGTCGCCGGCTCCCGGTCGCGCTACTCACGCTCACGGGAGGGTTACATCGATGCAACGTGCGAGCTGGCTGAGGCTCCTGTTCCTGCTGCCGTTCGCGGCGGTGATCTGGGTGCCGAGCTACAACCGGATCGAGCCGACGCTCGGCGGGATACCCTTCTTCTTCTGGTATCAGCTGCTCTGGATCCTGATCGCCGCCGCGTTGGTCGGCGTGGTCTATCGGGCCGAGCAACCGCCCGGGCCGGGAGCACGCCGATGAACTGGACGGCCATCGTCGTCTTCGTCGGGCTGTTCCTGTTCATCACGGTGCTCGGCTTCGTTGCCGCGCAGTGGCGGCGGGGCGATCTGGGCCTGCTGCATGAATGGGGGCTGGGCGGGCGGCGGTTCGGCACCTTCGTCACCTGGTTCCTGCTCGGCGGGGATCTCTACACCGCCTACACCTTCATCGCCGTTCCGGCGCTGATGTACGGCGCCGGGGCGCTCGGCTTCTTCGCCGTGCCGTACACCATCATCATCTATCCCATCCTCTATGTCGTCTATCCCCGGCTGTGGTCGGTGGCGCACCGGCACGGCTACGTCACCGCGGCGGATTTCATCCGCGGCCGTTACGGCAATCGCTGGCTGGGGCTCGCCGTCGCGGTCACCGGGCTGGTCGCCACGATGCCCTACATCGCGCTGCAGCTGGTCGGCATGGAGGTGGTGATCGGCGCGCTCGGTTTTCCGGGTGGCGGATGGTTCGGCGATGCGCCGCTGATCATCGCCTTCCTCATTCTCGCGGCATTCACCTACACCAGCGGGCTGCGCGCGCCGGCGATGATCGCGGTGGTGAAGGACGTGCTGATCTACATCACGGTGATCGCCGCGGTGATCGCGGTGCCGATGCATCTCGGCGGTTTCGCCCGTATCTTCGCGGCAGTGCCGCCGGCCAAGCAGCTGCTGGCCGTGCCGGGGCCCGGCACGCTCGGCAGCTACAGCGGCTACGCGACGCTGGCGATCGGCTCGGCCTTCGCGCTGTTCCTCTATCCGCATTCGATGACCGGCATCCTCAGTTCGAGCAGCGCGCGGGTGATCCGGCGCAATGCCGCGATCCTGCCGGCCTATTCGCTGATGCTCGGGTTTCTGGCGCTGCTCGGCTTCATGGCGCTGGCGCTGGGCGTCGGGTCGATGCCGGAGTTCGCCGACGGGTTCAAGCGCTACGGGCCGAATTTCTCGGTGCCGGCGCTGATGCTGGCGACCTTCCCATCCTGGTTCGTCGGCGTGGCGTTCGCGGCGATCGCCATCGGTGCGCTGGTGCCGGCGGCGATCATGTCGATCGCCACGGCCAACATCTTCACCCGCAACATCTGGCGCGAGTTCCTGCACCCTGCCTGCACCGACGACGAGGAGGCGGGGGTGGCGAAAATCGCCTCGCTGGTGGTGAAGGTGGGGGCGCTGTTCTTCATCATCTTCCTGCCGCAGCAATACGCCATTCAGCTGCAGCTGCTCGGCGGCATCTGGATCATCCAGACGGCGCCGTCGGTGATGCTCGGGCTGTTCACGAGATACTTCAATTCCTGGGCGCTGCTGCTGGGCTGGATGGTCGGGATCGTGTCGGGCACCTGGATGGCGGCGACACTGGACTTCAAGGGCGCGGTCTATGCGATCCACCTGTTCGGCGTGGCGATCCCGGGCTACGCCGCGCTCTATTCGGTCATTCTCAACCTGGCCGTGGCGGCGGTGCTTTCGGCGGTGCTCAACGTTGTGGCCTCCGACCGGCACAAGGATGTCACTCTGGCGGAGGACTACGCTTAGGCTGGGCGTACAAGCAGGGGAGGCGAGAATGGCCTATGCGACGATAACCGAGGAGACCGACGACCGGGTTGCGGTGATCACCTTCAACCGGCCGGAGCGGCTGAACGCCTTCAGCTTGGAGCTGCGCGGCGAAGTCGCGGATGCCGTGGCGAAGGCCGATCGCAATCCCGACATCCGGGTCATCGTGATCACCGGGGCGGGCGATCGGGCGTTCTCCGCGGGATACGACATCAAGCAGTCGGCCGAGGCGCCGAAGAAGACGGTGGCCGAGTGGCGCGACCGTCTTGCCGGCGACTATGACTTCACCTTTTCGGTGTGGGACTGCTCGAAGCCGGTGATCGCGATGATCAACGGCTACTGTCTGGCCGGCGCGCTGGAATTCGCGCAGATGTGCGACATGCGCTACTGCTCGGACGATGCGCGTTTCGGGGTGGTGGAGACGCGGTTTTCCAGCGGCGTCGTGACGATGATCATGCCCTGGATCGTCGGCGCCCGCGCCCGCGAGCTGGTCTATACCGGCGACCGGATCGACGCGGCGGAAGCGCTGCGCATCGGTCTGGTCAACCGCGTGTTCCCCAAGGCCGAGCTGCGGCAGGAGACGATGAAGATCGCCAAGCGCATGTCGCAGGTGGCACTCGCCTGCCTGCAATGGAACAAGCGCTCGATCAACAACAGCTATCACGCGCAAGGCTTTCACGCGGCGATGCGCTACGGTCTGGAGGCCTGCACCATCCTGGATGCGACGGAGACCCCGGAGTACCAGCGGTTCGACGAACTGCGCCGCAGCAAGGGCCTGAACGAGGCGATGCGCTGGCGCGACGACCAGTTCCGGCAGTACGAATAGCCGTGCCGCCACGCGCCGCCGGCCGCCTCCGGTTGACAGCGGTCGCGGGAGGGCCAGGATATCGTGACGCGAGCGGCTGGCTCCGGCTAACGCGTGTGGGGGAGAGCGACGGCGTTGGGTCTCGCTGCACCGGGTCGGGAAGACAGGCGCGCGGCCGAAGCGGGCGTCGAGGTGCGGCTCGACCGGCTCACCAAGCTGTTCGGCGCGATCACTGCGGTCGATGAAATATCGCTCACCATACCGGCCGGTAGTTTCGTCACCCTGCTGGGCCCGAGCGGCTCGGGCAAGACCACCACGCTGAACCTGATCGCCGGCTTTCTTACGCCTGACGGCGGCGACATTTCCTTCGACGGCCAGGCGGTCGGCGCGGTACCCCCGCACCGGCGCAACATCGGCATGGTGTTCCAGTCCTATGCCCTGTTTCCGCATATGACCGTATTCGGCAATGTCGCCTATCCGCTGCGCATGCGTGAGCGGCCCGGGCGCGCACACCTCGCGGCGCGCGTCGGCGAGACACTCGCGATGGTCGGCCTGTCCGGCCTCGAGCACCGTTATCCGCGCCAGCTTTCCGGGGGGCAGCAGCAGCGGGTGGCGATGGCGCGCGCCCTGGTCTCGCGCCCGCGCCTGCTGCTGATGGACGAGCCGCTGGGCGCGCTCGACAAGAAGCTGCGCGAGCGTCTGCAAGGCGAGATCAAGCAGCTGCATCGGCAGATCGGCTCGACCTTCGTCTATGTGACGCATGACCAGACCGAGGCGCTGACCATGTCCGACATGGTCGTGGTGATGCACGACAGCCGGATCGTGCAGGTCGGGTCGCCGCGGGCGGTGTACGAGGCACCGGTCAACGCCTTCGTCGCCGACTTCCTCGGCGGCGCCAACCTGCTGCCGGGCGAGGTGCTGGCTCGCCAGCATGCGTGCTACGCGGTGCGGATACCGAACGGCGAAGTCGTTGCCGTTCCGCATCTCGGCGGATCGCTCGTCGCGGGAAGTGCGGTGACCGTGTTCGTCCGGCCGGAAGACATACGCATCGGTGCGTCCGCTGCATCCGCGGAGAGCCAGGTCGCCACGCCGGCCGTGATCCGCGAAATCCTCTATGTCGGCGAGGCGTTCCGGGTGACCGCCATGATCGGCGACCAGCCGATCGTGGTCCGCGCTCACCGTACCGAGGCGCAGCAGGTCGAGATCGGCCGCACGGTGTCCGTCGCTTGGCCGACCGAGCGGTCGCGCGCTCTGGACGTCACGACGTGACGGCAAACGTGCTGCCTGCCTATGTCTCCGGCCAGCCCGGAAGAGTGTCGCGACGCCGGATTGACGATCCGGGTATGCTGGCCATGGTGCTGCTGGCGCCCATGCTGCTCTGGATAGTCGCATTCTTCATCCTGCCCACCGCGCTGATGATTTGGGAGAGCTTTGCGGAACGCGGCCTCGCGCCCTATGCCGCCATCCTGACGTCGCCGATCTATCGGAAAGTCCTGCTGACGACACTGAAGATCTGCCTCATCACGACCTCCGGCTCGCTGCTGCTCGGCTATCCCGTCGCCTATATGTTGACCACCTGCCGGCCGGCCCTGCGCAAGCTGCTGCTGGTGCTCGTGGTGCTGCCCTATTGGCTCGACCTGATCGTGCGAAGCTACTCCTGGATGATCCTTCTGGGTCGGCATGGTTTGATCAACCAGCTTGTCGTCGGACTAGGATTTTCCGAGGGCGCCTTGCCGCTGCTGTACAACCTCTTCAGCGTTTGCCTCGGCATGGTGCAGATACTGCTGCCGCTCACCATCCTGACCTTGTTCAGTGCGATGCTGCGCATCGATCTGCGGCTGGTCGACGCCGCCGCCATTCACGGCGCCAGCCGCTGGCGCGCTTTCCTCACGGTGTTCCTGCCGCTCAGCCTGCCGGGGATCTATGCCGCCGGCCTGCTGGTGTTCGTCTCCGCGCTCGGCTTCTACGTCACGCCGGCGCTGCTGGGTGGCCCGGAGCAGACCATGATCTCGCAGACCATCATGGTGATTGCGAGCGATCTGTTGGACTGGCCGCTTGCCAGCGCGGCGGGCGCTCTCCTGCTCGTGGTGACCACGTGCCTGCTGCTGGTGTACAGCCGCTTTTTCCGCCTCGACCGCATGCTCGGCGGGGTAGCACGATGAGGGTGGGGAGTGCCGCGCTGAAGGGCGTGACCGGGTTGGTCCTGCTGTTCCTGCTGTTCCCGGTGCTGGTTGTCGTGCTGATCTCGTTCAGCTCGGTCGATTTCCTGTCGTTTCCGCCGCCCGGCCTCTCGCTGCGCTGGTATCGCACCATCTTTTCGGATTGGCAGTGGATCGACGCGTTCTGGGTGACGGCGCAGGTCGGCGCGCTGACCGCGTTGCTCTCGACCCTGCTCGGGGTGCCGGCGGCCTTCGCGCTTTCGCGTCACGTCACACGGGGCCGGGGAATGCTGAATGCGCTGGTGCTCGCCGCCCTGGTGACGCCCTCGGTGATCAAGGCGCTGGCGATCTATCTCTACTATGTGCCGCTCGGTCTGCTGAACACCATCCCGGGCCTGGCCTTCGCGCACACGGTCTCGGGCATTCCTTTCGTGGTGATCAACGTGGTGGCGAGCCTGGCCGGCTATGACCGCGACATCGAACGGGCGGCGACGATCCACGGCGCCTCGCCGGTGCGGGCGGTGTTCGGCGTCACCCTCCCGATCATCGCCCCGGCGATCATCGTCGGCGCGGTGTTCGCCTTCATGCAGTCGGCCCAGGAACTGCTGATCGCGATCTTCGTCCTCAGCACGTTGCAGAAGCCGCTCGCAGTGAAACTGTGGGAAGGGGTGCGGGTCGCGATCGACCCGTCCATCGCCGCCGCAACCACGTCCGTGACCTTGCTCGTCATCCTCGGCCTGGTGACGGTGATGCTGGCGAATCGCCGCAGCCGGCCGGTACGAACCGTCGCACACGCCTGACAAACCTCCGGAGGAACGATCATGGCCGACAACGAGACAGACGCTGCACTCGCCACATTGCGGCGGGTTCTGGAGGAGACCCGGCATCTGGATCGCCGCGCCTTCCTGCGCCGGCTCGGCCAGGCGGCTGCCGGCTCGGCGCTGCTCGGCTCCTTCGTCGGGCTGATCGAAGCCCGCAATGCCGACGCAGCCGAGCAGAAGCCGGTCACCACGCTCGGCTGGGGCGGCGCCTGGCAGGCGGCGATGGAGACGGCCTTCTTCAAGCCATGGACGGAGAAGACCGGCAACGCCGTCCGCTACATCGCGCCGTATGATTTCAACAAGGTGCGGGCGATGGACATGGCAAAGCAGCAGCAGGTCGATGTGATCGAGGCCGGATCGATCGACACGCCACGGCTGGTCCGCTTCGGCATGAACGCGCCGCTCGACTGGAAGGTGATCGACCGCTCGGCACTCTCGCCGGGTCAGCTGAAATACGCCAACGCCATCGGCGCGATCACCCTCTCGACACTGATGGTCTACAACAAGAAGAAATGGCCGGGCGAGGACCACCCGAATTCCTGGGCGGATTTCTGGGACATCCAGCGCTATCCCGGGCCGCGCTCGCTGCAGCGCCGCTGCCTGACCACGCTCGAAGCCGCGCTGATGGCGGACGGCGTTCCCGCCGACCCCGCGAAAATGTACCCGCTCGACGTGGATCGCGCTTTCAGGAAGCTCGACCAGATCAAGCCGCATATCAAGACGTGGTGGTCGAGCGGCACCGAGCCGCAGCAATTCATGCAGGACGAGGAGGTCGATCTCTGCATGGCCTGGAACGGGCGCGCCAGCGACTCCATCAACAATCATGGTGCGCATTACGACATCGTCTGGAACCAGGCGTGCTACAACGGCGACGTGGAGGCTTGGTTCCTGCTGCGCAACTGCCCCAACCCCGACGGCGGCATGAAGCTGCTGGACTTCGTCGGACGCGCCGAGCCGCAGGCGGCTTTCGCCCGTGCCCTGTATTACGGGCCGACCAACCTGAAAGCCTATGATCTCATCGACGAAAAGCTGGCACGCCAGCTTCCCTCCTATCCCGCCAACGCGAACGTCTCGCTGCTTGTCAACTATGATTGGTGGGTGGACCATTACGACGAGCTGACGATGCGGTTCGAGACCTGGATCCAGTCCTGAACCACCATGTCGCTCGACCTCGGCCCACTCCTGTCCCCGAAGTCCGTCGCCATCGTCGGCGCCTCGCCGCGCGAGGGCGTGGCCGCCATGCGGGTGCGCAGGAACCTGCGCGCGCTGGAGTTTTCCGGGCCGATCCACCTGGTCAATCCGCGCTACGACGAGATCGGCGGGCAGCGCTGTTATCCGTCGCTCACGGCGCTGCCAGCCACGCCGGATGCGGTGTTCGTCGCCATCGCCGCCGAGCACACGGTTGCCGCCATCGAGGAAGCGGGGCGTTGCGGTATCCGCGCCGCCATCGTGAACGCCAGCGGCTTCGCCGATAGCGGCGCCGACGGCGAGGCTCTGCAGCAGCGCCTGCGCGAGGCCGCGGAACACGCCGGCATGGCGGTGTGTGGGCCGAACAACATGGGGTTCATCAACGCCCATGACCACGTCTGCATGTGGACCGCCGGCCGGCTGCCGCGCATCAACCCTGGCCCGGCGGCCGTCATTTCGCAAAGCGGTTCGGTGGCTATCGCCATCAGCCAGGATCCGCGCGGCCTCGGCCTCGCCTATCTCATCACCGCGGGCAACGAAGCGGTCTGCACGGCCGCGGACTATCTGGACGCCGTGGTACGTGACGACCGGGTGCGCGTCGTCATGCTGTTCCTCGAGACGATCCGCAACCCCCAGCGCTTCGCCGAAGCGGCTGCCGAGGCGGCCAGGCGAGGCAAGCGGATCATCGCCTTGAAGGTAGGACGCACGGAGGGCGGGCGCGCCGCCGTCGCCGCGCATACCGGTGCGCTGTCCGGCGAGGACGCGGTGTATGATGCGTTCTTCCGCCGCAACGGCATCGTGCGCGCCGACGACATCGACGAGATGGTCGAGACCGCCATGCTGCTGTCGAAATACCCGGTGCCGCCGGCGAAGCGGCAGGCGATCGTCGTCACCGTGTCGGGTGGCGAGGCAGCGCTGGTGGACGATCTCGGCGCCGATCTCGGCCTCGAATTCGCCCGCCTCGGCCCTGCTACGCTTGCGGCGATGAAGCCGGCCTTCCCGGCCTTCTCCCGGCCACGCAATCCTGTCGATGCCTGGGGGCTGGGGTGGGACGCCGAGCGCTTCAAGCAGATTTTCCACGCTCTGCTCGGCGAGCCGGAAGCCGGCGTGATTGCCCTCGCAGTGGACGCGCCGGGTGGCGACGGAGCCGACGGCCATGTCGCGGTGGATATGGCCGCAGTCGCGATCGCGGCGGCACCGACGCATGACAAGAAAGTGCTTTTCATCAATAACACCGCCCCCGGCGGGGTGAATGAAGCGGTCCGGAAAGCCGTCGATCCGCACGGCATTCCCTACCTGCTGGGCATGCGTCCGGGACTGGCGGCGATGGCGCGCTGGCTGAAGCTCTCGCCCGTTCCGCCGGTGGTGGAAGTGCCGCGTATCGCGGTGCCGCCGCTGCACGATCTCGGCGAAACCGAGCGCATGGCGCTCGTGGCGCAGGGCGGACTCACCTTCGTCGAGTCCGTCGTGGCGCAGGATGCGGACGACGCTGTCAGGATCGCCCGGCGGCTCGGCTTCCCCGTCGTGCTGAAGGGCGTCTCCGCCCAGCTGCCGCACAAGACGGAGCTGGGCCTGGTCCGGCTCGGCATTGCCGACGAAGCGGGTGTGCGCTCCGCGTATGGGTCGCTGGAAGCTGCCCTGCACCGCCACGCCACGGGCGATGCCCAGGCGGCTGTGATCGTGCAGCCGATGGTTGACGGCGTGCAGTTGCTGATCGGGGCGCGCAACGATCTGCAATTCGGCTCCATCATCGTCGTCGGACTCGGGGGCACCCTGGTCGAGGTGATGGGCGAGACCAGTTTGCGGATCGGTCCGGTGGATGCGGCCATGGCGGCGGAAATGCTGGGCGAGACGAAGGCCGCCGCGCTGCTGGCGGGCACGCGCGGCAAGGGACCGTTCGATCGCGAGGCCGCAATTCGCGCGATCGTCGCCCTGTCGCGCTTCGCCTGCGCTACCACCGGCCAGCTCGCCGCGATCGAGATCAACCCGCTGATCGTGCGCGAGGCGGGACAGGGCGCGGTCGGCGTCGACCTGGTGCTGGAGCCGGCGGCCAACCCCATACCCGGGAGCGAAGCATGAGCGAAGATCTGGTCCTCTACGAGACGGACGGCGCGGTCGGCGTCATCACCATGAACCGGCCGGCCAAGCTCAACGCGCTCAGCAAGGAGCTGCGCGAGCACCTCGTGCAGGCTTTCGTCCGCGCCGACGACGATCCGGCCACCAGCGTCGTCATCCTCCGCGCGGAAGGCCGCAGCTTCTGCGCCGGCTACGATATCGGCGGCGTCGACCCCAGCCGCGATTCCTGGCGCCACGACGCGCTGCGCTGGCACGCCCACCTGACGCCGCAGCTCGCCTTCGAGATGATCCCCTGGTACATGCGCAAGCCGGTTATCGCCTCCGTGCAGGGCCACGCGGTCGGCGGCGGCTGCGAGCTGGCGATGTATTGCGATCTGACCATCGCCGCCGACAACGCCATGTTCGGCGAGCCGGAGGTGCGCTTCTCCAACACCGGCCCGGGCATCGTCATGCCCTGGATCATCGGCTACAAGCGCGCCCGCGAGCTGCTGTATTTCGGCGACCTGATCGATGCCGAGACGGCGCTGCGCTTTGGCATGATCAATCGCATCGTCCCGCTGGATCGCCTGCGCGAGGCAACCCTCGCCTATGCGAACCGGCTCGCGCTGGTCTCGCCCGAGGCGCTGGTCGCGACGAAGCTGTCGATCAGCCGCGGCGCCGACGTCGCGGGCTTCCGCAACGCCATGCAGGCGGGGCTGGACGTGGTGGCGCCGCTCTATGCCGCCCAGACGGAAGCGGGGATGAAGTTCAAGGAGATCACGCGGGCAGAGGGGCTTGGGGCAGCGTTGAAGTGGCGCGGCGAACAGTTCCGGGAATAGCCGGCCGGCTGTCGTCCGAGCGCTTATGTCCATACATGAGGCCTGTCCGGCAGCCTGTTTCCGTGCGATCATCATGGGAGTGAACCGATCGGCGGGGACGGGAAAGCCGCCGCGGCTTATCCGCTCAGGGAGGAAATGATGACTTGTCGATCAGGTGGCGCTTGCATCGCGCGGCGTTTCGGCCTGCGCGCCGCTGCTGCCGTGCTGCTGTTCGGCTTCGCACAGGCCGCCGGCGCCCAGACCTTCGGAAATTGCGAGCTGTCCGGGCAGAAGGGCTCCTATCACATCACCCCGGCGACGCCTGGACAGCTGACGGTGGAGGTCAGTCTGCCGGCGCCGGGGTGGTGGAACGGCGACACGCCGGACACCATCAAGGACGGCTACGAATACTGCATGGCCGCGGAGATCGCCTACCGCACCGGTCTCAGCAAGCTCGCCGTGGTCAACGTCTCCTGGGCGCAGCTGATCGGCGGCCATACCACGAACTTCGACCTCGCGCTCAGCGAGGCCTCCATCACCGAGCCGCGCAAGAAGGTGGTGGACTTTTCCGTGCCCTACTTCAACTCCGACATCGCGCTTCTCGTGAAGAAGAGCACGATGGTCGACAGCGCGTCGGCCAAGGACCTGCGCATCGGCGTGCACCAGGGCACCACCGGGGGCGACTTCATCGCCGACACGCTGAAGCCGACCAAGCAGGTGCAAGTCTATCCCAACGTGCCGGCGATGCTGGCGGCGCTGAATGCCGGCCAGATCGACGCGGCGGCGGACGACACCGCCTACATGCTCGCCTATGCCTCGAAGTCGAATGGCGCGCTGGTGGTGGCCGGGCAGTACAGCACCGGCGAGACCTATGGCGCCGTCTACCCGAAGGGCTCGCCGAACGAGGCAACTTTCGACAAGATCATCGGCGAGATGAAGGCCGACGGCACCTTGGACAAGCTGGCGTCCAAATATCTGGCTGCCGCCTGGGGCACGGATCCGACCAAGGTTCCGTACCTGAAACCCTGATCCCGGGCGCGATGGCCGGGATCATTCCCGGTCATCGCCTCTCCGCGCGCGTGGCGATCAACGCCAGGGCGCGCAGCATCTCGTTGCTTTCGATCATCACGCCTTCGTCGCCGCCGAAGCCGGGCTTGGAGAGCAGGAAGTCGGCCTGGCAGGCGAGCGCCACATGGGCGCAGACCTGCGCCGAGTGGTCGGTCTCGTTGCCGCTGCCGCCGATATAGCTGCCCAGCCCGACCTGCCGGCAATAGAGCAGCGCCTCGATGGTGTTGCCGATGCCGCCGAGATCGGGCGTCTTGACCTGCGCATAGTCCGTCGCCTCGGCGGCGGCGAAGGCGCGGATGTCGTCGAGCGTGTTGCACCATTCGTCGGCGATGATGGCGACCGCGTGGCCGGCACGGCGCAGGGCCTGCCGCAGCTCCTGGAAGGTCGCGATCTGCGCGGCTTGCGACTCCGCCAGAATCGGCGTCTCGATCAGCAGGTCGAGCGGCGTGACCGCCTGCGCAAGCCGTCCGAGATAATCAACGATGCGCCCGATATCCCTCTCGAAGAGCTCGCCGATCGTGCCGTACACGTCGAGATGGATGCGCGGGCGGTACTCGGCACCGCCGAGCGCCCGGACGCGTTGCGCGAGACGGCGGCCGTACTCCAGCAGCTTCCCGCCCTCCGGTCCGAGATCGCGTTCGGGAATATGAAAGGAGGCGTGCGGCAGAAGCTCCAGCCGCTTGAGGATCATGCGGTCGATCTGGTCGTAGTCGTGCGTGATGCAGGAGGCCAGCAGGGGAACCGGCGTTTCCGCCACCGCGCAGCCATATTCGGCGGCGATGATCTCGGCCATGGTGACGCGATGGGCGAGGGCCGCCGCGCGCAGCAGCGCCTGGCTCAGCCCGTAGCGCAGCGCGGTGTGCAGCTTCGCTCCGTCCTGCCGAAATTCCTCGATCTCCTCGGCGAGCGGACGAAAACGGTCGATGGCACGGCCACGCAGCGTGTCGCGCAGCATGGTGCGCAGCAGCGGAAGATGGTCGGCGGCGCGGAAGACCGGGTCACGCCCGGCGAGGCCGGCGAGGATGACATCGACGCAATCGCCGGTCGCGACCTGCCCGTCCTCCAGCACGAGCATCACGGAAATGGCTTCACCCGGCTGGATGATCTGCTCGAAGCCCGGGCTGACCGGCGCGCCGCGATAGGCGAAGCCGTCCGCCTCAGGGCCACGCTTGATTGCCAGGAGGTCCTTGTTGAAGTAGCCGGAACGAACGGCGGTGCAGACCAGATCACGGATGATCATTCCGCTGCCTCTCCCGGCCTGTGGGCTTCATCCACTCGTATAGTCAACTGCTCCGAACCGGGTCAAATTGCGGAGGGCAGTGGAGTAACGGCGATGGACGTCACGGCGGGGCTGGCGGAGTGGGCGGCGACGTGGGACGGCGTTGCATCCGAGGCGGCGGGGCGGTGGGCGCGCGAGGCGGTGCACGACACCATCTCCTGCATGATCGCCGGTGCCGGCGATGAGGGCGCCGCCCGGGTACGCGCCGTTGTCGCGGGCTGGGGCAGCGGTCCGGCAACGGTGGTCGGATCGACCGAGCCGGCCGCCGCGCCCTGGGCCGCGCTCGCCAACGGCATGGCGGCGCACGTGCTGGATTACGACGACAACATCCATTACGCGATGACGCATCCCTCCGCGGTGATCCTGCCGGCGCTGCTGGCGCTCGGCGAGGAGGTGGACGCGAGTGGTAGCGACCTCGTGCGCGCATGGCTGGTCGGCATCGAAATCCAGGTGGCGGTCGGACATGGTGTCAACCGGCTGCACTATGACAACGGTTGGCATGCCACCTCGACAGTGGGCACGATCGGCGCCGCTGCGGGGTGCGGACGGCTGCTCGGGCTCGACGCGGCGGCGATGCGCAACGCCGTCAGCCTGGGTTTCAGCATGGCGTCCGGCACGAAGGCGCAGTTCGGAACGATGGCCAAGCCGTTTCACGCCGGCATGGCCGCGAAGAATGCGGTGGTCGCGGCCAGGCTCGCCGCCGCCGGCCTTACGGCGGCACCGGAGCCGCTGGACGGGAAGTACGGATTCCGGGAGCTTTACGTCGGATGGGACTCCCGCGGCTGGGACGGTGTTCTCGACGGGCTGGGACAGAAGCTCGCGGTCGAGAAATACGGTCTGGAACCGAAATACTATCCGTGCTGCGCCGGTGCGCATCGAGCACTCGACGGTCTGCTGGAGTTGCAGGCGGAGCACCGGTTCCAGGCAGACGACGTGGCGGAGGTCGACACCCTCGTGGGCTGGGGCAATGCCAGCAGCCTGCTCTATCCGGAACCGGTGCAGGAAATGGAGGCGCGGTTCAGCATGCAGTATTGCATCGCCGCGGCGCTGCTGAAGGGCGGGCTCGATCTGGCGGATTTCACGCCGGCGGCCGTGCACCGGCCGGAGGTGCGGAGATTGTTTCCACTCATTCGCATGCAGACGCATCCGCGCGGCGATGCCGAGGCACCGGAGGCGCGCAGGCCGGCGGAGGTGACCGTGCGGTTGAAGAATGGACGCATTTTGCACACGACAGTACAGCACGCACGTGGGACGATGTTCCGGCCTTTCAGCCCGGCGGAGCTGACGGCGAAGTTCCGCGATTGCGCAGCGGGAATGCTGCCGCAAGCGAGCTATGCCGCGTTGCGCGATGCGGTTGCCGACATCGAGCGTGTCCGCAGCGTGCGCGGGCTGATGCGGCATCTGCGGTTCGCCGCCGGGAGCGATCGGGGTGAGCGTTTCGCCTCCCGCCCCTACGCGGTGGCCGCGGAGTGAGCGCGCGCGGACCTCGATGCGCTACAGCCGCCCGGCTTCGATGATTCGTCGGAGAAACATGCGCGTCCGCTCCCGCCGCGGCGCGCCGAAGATTTCCGCCGGCGGACCCTCCTCATGCACGACACCGTCACACAGGAAGCAGATCTTTGCCGCGACTTCCCGGGCAAATCCCATTTCGTGCGTCGCCAGCAGCATCGTCATGCCTTCGGCGGCCAGGTCGCGGACGATGTTCAGCACCTCCGCCACCAGCTCGGGATCGAGCGCCGAGGTGATCTCGTCGAGCAGCAGCACGCGCGGCTCCATCGCCAGCGCGCGCACGATCGCCACCCGTTGCTGCTGGCCGCCGGAAAGCCGGTCCGGATATTCGCGCGCCTTCGCCTCCAGCCCGATGCGCCGAAGCAGGCCCATTGCCGTCGCTGCCGCCGCGTCGTGCGGCTGCCGCAGCACACGCGTCGGCGCCAGCATGACATTCTCCAGCACGGTCATGTGCGGGAACAAATTGTAGCTCTGGAAGACGATGCCGACCTCGCGCCGCAGCGCGTTCACGTCCACGCCCGGGCCGGTGATGCGATCGCCGTCGATGCGGATCTCGCCGCCGTCGATCTCCTCCAGACCGTTGATGCAGCGAAGCAGCGTCGATTTGCCGCAGCCGGAGGGACCGATCAGGCAGACTACCTGGTGCTCCTCGACCTCCAGATCCAGTGCCGTGAACACGGGATGGTTGCCGAAGTGCTTGTGGATGCCGCGGATCTCGATCAGCGCCATCCCCGTTATCCCGCACCGGTGCGCATGCGCCGGCGGTCACGCGCCACCATGCTGTCGACCAAGCGGGCCTGCGGGATCGTGATCAGCACGAACAGGGCGGCCACCGTCGTCACTGCCGAAAGATTGAAGTTGTTGCTGGCGACGATGATCGACTGGTTGAAGGCGTCGATCGTACCGATCACGTTCACCAGCGCCGTGTCCTTCTGCAGACCGATGAAGTTGTTGAGCAGCGGCGGGATGATCTGTCGTACGCCTTGCGGCACGATGACGTACCGCAATGTCTGCATATATGACAGGCCGAGCGAGCGCGCCGCCGCAGTCTGGCTCCAATGTATGCTCTCGATGCCGGCGCGATAGACCTCCGCCACGTAGGCTCCGTTGGTCAGGGTGAGCGCCAGGACGGCGAACGCCTCCTGCGACATGCCCTTCAGGATCGGCAAGCCGGTAAGCGGAATGCCGAAGCCGATGAGATAGATGTTGATGATCGCCGGCAGGCCGCGAAATACGTCCACGTAGAAGGTGGCGATCAGGCGGATCGGCCGGCCCGCCGCCCCCGGCGCCAGCCGCGCAAGGGCGACGACGAGGCCCCAGATCAGCACCAGCACTTCGGCAATCATGAAAATGGCAACGTTGATCCAGAATGCCCGCAGGATGAGGAAGAAGGAGCTTTCGATCAGCGGCAGCAGGAAGAAGGTGCGGCTGACGGCGAGATCGTTGGCGATCAGGAACTCGATGGCCAGCAGCCCCAGGATCTGCGCCGCCGCGTAGCCGAAGGTGATCCAGGCGAGGTTGCGCGCCGCCGACGCCGCCACCCGGGCCCCGATCACGTCGCCCTGCGCCAGAGCGGTATCGGCCCGGCGCGCCAGCAGCAGGCTGCGCGCACCCGGCACGATCAGGGCGATAGCGGCCATGCCGAGCAGCAGGAGCAGCGTGTCGGCGATCGCGCCGGCCTGCCCGAGCGTCTGCAGCGCCGCACGCAGATCGCGCAGCGTGGCCCAGCTCGCGACGACGACGAGCCCGGCCACCGCCAAAGCGGCGCCGCAGAGTCGCGTGACGCTGGGCGGCGGCGCGCCGACGCGAAAGCGTTGCCCGCCCTGATTACCACCGTCCGCCACGTCCCGCGCCGGACTATCTTCCGCACGCATCGTCGCGCGACTCAGCTCCCCCGCCCCGCGGGATCACGGCTCGAAGTAGGGAACCTGGGTGGGGTCTGTGCCCCAGGCCTCAGCGAGATATTTCCCGGCCAGCCTGTTCAGCGTGCCGTCATCCTTCAAGGATTGGATGATCCTGTCGAAGGCGGCCTCGTTGGGAGAGCCTTTCGGATAGATTGCGCCATAGCTCTCGCCGGTCTTGTACTGACCCACCACCTCCAACAGGCCGTTGGATTTCTGCGCCTGCCCCAGCAGGTCGGCGGTGTCGTCCAACGCCGCGTCGATCTGGCCCGCCGTCACCGCCGCCATCAACGCCGGGACGTTGGGGTAGACGCGCACCTGCTGATTCGGCTTCAGCACGGTGGTGACGAAATCGGCTCCCGTCGTGCCCTGATAGACGCCGAGCCGCATGTTTTTGATAGTGGTGGCATTCATCTTCGTGCCCTTCTTCACGAGCACGCCGATATCCGAGCTGAAGTAGGGCACCGAGAAATCCACCGTCTTTTTCCGCGGCTCGGTGATCGAAGCCTGGGAGAGCGTCAGGTCGAAATTCTTCGCCGCGCCGGCGATCACCTGTGCCCACGCAGCGTAGACCACCACCACCTTGTCGAGGCCGGCGCGATAGGCGATGTCGGCCGCCATGCAGTATTCGTAGCCGTCCTTGACGGTGTCCGGCCGGTCGCCGTTCCACCAACCGGGTGCCGGCAGGTTCGCGCGCACCGTCAGCTGGCCGGGGATCATCGGCGTGATCGGGTCGGCGCCTTTCTGCCCGCTCACCTCGCAATTGCCGATCATCTCGGCGAGCAGCGGACGGGGCAGACTGCAGGCAAGGACCGCCAGGGCGCAGCAGAGGCGCGGCAATTGCCGCTTGGCGTTTCGCATCGGCTTTCCTCCAGTGCTCGCTCGCCTATCCGGCCTTCGGAAGCGCGCCGGCCAGCGCTGCCTTGTTCCAGTCTTTGGCGTTGCTGTCCTGCATGAAATCGCCGACCTTCAGCGGCTGGTATTTCGCGGGATGGCCTGGCCCCATGCAGCTCGGCAGGCAGGACACGACGGCATCGAAATCCGGGATCGCGAAGAACGGAATGGAGTAGCGCTCGGCGCCGGAACGGTTGATCACCCGGTGCGGCGTGGAGGCGAAGCGGTCATTCGTCCAGCGCGCCATCATGTCGCCGATGTTGATGACGAAGGTGCCCGGGATCGGCGGCACCTCGATCCATGCGCCGCGTTGCTCGACCTGCAGCCCGCCGACATTGTCCTGGGCGAGAACGGTGAAGGCGGTGGTATCGGAGTGCGGCCGAATCCCGAACTGCCGCCCCACGGTTTCCGCCGGCCGTGGCGGATAGTGCAGCATGTTGATCTGCGTCAGCGGCTTGCGGTAGGAGGCGAGGAAATAGTCTTCGGCCAGGTCAAGCGCCAGCGCAAAGGCGCGCAACAGCCCGTCCGAGAGCTGCTCCATCCGGTCGTACCAACCGATCAGCGTCTCGCGCCAGCCCGGCAGACCCTCCGGCCAGCGGTTGCGGGCATGTACGCGATTGCCGTCGACGATGTCCGGATCGTCAGGCGGCAACTCGTGCTGGTATTTATAGCTCTCGTTCAGGTCGGGCGCGTCCGCCTTGTCGCCATAGATGCGCGAGCCGAGCGGCTGATAGCCACGATTCTCGCGCGGCGTCAGCTTCACGGCGAGGCGCTGCTCCAGCGGCAGGGCGAAGAAGCGCCGGGAAGCCGCGAAAATGCCTTCGACCTCCGCCTCGGGAATGCCGTGCCCGGCGAGATAGAAGAAGCCGCTGCCCTCGCAGGCGGCGCGGATCGCCGCGGCGACCTTGGCCTTGGCGTCGCCGGAGCCTTTCCGGAATGGCGAAAAGTCTATCACCGGCACGTCTGTCACCACGCGTCTCCCCGATTTCGCGGCATCGAAGCCGCACTTGCACCTGCATTCAGCGAACGGCACGTTTGGCCGGCTTCAATCCATGCGGAAGAAGCTCCGGGCGTTGCCGTAGAACAGAGCCGCCTTTTGCGTGGCACTCAGCGGCACCGGCAGGCAGCGCGCGGGATCATCGTAGTCCCAGTGCGGATAATCAGTGGCGAACAGCAGGCGGTCCCAGCCGATCCATTCCATGACGTCGAGCAGGTGCGCGCTCTCCTCCGGCTCTTCCATCGGCTGGGTGGTGAACCAGACATGCTCGTGCAGGACTTCCGACGGCAAGCGCTTGAGACACGGGTTCTCTTCCCTGAGTCGCATCCAGTTCTTGTCCAGCCGCCAGGCGAGCGAGGGTACCCAGGCAAAGCCGGATTCCACGAGCATGACGCGCAGCGCCGGAAACTGCTCGAACACGCCTTCGATGATGAAGCTGGTCAGCACGGACTGGCAGCAGGAGGCGTGGCCGATCATCTCCTCGATGTAGAAGGAGGGCCAGCCGCTGCTGGTCAGCGGCGCCCCGCCATAGCCGAAAGCGTGCACGGCGACGGGCAGGGCGGCACGCACCGCGGCCTCGTAGATCGGCCAGTAGCGGCGCTGACCGAGCGGCTCTGCGGTGCGGCTCAGCAGCAGGATCTGCGCGAAATTCGCGTCCCCGGCGCGCCGGTCGATCTCGGCCGCGGCGGCGACTGGCTGCTCGTATGGCACCAGGACGGAGGCGCGCAGCCGCTTGTCATGCAGCGTCCACTCGGCTACCTGCCAGTCGTTCAGCCCCGCCGAAAGTGCCGCACTCAACCCGGGATTCTGCACCCCGCCGGGATGCGGCGAGATCATGTTGAGGATCCCGAGCTGCACGTTATTGGGATCGAGATGCTGGGCGCGCATGAAGTCGAGATCGCCGCCCGGCTTTGCCCCGTTCGGCGGCGCTGCGTCGCGCCGGTTGGCGCCCGGCGAGCCCTTCGGGTAGGCCGAGCCGCCGAGACAACCATGCCGGCGCAGCGCGCCGAAGGTGTCGAGATGCCGCCGCCAGCGCGGTTCCAGGTAGCGCTGCATATGCGCGAGCGAGTTCGGCGTCGGATGGATGTCGCAGTCGGCGATCGCCATCCGGCTGCCCGTGTCGGCACGTGGGAGAGTGCGCGGCGCGGCAATCTCGTTCATGAAACGACCTCCTTCAGTCGCGGATAGGTGGCGATCGGGTTATCGACCATGATCTTCCGGGCGAGTGCATTCGGCAGGCCGGGCGGCAGCGGCGTGTCGCCTTCGAACTGCCAGTGCGGATAGTCGGAAGAGAACAGCAGCAGCGCGTCCGAGCCCATATGCTCCCAGAACCGCTCGAACTGCTCGGCATCCGGCGGCCCGTCCACTGGCTGGAGCGTCAGCCGCACGTGCTCGCGCACGATCTGCGCCGGCGAACGGTCGACCCAGGGGACTTCGGGGCGCAGCCCGCGCCAGAATTTTGTGAGCCGCCACAGGCAGGCAGGCAGCCAGGTGAAGCCGGACTCGATGAGGACCACGCGCAGCCCGGGAAATTTTCCGAACACGCCCTCGTAGATCAAGCTGCCGAGCTGTGTCTGAAAGGCCTGCGCCTGGTTGACATAGTCCTCGCCGTGATAGGATGGCCAGCCTGTCGGTGTCGTCGGGTTGTGATAGGCGCTGCCGGCGTGAATGCCGACAGGCAGTCCGTGCTTCTCGGCGGCGGCATAGACCGGCCAGTAGACGCGCCGTCCGAGCGGCATGTCACCCATGACCAGCAACAGCACCTGCACGAAGCGCGCATCATCCGCCCACCGCTCGATCTCCTCGACCGCGAGACCAGGATTCTGCATCGGCACGATGATGGAGGCGCGCAGGCGCGGCTCGAGGTCCAGCAGTTCGCGCGCCATCCATTCGTTCATGGCGCGGGCGATCGCCGCCGCCATGTCTTCGTTGAACAGAAGCTGCACTCCGTAAAGGCAGTTGCAGATGGCGGCCCGGGTTTCCCACGGATCGAGGGCATGGCTACGGATATGCGCGAGCTGTGCCGGCGGCCCGGCCTCCGGCCGCCAATCCGGACGCAGCGACAGCGGCGCCCCCGGAGGATAATTGTTGGACACCAGCTCGTGCATGCCTTGCTGGTCGAGAATCTCGCACCAGTGTTCCGGCAGGTAGGGAAACAACGAGCGCAATCCCGGCAAGGTCGGGTGGATATCGCAATCGATGCCGCCCGGGATCATCTTCCCCCGTCCTTCCCGGCTGCGTATTCCCTAGACCTATCCCCATCCCGCCGCCGCTGTCCAGCCACCTGCCGCCATGTCCGACCCTCGGGCGAATGGCGGCCGAGCCATGGCACTGCCTTCGAGTACGAGCCGGTCGCCGAATACGGTTGCGCGCGCTTGACCGCCAACAAAGCACTATCGGTCCGGCATTTTGCCACTATGGTTCTGGACCCGCGTTGTCGCCCTGAGGCCGCGCTCGATGCTCGCACGGAAGGAAAGCGGCCAGGACGACGATGCCGGCGAACAGCAGGGGTGGTCGAGTGGCGCAGGCACCGGGACCTCGACTAGACGCACTCGATGGCCAGTCCTTCGATGTCGCGATCATCGGCGCCGGTGTGAACGGGTGCGCGACGGCGCAGCGCCTCGCATCGGCGGGCTATTCGGTGCTGCTGGTCGACAAAGGCGATTTCTGTTCCGGAGCCTCGAGCCGTTCGAGCCGGATGCTCTCCTGCGGAATAATCTACCTCGCGCCGAACACGTCGCTTTGGAACTACCTCCGCGATGTGCGCGCCTTGCGCGGCAATCTCGCCAGCGCCCGCGAAGCGATGGCCGCCCGAAGCGATTTCCTGGCCACCGTTCCGGAGCGGATCCGCCGGGTGCCTTTCGCGGTGCCCATCTACAGGAGCGACAATTTCCGGCCTTGGCAGGTCCGGCTGGCCTTCCGGCTCTTGCGCTGGCTCGGCCCTGGCGATGTGCCGCTAGATTTTCGCTTCGTTCGGCCCGGAGCCCCCGCTGACATGCCGCTCCTCGGGGCGGTGCGCCAATCCGAGGACCTGCTGGGGTTCTGCGTGTTTCGCGAACATCACTACGACTGGCCGGAGCGCATCGCGCTGGACATGGTGGCGGACGCCGAGCGACTCGGCGCCGTGGCGCGCAATTACGCGATGGTCACCGGCCTGCAGCAGGGAAACGACCAGCGATGGTCCCTCACTGTAAGGGATGCCGACGCGCCGCACGTGACGGCGCGGGTCACCGCCTCCATCGTCTGCAATCTCGCCGGCGCCTGGATCGACACCGTCAACACTCTGGCGGAGCCACGGGCGGCGCGCACGGTTTACGGGACCAAGGGGATCCACATCGCCGTCCGGCTGCCGGAGAGATTCCGCATGCAGGGCGTGTGCGGGTTCGATCGCTCAGGGCACCGCCGCCTCTACTGTTTTCCCTGGCGCGATTTCCACTTCTTCGGTCCCACCGAAACACCCTATGAGGGCGATCCATCGCAGGCGCGGCCCGAAGAGGACGAACTCCTGCATCTGCTGGACGAGGTGAATCACCTGTTTCCCGGGCTTGGACCGCTCCGCCGCGAGGACATCCTGTACAGCTGGGCCGGCGTGCGCCCGCTGACCTACGACCCGGCAACCGGGGCCGGCGCGCGGGGCCGCACGATCCACGATCTCGCGGCCAAGGGATTGCCGAATGTCTTTGCCATGACTTCGGGGTTGCTGAAGACGCAGCGGATCGCGGGGGCCGAATTATGCGCTCTCGTGGCGCAGCGGTTGCAGCCCTCTCGTCCACCCCGCCCCTTTTCACTGCGGGGCGAGCATTTGCCGGTCGATGCGCAATCGCCGCCGCTGGTTGCGCACTGGCCGGTCGCTCGGGAAGCGGATCTCCTGCGCGCCGCCGGCGACGGCCATGTCCGCCACCTCTACGATTTGTTCACGCGCGTCGGTCTGATCTGGACGGAGACGATGGGTGCGGAGGCGGCGCAGTCGGCAGCCGAACTGGTCGCACCCGTGCTGGGCTGGGACGAAGCGCGGGTGAGCGAGGAGGTGGAACGATTTGCCGCCACGCTCGCTCGGGATCACGGCGTGGCGAGCCGCCGCTCCAACCGGCGACCCGCGAACCGCGGCGATCCAGGTTTGCGAGAACATCCGCCGCTTCCGGCCGGGTGAACCTCTGCTGAACGTCATCGATCCCGCGCAAGCCTATCGATCCGTTCGCGCCACTCGGCGGAGCCGGCGCTCAGTTCGTGCCGGTGTAGATGTCGGCGATGCCGCTGCGTACGACCTCGACGATCTCCTCATAGCGTCGCCGGATGACGCGGCCCAGATATTCGGCGCATTTCTCGCCGTCCCGCTGCCGCAACAGCCCGGCGAGCCGAACGTGGCCGGCCCGCGACCATTTGCGCCGGCGCAGGTCGATCCAGCGGACGAAATGGATGCGGCTGTTCAGGTTTCTCAAGCTCTGCAGCAGCTCGGCGTTGTGCGTTATCTGTGCGATGCGCAGGTGGAATTCCTCGTCGCGCTGCAGCACCGCAAGGGTCGGTTCCGTCGGGCTGTGATCGGCCGCCGAACCGGCGAAGGCTTCGAGATCGCGCAACTCCTGGACGGTGGCCCGCTCGCAGGCCAGGCGGATGATCCCCTGCTCCAGGATGCAGCGGAACTCGTACAGGTCGAAAATCTCCTTGGCGTCCAGCAGACGGCCGACAAAGCCGCGGCTCGGCACGGCGATGAGAAACTGCTCGGACACCAGCCGGTTCAGGGCCTCGCGCAATGGCGTGCGGCTGACGTCGAGGCGCCGTGCCAGTTCCACCTCGTTGATCCGCTCGCCCGGACGGAACTGATAGGTCATCGCCATCAGCTTCGTCTGCTCGTAGACCCGTTCGGCGGAGGTGGATTTCTCCGGGGCCGGAACTCCCATCAGGCGGTCTTGCGCGCTTTCTCGCGCCCGCGCGCGTAGCGGTTCTCCGGCCGCGGCAGGCCAAGATTCTCCCGCAGCGTGGTTCCCTCATATTCCCGGCGGAACAGGCCGCGGCGCTGCAACTCCGGCACCACCAGCTCCACGAAATCATCGATACCGCCGGGCAGGTGTGTCGGCGTCACGTTGAAACCGTCGGCGGCGCGATTGACGAACCACTCCTCCATCTTGTCGGCGACTTGGGCGGGCGTGCCGATGACCCGCAGGCCGGTGCCGCCGGCGACGGCGAGGTAGAGCTCGCGGATGCTCAGATTTTCCCGCCGGGCGCGCTCGCGCAATTGCTCGGCGCCGCTGCGCATCTCGGCGTCGTGGCTGGCATCCGGCACCGGCCCGTCCAGCGGGTAGCCGGTCAGATCGCCGATCGCCGGCGCGATGCGCGCCAGACCCACCAGCGGCTCCACCAGTTCCTGCAGCCGGTCGAATTTGTCGCGGGCTTCCTGCTCGGTGCGGCCGACGACGGGGATCAGCCCCGGCATGATCGTCACCGCGTTCTGCGGCCGGCCATATTTCGGCAGAAATCCCTTCACCGAGGCGTAATAGGCCTGCGCCGGGCCGATCGTGTGCTGCAGCGTGTAGACGACCTCGGCGCTGGCGGCCGCCATCTCCTGACCCTGCAGCGAAGCGCCGGCCTGCACGATGACAGGCCGGCCCTGCGGCGTGCGGCCGACATTCAGCGGGCCGCGCACCGAGAAATATTTCCCCTTGTGATCCAGCACATGCAGTCTGTCCGGATCGAAGAAGATTCCCGCCTGCTTGTCGTGCAGGAAGGCATCCTCCTCCCAACTGTCCCACAATCCCAGCACCACCTCGAGGAATTCCTGTGCGCGCTCGTAACGGGTGGCGTAATCCAGATGGGAGTCGCGATTGAAGTTCTTCGCCTCCGCCTCCGACCAGGAGGTCACCACGTTCCAGCCGGCGCGCCCGCCGCTGATGTGGTCCAGCGAGGCGAATTTGCGGGCGATGTGGTAGGGCTCGTTGTAGGTGGTCGAGGCCGTGGTCACCAGGCCGATATGCGTCGTCATCGGCGCGATGGCCGAGAGCAAGGTGATCGGCTCGAGTTCGGCCACCTCGTAGCCGGAGCGGGGGAGCGAGCCGGGCGGCTCGTCGCGCATCCGAATGCCGACGCCGTCGGCGAAGAAGATCATGTCGAACTTGCCGCGCTCGGCCATCTGCGCGTTGTGCAGGAAGTGCCGGTAATCGAGGTAGCCGCCAGCCGGCACGTCCGGGTGTCGCCACGCCGCGACGTGATAGCCGAGGCCGCGCATGGAGAGCCCGAGCTTCATCTGCCTGGCTGTCATCGCCGCCTCCCTGTCGTGCCCGGCCGGGGCTTCGCCGAAGCAGAATACGCTAGCTGCATGCTCCGCAGTGTGCAAGCCTGTATACAGCAGAGTCCACGAGGGCCATGGCGCGCAGCGGTTGCCTACTGGGCCGGCAGAAGGATCGTGCTCGCCGCCGTCCAGCCCATGCGCACGGCGGAGCCGGGCTGGCGGACCGGCCGCGTCTCATCCTGGGTCTGGCGCACGGTGACGATTGTCCGGTCGCCCAGCTTCACCTGGTAGCGAGTGGTTCCGCCGGCGAAGATCACCTCGTCGATCGTGCCCTCCAGCATGTTGCAGGCGCTTTCGCCGGCCTCCAGCAGGCGGATGCTCTCCGGCCGCACCAGGATGGAGACGGCGCCGTCCTGCTGCACGGGGCAGGCTTCCGCCGCCCGGATGGTCGCCTGCATCGGCCCGCGCACCGTCGCCGCGGGATGCGCGGCGGTGAGCGTGCCGGGCAGCAGATTGGAATCGCCGAGGAAGGTGGCGGCGAAGTGCGAGGCCGGTCTCGTATACAGTCTCGCCGGAACGTCGATCTGCTCGATGGCACCGCGGTTCACCAGGCAGACGCGGTCCGACAGCACCAGCGCCTCCTCCTGGTCGTGCGTCACGTAGAGCATGGTGATGCCCAGCTCCCGGTGCAGCCGCTTGATCTCCAGCTGCATCTGCTCGCGCAGCTTGCGATCCAGCGCGCCCAGCGGCTCGTCCATCAGGATGATCGAGGGGTTGTAGACGAGGCAGCGGGCGATCGACACGCGCTGCTGTTGCCCGCCGGAAAGCTCGTGCGGCTTGCGTCCGGCGATGTCCGGCAGCTGCACCGTGCGCAGCACCGCCTCGACCCTGGCGCGGATTTCGGCTTTCGGCAGCTTGCGGACGCGCAGCGGGAAGGCGATGTTCTCGAACACCGTCATGTGCGGCATCAGCGCGTAGTTCTGAAACACCATGCCGAGCTGACGCTTGCTCGGCGGCACATCCGTCACGTCGGCGTCGCGGATATAGACGCGCCCGGCGCTCGGGCGGATCATGCCGGCGATGATGTTCAGGATGGTGGTCTTGCCGGAGCCGCTGGGGCCGAGCAGGGTGAGAAACTCTCCCTCCTCCACCGCAAGGTCGACGCCGGAGAGCGCGGTCACGGCGGCATAGCTCTTGCGTACTCCGGCGAGGCGGACGATCGGCATGGGCTTTTCTCTTCGTCGGCGTGCGCCAATCCTTGCAGAGTTGCCCGGTGACGACAATCAATCGCGGTCGGCAGAGCGTGGCGTCCGGTGCGATCGGGCGGGTCCTACCGGCGTGAAACAGTCGGGAACGATCCCCGCGCGCTACGAGCGGGAGCAGATCAGGATGGCCTCGGCGCTGCTGGGCCCGGTCATGCTGATCATGGCGCTGGCCTTCCTGGTGCCGCTGGGCTTCATCCTTGCCTATAGCGTCTGGGACAACGGCTTCACCGTGCACGCCATCACCGGCCTGCTGGCGAGCGGCCTGTTTGTCCGGGTGCTGCGCGCTTCGTGCGGAATCAGCCTGACCGCGACTGCCGTCAGCCTGGCTCTCGGCTATGTCGTGGCGCTGCATCTGGCACGGCAGCCGCCGCAGCGCCGCGCATTGCTGATGATCCTGGTGCTGGTTCCCTTCTGGATGAGCATCCTGGTGAAGAGCTTCGCCTTCACCATCATTCTCGGCAACAACGGCGTGGTGAACGCGATCCTCGTCTCCCTGTTCGGACCGGGAGCAAGGCTGAGCTTGATGTTCAACCGGATCGGCGTGATCGTGGCGCTGAGCCACAATCTCGTCCCCTATGTCGTCTTCCCCGTGCTGGCCAGCCTGCTGGCGCAGGACACCAATCTGCGGCGCGCGGCGCAGCTGATGGGCGCCGGGCCGGCCCGCATCTTCTGGCGCATCACCTTGCCGCTGAGCCTGCCCGGGGTTATCGCCGCGGGGCTGATGACCACGGTGATTTCCATGGGCAGCTTCGTCATCCCCTCGCTGATGGGCGGGCGGCAGGACACGATGCTGGCCAACCTGGTGGACTACTACACACGGGAGGCATTGGACTGGAACGCCGCGGCCGCAGTCTCGGTGATCCTGCTGCTGCTGTCCCTGGTGCTCCTGGCGTTGCTCGCCCGGGTGCGCGGCGGGGAGACGGTGATCTGACCGCCCCCGCCATTCCCGCCGACCGCATGCCGCTCGCCGATCCGGCGACACTGCGCTGGCGCGGCGTGGGAAACGCTGCCGCCAGTCTCGTCTACGCCTTCCTGATCGCTCCCAGCCTGATCGTCATTCCGCTCTCCTTCGGCACCGGGCGCGAGCTGGTGTTTCCGCCGCGCGGATTCTCGCTGGCCTTCTATGCCGAGTATTTCCACACCTCCACCTGGATGATGACGACGGCGCAAAGTCTGCTCGTCGCCTCCTGCAGCACGGCGCTGGCGTGCTGCCTGGGCTTCGCCGCGGCCTATGCGCTGATCCGCTGCAGCTTTCCCGGCAAGCGATGGGTGAATGTGGTGCTGTTGAGCCCGGTCATGGTGCCGGCGATCACCGTCGCGCTGGGCAGCTACCTGTATTTTTCCACGATCCATCTGGCGCCGACACCGGGGCTGATCCTGGCGCATGCCGTTCACACCACGCCGTTCATCATGGTCACCGTCATGGCGGGATTGCGGGCGGTGGACTCGCGGCTGGAAACCGCGGCGATCATCATGGGCGCGGGGTGGCTGACGGTTCTGCGCCGGGTGATCTTGCCGCTCGTGCGGCCGGCGCTGCTGGCCGGCGCCATGTTCGCCTTCCTGATCTCGTTCGACGAAGTGGTGATCGCCTATTTCGTCACCGACTCCGCGACCCAGACCCTGCCGGTGAAGATGTACAGCAGCATCCAGTGGGAAGTTTCACCGGTGATCGCCGCGATCTCCACCTTGCTGACGGTGCTCTCGCTGGTAGTGTGCGTCGCCGGCGCGGGTTTTGCAAAACCGGCGGCAGCTGGCTAAGGGCGCGTGGAGATCGGTGATGCGGCCACCAGAATCTTCGGCCATAATCGTGTTCGGTGTCGTGCAACATTGAAGGCGGAGTGCGCTCTTGCAGGACGATAGTCGCGTTACCCACCAGGAAGCGTGTTCCGCCTCCGGCGTCTCGCGGCGGGCCGTGTTGGGGGCGGCATTGGCGGCACCGGCGGTCATCGTGCCGGGGCGCAGCTGGGCGGCGGACCAGCTGGTGTTCGTCGGCTCCGGCGGCGCCAACCAGGACGCCTATGAGAAGGTGCAGCTCGCCGCCTTCACGCGAGACACCGGCATCAAGGTGATCGTCGTCTCCGGGCCGGACCTCGCGAAGCTGAAGGCGCAGGTGGTGACCGGCAATATCGAGTGGGACGCGCTCGCCTTCGACGGCGTCTCCGCGGTCGGCGCGGAACGCCAGGGGCTGCTGGAGCCGATCGACTATTCCATCGTCAAGCCGGTCGACGGCTTCCTGCCGAACCGGCCGGGCTGCTTTCCCTGCTACACGTTCTGGGGCGGCGTCGCCTATGACCCGAACCGTCATCCCCGCGACAAGGTGCCGGCCACCTGGCCGCAATTCTGGGATGCCAAGACCTACCCCGGCCAGCGCGGCATGCGCGACCGCGCCGGCGAAACAATCGAAATGGCGCTGCTCGGCGACGGCGTGCAGCCGCACGAGCTCTATCCCCTCGACATCGACCGCGCCTTCCGCTCGCTCGACAGGATCAAGCCCTACGTCCTGAAATTCATCAACCAGACGCCGCAGACCATCACGCTGGTGCAGACCGGCGAGATCGACTTCTCCTACGCCTATGCCGGCCGGGTGAACGCGGCCCAGCGGGACGGGCTGTCGATGGAGTTCGTCAGCGAGCAGCCGATCGTCATTCCCAACTATGTCGCGGCGGTGAAGGGAACGCGCAATCGCGTCGCCGCCATGAAGCTGCTGGACTATTTCATGCGGCCCGACATGCAGGCGGCCTATGCCAACATGCTGCCGGGCAACAGCCCGATCGCCAAGGGTGCACTGCCGCTGCTGCAGGGCAAGGCACGCACCCTGGCGCCTGATCTCACGAGCCCGCAGACGACGTCGGTGAATGTCGAGTGGTGGGCGGATAATTTCGATCGGGTGAACCGCCGGCTGAAGGAATGGCTGCTGACCTGACCGACATGGATGTCGCGAACCTGCTGCGGCCGCGCTCCGTCGCGGTCGTCGGCGCCTCAAATCGCCCCGGGTCGTTCGGCCAGCGGCTGCTGGCCAGCCTGACGGGCTGGCACTTCGGCGGGCCGATCTACGCCGTCAACCCGGGCTACGAGTCATTGGATGGCCGCCCGTGCTATCCGGACCTCGCCGCACTGCCGGAAATTCCCGACTGTGTCGCCTTCGCGCTGTCCGACGATCGGATCGAAGCGGGGCTGCTTGCCGCCGCCGGCGCCGGTGTGCCGGCGGCGATGATCTTCGGCCGCGGCTACGAGCCGCCGGCGCCGGACCGCACGCCGTTGCCGGAGCGGTTGGGCGCCATCGCGCGTGAGGCCGGCATGACGGTCTGCGGCAACAACGCCATGGGCTATATCAGCGTCGCCGAAGGGCTGCGCATGTCGGGCAATCCGCCGCCGATCGAGACTCCGGCAGGCTGCGTCGGCCTGATTTCCCATAGCGGCTCCACCTGGTCGGGCCTGGTCGGCAATCAGCGGAATCTCAGCTTCAACTATGCCATCTCCGCCGGACAGGAGATCGCCACCGGCCTGGCGGACTACATGCAGTTCCTGCTCTCCCGTCCGGAAACGCGGGTGATCGCCTGCGTCATCGAGACGGTCCGCCAGCCCGACCAATTCCTTGCGGCATTGGAGGACGCGGATCGCCGCGGCATTCCGGTGGTGGCGCTCAAGCTCGGACGCAGCGAGGCAGGGCGGCGTTTCGCGCTGGCGCATAGCGGCGCGCTGTCGGGCAGCGACGCCGCCTATCGCGCGGTGTTCGAACGCCACAACGTCATCCGCGTTACCTCCATCGACGAGTTGACCGACACCGTGGAGCTGCTGTCCTGCCCGCGCCGCCCCACCGCGCCGGGCGTCGGCATGGTCACCAATTCCGGCGGCGAGCGTCAGCTCGCAGTCGATCTTGCCGCCGACCTCGGCTGTCCCATGGCCACGATCGAACCGGAGACGATGCGGCGCCTGGAGGCGGTGCTGGACCCCGGCATGTCGCCG
>JAFAYM010000261.1 GCA_019240395.1 Acidisphaera sp. | reverse complement strand
TGCCGGCTCCGCAGCCGACGCCCACCCCGGCGCCACCGGTGCGGCTGGCGCCGGGGATTCGGCAGTGACACCGGAGCGGCTGGGCTGGGCCGATCTCAGTGCCGGCCAAGCCGCCGCACTCTGCGGCCGCATGATCCGGCTGACCGGCTGGCTGTCCCGCTCGGACCTTGCGGGAAGGCACATGCTGGTCGCCGAGCCGCCGTGTTGCGCCGGCTGCCTTCCCGGCAGCCCGGCGGCCCGGGTGGAGGTCTCCGGCGCCGTCCCGCTTGGCACCGGCCCGGTGACGCTCGAGGGGACACTGCACGGGCCCGAAAGCGGCTGGCGGCTCGCCGATGCGCGCCCGGTCGGGGCAGGGTTCGGGCGCCGGAGGCTGCTGGCGGCGGCGCCGCTGCTCTGTCTGGCGGCGGCAGCGCCGGAAACCGATCCGCATGGGGTGACGGCGGGCGCCAGCACCGTCGATCTGCATTCGCACGCCGGCAAGCTGCTCTACGTGCGCTCCGCCGCGCCGTTCACGCCGGTCGCCGAGCCGATGCGGCTGGGCGGCTTGGCCGTCACCTGCCTCGCCATCGTTTCCGATGCGCCGACCCATCGGGTGATGGCGGACCACCATATCCACCCGTACCGTGACCCGGCGCCGGGCGAACTCTATGCGTATTCGCAGCTGGCCTTCGCCCGCCTGCATGCGCTCGCCCGCGAGCAGTCCCTGACCATCGTCACCGATGCCGCCGGGCTGCGCGCGGCAGGCCCCGATCGACCCTCCGTCGTGGTGTCGGCGGAGGGTGGCGATTTCCTCGAGGGCAATCCGGACCGCGTGGACGAAGCCTACGAGCGGTGGCAGCTCCGCCACCTGCAACTGACGCATTACCGGGTCAACGAGCTCGGCGACATCCAGACCGAATTGCCGGTCCACGGCGGATTGACCGACGCCGGGGCCGCGGTGATCCGCCGCTGCAACGCACGCGGCTTGGTGGTGGACGTGGCACACGGCACCATCGAGCTGGTACGCCGCGCCGCCGCCGTCACCAGCAAGCCGCTGGTCTTGTCGCACACCTCGCTGACCACGCGCCCGAATCCCTTCACCCGTCTGATCACGCCGGAGCACGCGCGACTGGTGGCGGACACCGGCGGCGTGATCGGCATCTGGCCGATCGCGGCACTCTTCCCCGACATGGCGGCGCTGGCGGGCGCGATCGCCCGCATGGCGGCGGTGGTCGGGACAGACCACGTCGGCCTCGGCACCGACATGATGGGCCTGGTCGGCCCTGCCACCTTCGACAGCTACGCCCAGCTGCCGGAGCTGAGCGCGGCGCTGCTCGCCGCGGGGTTCGGCCGGGATGACGTCCGCAAGCTGATGGGCGGCAACTACGCCAGGGTGTTCGCCGCCAGCATGGCCTAGAGCGGCAGGCGCGAACTCGCGTTCACGCCCGCCGCTCTAACACTTTGTTTTGGCGAGCAGCTTTGTGCGATCAGGTGATACCACCTGATCGCACGCTGCTCTAACCCGCCAGCCGGCGCACCGTGTCGAGTGCGTCCTTGCGTGCCCAGTCGATCGCTCCCTCCAGCCGGCCACGCTCCCGGCCCTGCTTGTCGATGATCAGCGTGGTCGGAATGCCGCGCGCGTTCAGCGCATGCAGCGCATCGCCGTGCAGGTCGAGCCACACCGACAGGTTCGTGATGGCGTGCTCCCGGTAGAACGCCTCCACCGTCGGCGCGCCGCCGCGATCCGACGAGAGCGCCAGCACGGCGATCTCCGGGCCGACCTGGCCGGCCAGCGTGTTCAGCGCCGGCATCTCGGCGACGCACGGCACGCACCAGGTCGCCCACAGATTGAGCACCACGCCGCGTCCGGAAAATTCCGCGAGCGTGTGCGCGTTCCCGTCGGCATCGACGAGGTTGAGCGGCGGCAGCGGGCGCGGCGGATCGGTCGGCACCATGGAGGAGACATCCTGCAGCTCCTCGGCACGCGGTTTGCGCGCCCCCGCCGCCGCCGCTACCGTTCCGCCGGCCAGCAGCCCCAGCGTGCCGCGCCGTGTCATCGCCTGCATCAGGGAAATTTCTCCTTGTCCGAGCCGCCCAATTTTGCGCCCCGCCCGAACGACGCCGACGCCAACGCGCAGTGGGGCGGCCGCTTCGCCGCCGGGCCGTCGGCGATCATGCAACGCATCAATGCCTCGATCGACGTCGATGCGCGCCTCTGGCGACAGGACATCAGGGGGTCGCTCGCCCATGCGGCGATGCTGGCGCGGGCCGGCATCATCAGCGCGGAAGATGAGCGCGCCATCGCCGGCGGTCTAGAGGCGATCGCCGAGGAGATCGAGGCCGGCGCCTTCGGATTCGCCGAAGCGCTGGAAGACATCCACATGAACATCGAGGCGCGGCTCACCGAGCGCATTGGCGAGGCCGGCCGGCGCCTGCACACCGCGCGCAGCCGTAACGACCAGGTGGCGACCGATTTCCGCCTCTGGATTCGCGACGCCATCGACGGCCTCGACGCGCAGCTCGCCGACACCATGCGCGCACTCGCCGAACGCGCCGCCGCCCACGCCGCCGACCCGATGCCGGGCTTCACCCATCTGCAGACGGCGCAGCCCGTCACCTTCGGTCACCATCTCCTGGCCTATGTCGAAATGCTGTCGCGGGATCGCGGTCGCCTTGCCGATTGCCGCCGCCGCCTGAACCAATCTCCGCTTGGCGCCGCGGCCCTCGCCGGCACGTCCTTCCCGATCGATCCCGCGGCCACCGCCGCGGCGCTCGGCTTCGACGGGCCCTGCGCCAATTCGCTGGACGCGGTCTCCGACCGCGATTTCGCGCTGGAGTTCCTCGCCGCGGCGGCGATCTCGGCCGTGCACCTTTCGCGGCTGGCCGAAGAGATCGTCATCTGGTGCAGCGCGCCCTTCCGCTTCATCGCCCTGTCCGACGCCTTCACTACCGGCAGCTCGATCATGCCGCAGAAACGCAATCCGGATGCCGCGGAGCTGGTGCGCGCCAAGACCGGCCGGGTCACCGGCGCGCTGGTCTCGCTGCTCACCGTCATGAAGGGCCTGCCCCTCGCCTATGCGAAGGACATGCAGGAAGACAAGCAGCCGGTGTTCGACGCCGTCGACGCCTGGGCCTTGTCGCTGGCCGCGATCGCCGGAATGGTGCGCGACATGACCGCCGATGTGGCGCGGATGCGCGCGCACGCCGGCGCCGGCTTCGCGACCGCCACCGATCTGGCGGACTGGCTGGTGCGTGTCGGCCGGCTGCCGTTCCGCACAGCGCACCACGTCACCGGGCGCCTGGTGGCGCTCGCCGAGGCGAGCGGTGTGGAGCTGGCCGGGCTGACGCTCGAGGAGATGCAGGGAGTGGCGCCGGAAATCACCGAGGACGTCTTCTCCGCGCTGACGGTGGATGCCTCGGTCGCCTCGCGCACCAGCCCCGGCGGCACCGCGCCGGCCAATGTCGCGCGGCAGGCGGCGCGGTGGGCGGCGCTGCTCGTTGCCGTCGCCCTGCTTCTGCCGCTGGCCGGCTGCGGCAAGCGGGGCAACCCGACGGCGCCGGGGCCGCCGGATCAGGTTACGTATCCGAAGACGTATCCTACGAGGTAAGAAGGCCAGGGGCGTTGCCCCTGGACCCCATTGGGGCCCGTCGGCCCCAAACCCCTTCACTTAAGTAAGCTGGGTCTGGGGCCGACGGGCCCCAGCGGGTCCCATGCTTCAGCGTTTGGGGGCGGAGCCCTGGCCTTTTGGATGCGCTCGCCGCCAGACCTCAACGAGCCGCTCGGCATCGACGGCCGTGTAGCGCTGTGTCGTCGACAGGCTGGCATGCCCCAGCAGCTCCTGTATCGAGCGCAAATCCGCGCCTCCGGCCAGCAGGTGGGTGGCGAAGCTGTGGCGCAGTGCGTGCGGCGTCGCGTGCTCAGGGAGGCCATGGAGCCGCCGGAAGATGCGCAGGCTGCGCTGCGCCACCGCCGGGTCGAGCCGCTTGCCGCGGGCGCCCACGAACAGCGGCGCCGTGGGCTCGCGGTTCGGATGCTGGCGCAGCCAGGCCGCGAGCGCGTCGCGGACCGCCGGCAGCACCGGGACCATGCGCTGCTTCGATCCCTTGCCGGTGACGCGCAGGGTCGGCTGCGCGGCGTCGCCGACGTTGAGCGCCAGCGCCTCGGCGATGCGCAGCCCGCAGCCATAGAGCAAAGTGAACAGGGCCGTGTCGCGCGCCTCGTCCATCTCTGTCGCCACGGCCCGCGCCTGTGCGGCGGAGAGCGCGCGGGGAAGCGGCTTGCGCGCGCGGGGAGCTGCAAGCAGGGCCAGGCCCGGGTTGTGCATCCCGTGTCGGCGGGCAAGAAACCGGAAGAAGCTGCGCAGCGCCGAGACCCGCCGGCTGCGCGTGGCGTTGCCGACGCCGCGTGCCGCTTCCGCCGCCAGCCAGGCGCGGAAATCGGCGGTGCCGAGCGCCGCGAGGGCGGCAAGGCCGGGCTCGGCGCCGAAGTGGGTCGTCAGAAATCCGAAAAATCCGGCGAGGTCGGCGGCATAGGCCGAAACCGTCAGCGCCGACGCCCGCCGCTCCTGCGCCAGCCAGGACAGGAACTCCTGCCGCAGCGCCTCGCCGCTCGGCTCCCCCGGGCTCATCGCTCCATGGCGACAGCCACGGCGCGTCCGAGGAAGGCCAGGGGCCCGGCGCCCTGTGCCGGCTCGAGCGCCCGCTTCTCCCGCGCCACCAGGGCCACCAGCGCCGGTGGGCCGGCGAGCGGCACCCGCGCCAGCGCGTCATGCAGCGCCAGCTCGGCCGCTTCGGCGTGCAGCAGCGGGGCGTCGGCCGGGGCGTCGCGGAACACCACGTCGCGGCCATCGAGCAGCCGCGCCACGGCGCCGCGCGGCAGGCTGCGCGCCCCCGGCAGGTGGCCCTCGACGCAGAGGGCAGCGGCGTCCACCGCCAGCAGGCCGGGCAGCTCGGCCCATATGCATTCGATGGCATCGCCGGCGCGCATCAGCGCCAGCACCGCCTCCTGCACACGCGCGGCCAAGCCGGCCGAGGCGCGGCCGGCGGCCAGCAGCCCGGCGGCGTGCGCCCGCTCGGCGCGCAGCATGGCCGCCATGTGGTCCGCCAAGTGCTCGCCATGCACCCGCGCCGGCGGCGCCAGCATGCGGTAGAGCTCGGGGTTGTCGGCGAGCCAGGTCGGGTTCTCCCGCAGGAAGGCAGCGACCTCCGTCGCACCGGGCGGCGCTCGCTTGCGGGGGAGAGCGTCCACTAGGCGCGGACGAGCCGGCCGGGGGAGGCCGACTTGATCTCTTGCGTCAGGGAACTATCCACCGGGGTCATGCGGGGCGATCCGACTCTACTGGACGATGAAGGATACAGGACGAACGCCCCCGACCGGAAGCGTCGGCGGGTCGCGGTGATGCTGCCCTACCCGTTTCCCGGTCCGTTCGACTATCGCGTTCCCGAGACAATCGACCCGCATCCCGGGGACATCGTGCTGGTGCCGCTGAACGGGCGCGAGACGGTCGGCGTGGTGTGGGACGCGCGGTCGGGAGACGCGGTGCCGGACCGCAAGCTCAAGCCGGTCGCGGCGGTGCTGGAGGCGCCGGCGATGGGGGCTTCGCTGCGCCGCTTCGTCGATTGGGTCGCCGCCTACACGCTGTCGCCGCCGGGCGAGGTGATGGCGATGGCGTTGCGCATCAACGCGCTGCGGCCGGATTTTTCCCCGTTCGGCTGGCGCCGCGCCGAGCCCTTGCCCGATCTCCGCCTCACGGAGGCGCGGCGGCGCGTGCTGGCGGCTCTGGCTGACGGCGATCCACGCAGCACCGCCGAGCTGGTGCGCGCCGCCGGCACCGGGCCGGGCGTGGTGCGCGGCATGGCAAATGCCGGGCTGCTGGTGCCGGCGCCGCTGCCGCTGGCGCGGGCTTTCGCCGACCCCGATCCGGCGCATCCCGGCCCGGCGCTGTCGCCCGAGCAGCAGGCGGCAGCGGCGGCGCTGCGCGAGGCGGTGGCTGGCGCCTTCTCCGTCACCCTGCTCGACGGGGTGACGGGCTCCGGCAAGACCGAGGTCTATCTGGAGGCGATCGCCGCCTGCCTGGGGCGCGGACGGCAGGCGCTGGTGCTGCTGCCCGAGATCGCCCTGTCCTCGCAATGGCTTGACCGCTTCGCCCGCCGCTTCGGCGTGGCACCGGCCGTCTGGCACTCGGACCTCACCGCGCGCACCCGCCGGCTGACCTGGCGGGCGGTGGCGGCCGGCGGGGCGCCGGTGGTGGTGGGCGCGCGCTCGGCGCTGTTCCTGCCGTTTCCCGATCTCGGCCTGGTGGTGGTGGACGAGGAGCACGAGACGGCGTTCAAGCAGGAGGAGGGCGTGGTCTATCACGCCCGCGACATGGCGGTGGTGCGGGCGCGGCTGTGCGAGGCGCCGGCGGTGCTGGTCTCGGCGACGCCGAGCCTGGAGACGGTGGCCAATGTCGAGGCCGGGCGCTATCGCCGGCTGACCCTGCCGCACCGGCATGGCGGCGCGCGGCTGCCCGCGATCGTCGCCGTCGATCTGCGCGAGACGCCGCCCGAGCGCGGAAAGTTCCTCGCCCCGCCGCTGACCGCGGCGCTGGAGCAGACCTTCGCGCGGGGTGAGCAGGCGATGCTGTTCCTCAATCGCCGAGGCTACGCACCGCTGACCCTGTGCCGCGCCTGCGGGCATCGCATGGAGTGCCCGAACTGCACGGCCTGGCTGGTCGAGCATCGCATCCGTCGTCAGCTCGCCTGCCATCATTGCGGCCATGCCGAGCCGATCCCGCCGACCTGCCCGCACTGCGGCGCCGAGCATAGCCTGACCCCGGTGGGGCCGGGGGTGGAGCGGATCACCGAGGAGGCGATGGAGCGCTTCCCCGACGCACGCCGGCTGGTGATGGCGAGCGACACCATGCCCGGCCCGCACGCCGCCGCCGCCGCGGCCCGCGCCATTGAGGCGCGCGAGGTGGACCTGATCATCGGCACGCAGATCGTCGCCAAGGGGTGGCATTTCCCGCATCTGACCCTGGTCGGCGTGGTGGATGCCGATCTCGGGCTGGGCGGCGGCGATTTGCGGGCGGCGGAGCGCACCGTGCAGCTGCTGCACCAGGTCGCCGGCCGCGCCGGGCGCGCCGAGGCGCCGGGGCGGGTGCTCCTGCAGACCTTCTCGCCCGAGCACCCCGTCATGCGTGCCCTGGTGAGCGGCAGTTTTTCGCAGTTCATGGAGCAGGAAGCGGCTTTGCGCCGCCCCGGACACTGGCCCCCCTACGGCCGGCTCGCGGCGCTGATCGTCAGCGCCGACGCGGCGGAAGAGGCCGACGCCACTGCGCGGGCCCTCGGCCGGGCCGCGCCAAGCGGCGACGGCATCACGGTGCTGGGCCCGGCGCCGGCTCCCCTGGCGCTTCTGCGTGGCCGGCACCGGCGTCGGCTGCTGTTGAAGACCCGGCGCGACATGGCGGTGCAGCCGCTGCTGCGAAGCTGGCTGGCCCAGGTTCCGGTCATGCGCGGCACAAGGGTCGACGTCGATGTCGATCCGGTGTCCTTCCTGTGAAGGGCTGCCGCGGCACCAGCCGCTCGCGCGTCACTGCGTGAAGCGGCCCGCCGAGCCAAGCGCGGCATTGAGCATGTTCTGCATCTGCGTGTTGATGTCGCTCGTGCTCGTGGCGTTGAAATAGGCGCTCGGCGCCGAGGCGCAGCTCTGCAGATTGCTGGCGAGCGTGGTCGGCGGACCGTTGCTCGCGAACGGGGCGATGTTGCTGCTGTAGAACCCGTTGGTCGGGATCGGGACGTAGGTCGTGTAGAGCACGTAGATCTGGACGTTGCGGTTCTTCAGCGGCGTGCACAACGTGGGATCGAGCGCTCCCATGTGACGATTGCCGCCGGAATCGAGGTAATCCATGACGCCGTCGGTGATGAGGAACAGATATTCCTTGTGGTTGGCGGCCGACCCGTCGCCGGTGCTCGCCGGAATTATTCCGTTGACGTAGCTGATCGCTCCGCCGAGGTCGGTGTCCGGCTCGTAGCTGTTGTCGTAGGTCAGCGGCACCTGAAGGTTCGCGGCGGCGGATTTTGCCGCCGTGAAGTTGGCGCCGAGCGGGTAGATGGTCATCGGCGAGCTGACGCTGCCGCTTTGATTGTTCCGGCTCGGATTGTTGAGGGCGTAGAGCGCAACTTGGTACAGCGTGGTGCCCTGCGGCTGCTTCGCCTGCACCGAGCTGATGACATTGGCGACCGCGGCGGTGACCACGTTCAGTCGCAGCTGCACGCCGGTGAGCTGGGCAACGCCGTAGAAGTCCTCCGGAACGGTGATATAGCCGGAGCCGTCCGCCTTGGGCAGCGAGGCATAGGTATTGCTGAAATGGCAGCCGAAGGCGCAGGGCTGCGATGCCGCCTGTGCCGGCGTCACCTGCGCCTCGCCGGGTTGCGGATTCCCGGGATAGGTTCCTGACTGGTAGAAGCTGTCCCAATTCACATAGGGCGGCTGCCGGATGTAGGCCGCAAGATTCGCCATGTCCTGCTGGGAGGAACCGATCAGCATGGAAGACGAGTTGTCCATCAGGATGTGGATGTCGATATAGGTGCTGGCCGTCGTCGTCGCGGCGGAACCCCCCGTCACCGTAAATGTGGAGTAGCCGAACACCCGGGCAAAAAAGGTCTTTATGGTCCCGGAGAACGTCAGCGAGGCATTGAAGACGTTGGCGGAGTTCGGGTCCTGCGACACCGTGATGGTCGTCGTGGCGACGCTGACATAGCCGAGGTCGGCTATCTGGGCATTGAAGAAATTGGCCCCGGCGGTCTGCCCCCTTGTCTTCCAGTTGCTCGCCCCGGTCGAGAACGCGTTGGCGGCGGTGGTGCTCGCCACCAGCGTGGCGGAATCGGCGGCGACATCGATCTCGGTCTGCGCGCGCGTCTTGAAGCCATAGTCGACGGCCAGGCCGATCAGCCCGATCAGGGGCAGCAGCAGCAGGGCGAACAGGATCGCCACCACGCCGCGACGGTCGCCGGCGAGCCTGCTGTGCTTCCAACGGTCGGGCTTGGGCATCACGGGTACCCCGGACATGACTCGACGGGGTAGCCGGCGGGAGAGTACGGCACGTATTGCGCGTTGCTGCCGATCCGCGGCGGAATGTAGCTGGAGCGGAACAATGTGACCGGGCCGGTGAGGAAGCCCACGAACAGCGGCACGTAGGTGGCGGACACATCTGCCACGATCAGGGAGGACGCGCTGAACACGCCGGCGGGGAGGCTGTGCAGCCCGGCGTAGTTGGCGGGTGGATTGGCGGGCGGCGTGGGCGGGGAAGTGCCGATCGTGCCGCAGGGCCGCTCCTGCGAAGCGTCCCAGCCGAAATACGGCTGCGAGGAACCGGGTTCGTTCTGCGAGGCGCCGACGCTCCAGGCGGTGTTCGCGGTGTAGGAGGTGCAGGATGAGCCGGTGCAGTTGGCCGGCACGCCCTTCATCGCGATCGAGGACAGGGTGACGGCGAAGGTCTTGGTCGGGTCGGTCTTCCAGGACGGGAAGTAGGCGAAGATCACCGTCCCGGCCGCGTAGATCTGGTTGTAGCCGAGCAGGTTGGTGTTGTCGGGCTGCACGGCGAGGTTGGTGGCGATCTCTGCCGCCTCGGCGGCGGCCAGCGCGAGGCGTCGCTGGACGATGAGAAGATTGCCGAAGTCGCAAACACCGAACAGCATGGTGAGCAGGGGCGGCACCACCACCGCGAACTCGATGAGCACCGAGCTGCGCCGCGCGCGCCGGAACTCGGCAGCGCTGCCGGCCAACCCGGTCAGCGCCGCACGCCACCACGGCATCGCCGGCGAGGGGCTCAGCATCCGTTCGAGACCGTGCCGGTACTGGGGAAGCTCTCGGTGATGAAGGCGGCGGTGGAGACGATGGGCAGCACGGCGCTGCCGCCATAGGAGATCGCGGTGGAGAAGAAGCTGGCGAACCAGACGGGGGCCAGGTACACCGCATGCACCAGCACGAGCTGCCCCGGGGCCGCGTTGCAGTAAGGGAATTGCGTCGTGTCGAGCTGGCCGTTCTTGGTGGGAACCGTGTAGCCGGCGGTGTCGTAGAAGTTGGCCACCGTCGAGACGGTGAGCTGCACGTTGCCGCACGACAACAAGCCGCTCAGATTCGGGCACAGCACGGAGCTGAGGAATGCCGCGGAGCTCGGCGCCTGACCCTGCGCGTTGCCGATCTGGATCTGGCGCGCGGCCGACGCGGTTGCCGTGTCGAGCGCTTGCTGGACAAAGAAGTACAGGAAGGTTTCGAAGAGGAAGACGATCATCAGGATGAATACGGGACCGACGAGCGCCATCTCGAGAGCGGCCGCGGCGCGGCGATCCCCGCCAAGGCGCGACACAGCCTCGGGAAGAGCCGTAGCCGACCCGCGAGACAGATCCCGCCGTGCGGTGCGCTTCCGGGGGCGGCGGCGAGCTGACATGCCTGACGACGTGAGCATCCACGCGGCACTGTGGGGCGGGGCGGCTTTCCCTGGTGTTAACGAGGCGCCTGAATTCATCCCCTGGTTCGCCGCGTTCCGGCTTTGCGAACCGTCGCGAAAAGGTGCCGGCAGGATCTTAAAGGGCGGCTAGGAGAAGAGAGGAGGCAACGAAGCATGACCAGCAAGAGCGTTATCGTAGCCAGACGGCGGAGTGATTGGGGGGCTGGCGCGGGTGCTGCCAGATGGGGCGACCAGGCTGCTCAAGGACAAGACGGATTGGCAGAGGCTGCGGCAAATGGCCGAGGAGGACGTCCAGGCAGCGGCGCTGGCGGACCCGGACGCGCAACCGCTCACCCCTGAAATCTCGGCCCGGATGCGTCGCGTGCCGCGGGCGAAGACGCTGCGCCGCGCGCTTCGCCTGACACAGGAGAAGTTTGCCGCGCGCTATCAAATCCCGCTCGGCACACTGCGCGATTGGGAGCAGGGCCGGGCGGAGCCGGATAAGCCGGCCCGCGCCTACCTCAAGGCGATTGCCGGTGATCCTGACGCTGTGCAGCGGGCACTGGAGCGGGCGGGATCAACGACTATCTGACCATCTGGAATCACATCGGCCAGTCCCACCGAGAAAGAGATTTTCACCAGGCGAGCATTGCGGAGGATTGGGTTCGCTCACATCTGCCATCAATTCGAACGTTGCGCTGCGTCGGGTTCCGGGGGTTTTTCAGCCGGGCTGCTATTGCTGCCTCCACCGCTGTCCCCCTCCGTCCCAAGATCGTTCGATTGCACGGCGTTGATGATGGCGTTGTATTGGTCGGTCAGCGCCTTGATGCGCTGGAAGCGCCAGTCGTTCTTCCAGTCGGTGAAGGCCGTGCAGATGTTGCCCTCGCGCGTCAGCCCCGTCGCGAGCTGCAAATGCAGCTGGCGCAGGCCGGCCAGCGCGCGCTTGTCGTGGTCGTGCAGCAGGCGCGGGCTGTAGAAGGAGTTCATGGCGGCCACCCCGGTGCCGAGCGCCGAGAAGACGATCGCGGCGATGCCGATGCCCATGTAGAGCGGCGTGCGCCCGGTTGACATCGACTTGATGCTGATCAGCACGGTGGTGATGGCGCCGATGATCACCAGCCCCCACTGGAACACCTGCTCCCACGCGGAGTCCCTCACCTCGTCGCCGGCGACATCGATGCGCGATCGGGCGATGCCGTTGCTCAGGATGATGGCCGACAGCAGATAGCCCGGCGTGTCCAGTTTCGGGCCGGCGGGCCTCGGTGCCGGGTCGGCGGGCGTGGAGCCGCCGGTCGGCAGCGCCCCGTTCGGGGTAATCACGAGCATGCTGACGGGGATTTCGATGGCGTGCTTGAACGTGCCGCTGTCCTGGGTGCAGCGGCTGCTCATCGCCACGATCACGTCATGGTCGGATCGGGCCGCCGCCCATTCGCTGCGGGCGGCGGCGGTCAGCCCGTCAGGGCCGGTCCGCACCATGCTGGTGACGTGCCAGCCGGCCACGCCGATGGCGATCGCGGCCAGCACCACGGCGAGCCCGCCCAACACCGACAGCGCCGCCCAGCCGAACCGCTCCCATCCCGTGGGGAAAGCGGCAGCCCGGTCCGGCGAGCCGGGTCGCTCGGGCGGAAACTGCGGGCCGGACGGATGGGGAATGGCGCCCTCCTGCAGGCGAACTCATCGCACAAGAGTAACGAATCCCGGGGCTCATTGCCAGGAATCCCGAGCCGGACGGTGCCTTCGGTCCGCTCGGCCCCATGTTGCACGTGCGTAACCCCCATGCTAGAGGCCGGTCGCCGGCGCGGGAGCCGGATGACCGGCGGTGCTGCCGCCCACCGATGGAAGCGCAAGAGTGGCCTCTGACGGCGCGACGACCCAATTCGGCCCGGCCGGCCGCTACGCTGCTGCCCTCTACGCGCACGCCAGCGACACCCACCAGCTCGACCAGACCGTCGAGCAGATGGAGGCGCTCGGCCGGCTGATCGACGAAAGCCCGGATCTGCGGCGCTTGGTCGGCAGTCCGCTGATCGACGTGAACCAGGGCCGCACCGCCATTCTGACGGTCCTGGACCGCGAGGGGTTCGGCAAGGTCGTCCACGATTTCGTCGGCGTCGTGGCGGCCAATCGCCGGCTGCCGCTGCTGCGCCCCATCGTCGCCGCCTTCGCCGCCCTGGTCGCGGAGAAGCGCGGCGTCATCGTCGCCCAGGTCACCACCGCCCACCCGCTCACCGACCTGCAGGAGCAGCAGCTCCGCGCCCGGCTCATCGAGGCGGGCTATGGCAACGTCAACTTCATCAAGTCAGTCGATCCGAGCCTGCTCGGCGGCATGGTGGTGCGCGTCGGCGCCCGCCTCTACGACACCAGCCTGAAATCCCGTCTGCAGCGCCTGCAGTACGCCATGAAGGGAGCCGCATGATGGAAATCCGCCCGGCCGAAATCTCCGATATCCTCAAGCAGCAGATCGCCAATTTCGACACCGAGGCCAACGTCGCCGAGACCGGCCAGGTGCTCAGCGTCGGTGACGGCATCGCCCGCGTCTTCGGCCTGCAGAACGTGATGTCGGGCGAGATGGTGGAATTTCCCGGCGCCGGCATCCGCGGCATGGCGCTCAATCTCGAGACCGACAATGTCGGCGTGGTGATCTTCGGCGACGACCGCGCGATCCGCGAAGGCGACACGGTCAGCCGCACCGGCGACATCGTCGACGTGCCGGTCGGCAAGGGGCTGCTCGGCCGCGTGGTGGACGGGCTGGGCAACCCGATCGACGGCAAGGGCCCGATCGCCACCACCGAGCGCCGCCGCGTCGAGGTCAAGGCGCCCGGCATCATCCCGCGCAAGTCGGTGCACGAGCCGATGCAGACCGGCATCAAGGCGATCGACGCGCTGATCCCGATCGGCCGCGGCCAGCGCGAGCTGATCATCGGCGACCGCCAGACCGGCAAGGGTGCGGTGATCATCGACACCATCATCAACCAGAAGACCGTCAACGCCGGGGATGACGAGAAGCGCAAGCTCTATTGCATCTACGTCGCGGTCGGCCAGAAGCGCTCCACCGTGGCGCAGATTGTGCGCACCCTCGAGGAATACGGGGCGATGGAGTACTCGATCGTGGTCGCGGCGACCGCGTCCGAGCCGGCGCCGCTGCAATTCCTGGCGCCCTATACCGGCTGCACCATGGGCGAGTATTTCCGCGACAACGGCATGCACGCCGTGATCTTCTATGACGACCTCTCCAAGCAGGCGGTGTCCTACCGGCAGATGTCGCTGCTGCTGCGCCGCCCGCCGGGGCGCGAGGCCTATCCCGGCGACGTGTTCTATCTGCACTCCCGCCTGCTCGAGCGCGCGGCGAAGATGTCCGATGCCTTCGGCGCCGGCAGCCTCACTGCCCTGCCGGTGATCGAGACGCAGGCCGGCGACGTCTCCGCCTACATCCCGACCAACGTCATCTCCATCACCGACGGCCAGATCTTCCTGGAGACCGAGCTCTTCTTCCGCGGCATCCGCCCGGCGGTGAATGTCGGGCTCAGCGTCTCGCGCGTCGGCTCGGCCGCCCAGGTGCGGGCGATGAAGCAGGTCGCCGGCAGCATCAAGCTGGAGCTCGCGCAGTACCGCGAAATGGCCGCTTTCGCGCAGTTCGCCTCCGACCTCGATGCCTCGACGCAGCGGCTGCTGGCGCGCGGCGCCCGTCTGACCGAGCTGCTCAAGCAGCCGCAATTCAAGCCGATCCCGGTCGAGGAGCAGGTGGTCATCCTGTTCGCCGGCACGCGCGGCTATCTCGACAAGCTCGAGGTCGGCCAGGTCGGCCGGTTCGAGAGCCAGATGCTTTCGGATCTGAAGGCGAATCACGGCGACATCCTGCAGGCGATCCGCACCGACCAGCAGATCAAGCCGGAGACCGATCAGAAGCTCGTCGGCTTCTTCGACGGCTTCGCCAAGGCATTCGCGGCCTGACGCAATGCCCAGCCTGAAGGCGCTCCGCACCCGGATCAACAGCGTCAAGTCGACGCAGAAGATCACCTCGGCGATGAAGATGGTGGCGGCCAGCAAGCTGCGCCGGGCGCAGAGCCAGGCGGAGGCGGCGCGGCCCTATGCCGAGATGATGGAGCGGATGCTGACGACGCTCGCCGCCAGCTTCGCCGGCTCGGCCAACGCGCCGCGCATCCTGGTCGGCACCGGCCAGGACCGCGTGCACTTGCTCGTGCCGGTGACCGCCGATCGCGG
>JAFAYM010000244.1 GCA_019240395.1 Acidisphaera sp. | reverse complement strand
GACAGCCGGGCGAGATAGGTGTCCGGCAGGATGCCGGGATAGGCGCTGCGCCACGCCGCCACGTGCACCGCCGCGATGGCGGCAGCGTCGGCCGGCCGGGCACGGCGGATGGCGATCATGCCCGGCGCTCGAGGACCGCCGCGAAGAAGCCGTCCGTGCCATGGGCGCGCGGCGTCAGAGAGAGAAAGGGTCCGGCAACCGGCAGTCCCGCCCCGGGAGGCCGCACCGCAAACTCGGCAAAGCGGTCGAGGAAGGCGGACACCTGCGCCTCGTTCTCCTCGGGAAGCAACGAGCAGGTAGCGTAGACCAGCCGCCCGCCCTTGCGAACCAGTCGCGATGCGGCGTCCAGGATGGCCGCCTGCTTAGGCACCAACTCGCGTAGATCGCCCTCCGTCAGGCGCAGCCGCGCGTCCGGGTTGCGCCGCCAGGTGCCGGTACCGGTGCAGGGCGCGTCGACCAGCACGCGGTCGAAGGTCCCGGCGCGCCGCTTGGCCCATTTGTCGCCGGCCTGCAGGAGGTGGCGCTCGGCATTGTGCACCCCGGCCCGGCGCAGCCGGCGCAGCGCCGCGTCGAGGCGCGGGGCGGAGACGTCGCAGGCGACGATGTGACCGCGGTTCTCCATGGTCATGGCGAGCGCCAGGGTCTTGCCGCCGGCGCCGGCGCAGAAATCGGCGACGCGCATCTCCGGCCGGGCACCGACCAGGGCGGCGACGAGCTGGCTGCCCTCGTCCTGGATCTCCACGAGACCGGACAGGAAGCTGGGGCCGGTGACCACGGGGCGGCGTCCGGCGACCCGCAGACCCCAGGGCGAGAGCGGCGTCGGCTCGGTGGCGATGCCTTCCGCGGCGAGGGCCGCCTGCGCCTGCTCGCGCGTGGCCTTCAACAGGTTTACCCGCAGATCGAGCGGTGCCTCGGCAGCGAGGGCGGCGAGCTCGGACTCCAGGTCGGCGCCGAAGCGGGCCTGCAGCGGTGCCAGCAGCCAGTCCGGGACTTCCAGGCGCACCGCCAGCGGCATCTCGGGATGATCGAGCGTGTGACCTTCCAGGCGGTGCAGGCAGGCCGCCTCTTCCGGGCTGAGCGGCGCGGCGGCGTAGCGGCCGCCCGAGAACGTCTGCGCCACGCCGGCGCCGGTCCAGCCCTCGAGCAATAGCGAACCGGCCAGCAGCAGGCGCGGCGTCGGGCCGCCGCCGCTGCGGGCGAGCCACCACGCCAGGCGACGGCGCTGGCGCAGCACGCGCCAGACCCGGTCGGCGATGGCGCGCCGGTCGCCGGAGCCGATGAAGCGCCGGGCGCGGAAGAAGTCGTTGGCGACGGCGTCGGCCGGCTTGCGAGGGGCCGCCTCGATCGCGGCCAGCAGTTCGACGGATCCGGCGATGCGGGCGGCTGGCGTCACGTCAACCCGTCAGTTCGCCTCAGTCCTGGCGCCTTCAGTGCGGGCGCCCTCAGTCCTGGCGGTAATTCGGCGCCTCGCGGTCGATCGCGACGTCGTGGACGTGGCTCTCGCGCAGGCCGGCCCCGGTGATGCGGCGGAACCGGGCGTTTTGCTGCAGCGCCTCGACGCTGACGCTGCCGGTGTATCCCATGCCGGCCCGCAAGCCGCCGACGAGCTGGTGCAGCACGGCGGCAACCGGCCCCTTATAGCCCACCCGGCCCTCGATGCCTTCCGGCACCAGCTTCAGGCTGTCGGTGACCTCCTGCTGGAAATAGCGGTCGGCAGAGCCTCGTGCCATCGCGCCGATGCTTCCCATGCCACGATAAGACTTATAGGAGCGTCCTTGATACAGAAACACATCTCCCGGGGCCTCGTCGGTTCCGGCGAGCAGGCTGCCGATCATCACGCAATCCGCGCCCGCGCCGATCGCCTTGACGATGTCGCCGGAGGTGCGGACCCCGCCATCGGCGATCGACGGCACGCCGCGCTCCCGGCAGGCCGAAGCGGCTTCCAGCACGGCGGTGAATTGCGGCACGCCGACCCCGGCGACGACACGGGTGGTGCAGATGCTGCCGGGGCCGATGCCGATCTTCACCGCGTCGGCGCCGGCGCCGATCAGCGCCGTCGCCCCCTCGGGGGTGGCGACATTGCCGGCGATCACCTGCACGGCGTTGGACAGCCGCTTGATCCGCTCGACGGCCGCCAGCACCGCGTCGGAGTGGCCGTGCGCGGTGTCGACCACCAGGACGTCGGCCTCGGCGGCGACCAGGGCACGGGCCCGCTCGTGCCCGTCCTCGCCCACCCCAGTCGCGGCGGCGACCCGCAGCCGGCCCAGCTCATCCTTGTTGGCCAAGGGATGCGCCTGCGCCTTGTCCATGTCCTTGACGGTGACCAGGCCGACGCAGCGATAGGCGTCGTCAACCACCAGCAGCTTCTCGATGCGGTGCTTGTGCAGCAGCCGGCGCGCCTCCTCCGGCTGCACGCCGCCGGCGGCGACGGTGACGAGACCCTCGCGGGTCATCAGCTCATAGACCTTCAGCGCCGGGTCGGTGGCGAAGCGGACGTCGCGGTGCGTCAGGATGCCGACCAGCCGGCCGGTGTTGCGCTCGACAACCGGCACCCCGCTGATGTGGTGCAGCGCCATCAGCGCCCGCGCCTCGGCCAGGGTCTGGTCGGGGTGGATGGTGAGCGGGTTCACCACCATGCCGGACTCGAACTTCTTCACCCGGCGCACCTGCGCGGCCTGCTCGTCCGGGGAGAGGTTCTTGTGGATAACTCCCATGCCGCCGTTCTGCGCCATGGCGATGGCCATCGGCGCCTCGGTGACGGTGTCCATCGCCGCCGAGATCAGCGGGATGTTCAGGCCGATCTCGCGGGTGAGGCGGGTGCGCGTGTCGGTTGCCGCGGGCAGAACCTGGGAATAGGCCGGCACTACCAGCACGTCGTCGAAGGCCAGCGCCTCGCTGATTGCTGAGGGGGCCGCGATCGGCGCGGTGTCGGGAGCCATGATGGGGCCTTTCATCCGCGACGGGACCCGAGGCCGAGCGGTGGCCCCGGAAATAGTGCGGGCGGCGAGAGCACGCAAGCCTGGCGCCTGGCCCAGCGGGTTCCACGTTCAGCGCTGGGGCCGAAGCCCTCGCCTTACTTCCTGAACCCCTGTGCCACGACGTAGAGCTCGCTGGAATCCTTGCGGCTGGCCGGCGGCTTGGCGTGCCGCACCGAGGCGAAGCGGCGCTTCATCGCGGTCAGCATCTCGCGCTCAGACCCTCCCTGGAAGACCTTCCCGACGAAGCTGCCGCCCTCGACCAGGACGCCGGCTGCGAAGTCGGCTGCCAGCTCGGCCAGCGCCATGATGCGCACATGGTCGGTCGCGGCGTGGCCGGTGGTGTTCGGCGCCATGTCCGACAGCACGAGGTCGGCCTCCGCGTCGAGCAGGGCGCTGACGGCGGGGTCGGTGAAATCGCCTTGGATGAGGGTGGCGCCGGGGATCGGGGCGATCGGCAGCAGGTCGATGCCGACCACCCGCCCCGCCCCCCGGCGCAGTGCGACCTGGCTCCAGCCGCCCGGCGCGGCGCCGAGGTCGATCACCCGGCAGCCGCGGCGCAGCAGCCGGAAGCGGTCGTCCAGCTCGAGAAGCTTGAAGGCGGCGCGCGACCGCCAGCCCTGCGCCCGGGCCGCCTGCACGTAAGGGTCGTTCAGCTGGCGCGACAGCCAGCGCTGCGAGGCGGCGGAGCGGCCCTGGGCCGTGCGCAACGCGACTGCCTCGCCGCGGGGCAGCGGCGCGGCCTTCTTGCGCTTCATCCGTGTCCCGCCGGCTCACGCACGCGAGGCGCGCCGCGGCGGTGCGGCGCGGCCGGAGCGCGGCGGTCGCGGTGCCGTGCGCATCATGCGCAGCAGCATGCCTTCGCGCAGCCCGCGATCGGCGACGACGATGCTCCCGGCGGGCCACATCCGGCTTATGGCGGCGAACACGGCGCAGCCCGGCAGCACGAAATCGGCGCGCTCCGGCCCGACGCAGGGATGCCGGCTCAGCCCGTCGCGCCCGAGCGCCAGCAGCGCCCCGACCGCCCGCTCCGAAGCCTCGGCGGTGAGCACCGCGCCGTCTACCAGCGGCCGGCGGTAGCGGGTCAGCCCGAGCGCCACCCCGGCGAGCGTGGTCACCGTGCCGCTGGTCCCGAGGAGGTGGACGCCGCCGCCGCGGATTTCCTGGGCGATGCAGTGGATGCCCTCGAAGCGCGCCAGCCGGGCCGCGACGTCGTCGACCATGGCGGCAAACCCTTCCGGCGTACACCCGTCGGCACCGAAGCGCTCGGCGAGCGTGACGACGCCCACAGGCAGCGAGTCATAGCCGATCAGCGCCGGGCGGCCTTCGGTCAGCCGTACCCAGGCGAGCTCGGTCGAGCCGCCGCCGATGTCGAACAGCAGTGCCCGCCGGCCGCCGCGGTGCAGCAGCGGGGCGCAGCTCTCCAGCGCCAGCTCCGCCTCCTCCCGGGTGGAGATGACGTCGATGTCGAGCCCGGTCTCGTCGCGGACGCGCGCGAGGAACTCGCCGCCGTTGCTGGCGCGCCGGCAGGCCTCGGTGGCGATGGCGCGCAGCCCGCGAACCGGGCGGCGGGCCAGCTTGGCGGCGCAGGCGTGCAGCGCCGCCATCGCCCGGTCCATGGCGGTCGGGCTGAGCTGCCCGGTATGGTGCAGTCCCTCGCCGAGACGGACGATGCGGCTGAAGCTGTCGAGCACACGGAAGCCCTCGCCCTCGGGCGCGCCGATCAGCAGCCGGCAGTTGTTGGTGCCGAGATCGAGCGCGGCGAAGGCGGCCCGCGGGGGGCGGGGCGCCAGAGACGGCGATGATGCGGCGTACTCGACCATGAGAGGCCCTTCCGCGCCTCAGATAGGCATCGTTCCCGCCATTGTCTCTGGCGGAGGCCGGCTCCCGCAAGTTTCATTTCCCGGCCTGCGGCGCCGGCGGCATCGGTTGCCCGCCGCCTCGGGCGCATGGTATGCGCCTGGAGCGCCCTCTGAGCGCGCCCTCTGGGGGATAGTTTAGCGGTAGAACTCCCGGCTCTGACCCGGGCAGCCTTGGTTCGAATCCAGGTCCCCCAGCCAGATCTCACCATAACCGAACCGGCCGTGTTCCCGGCCTCGTGGCCCGTGGCACGCTCTCGTCCAACCCCGGAGGAAACCGTGCGGACCTACAAGATCGCCGCCATGGGCGGTGACGGCATCGGCCCGGAAGTCGTTGCCGCCGCCGTCGATGCCCTGAAGGTCTGCGCCGAACGCGACGGCGGCTTCACCCTCGAGTTCCAAGACTTCGACTGGGGGTCGGATTACTACAGGAAGCATGGCGCCATGATGCCGGCCGACGGCGCCGACCAGCTCCGCAGTTTCGACGCCATTCTGTTCGGCGCCGTCGGTGCGCCCGACATCCCCGATCACATCACGCTCTGGGGCCTGCGCCTGGCGATCTGCCAGCCGCTCGATCAGTACGCGAATGTCCGCCCCACCCGTATCCTGCCCGGCATCAGCAGCCCGCTCCGCCAGGTTTCCGGTCCGGAGCTCGATTGGGTGATCGTGCGCGAGAACTCGGAGGGCGAGTATTCCGGCGTCGGCGGCCGGGTGCACAAGGGGCTGCCGCTCGAGGTGGCGCAGGACGTGTCGGTCATGACGCGTCCCGGCGTGCAGCGTATCATCCGCTACGCATTCAGGCTGGCGCAGTCACGCCCGCGCAGGCTGCTCACCGTGGTCACCAAATCCAACGCGCAGCGCCACGCCATGGTCATGTGGGACGAGATCGCGGCCGAGGTCGCGCAGGAGTTCCCGGACGTGACCTGGGACAAGATGCTGGTCGACGCCATGACCATGCGCATGGTGCTCAAGCCGCAGACGCTGGACACGATCGTCGCGACCAACCTGCACGCCGACATCCTGTCCGATCTCGCGGCGGCGCTGGCCGGATCGCTCGGCATCGCGCCGACGGCGAACGTCAATCCGGAGCGGGACACGCCCTCGATGTTCGAGCCGATCCACGGCTCGGCGTTCGACATCACGGGCAAGGGCATCGCCAACCCGGTGGCGACCTTCTGGACCGCGGCGATGATGCTCGAGCATTTGGGCGAGAAGCCGGCGGCCGATCGGCTGATGAGGGCCATCGAGCGCGTCACCGCCGCTCCGGCGCTGCACACGCCGGACCTCGGCGGCACGGCGACCACGAAGCAGGTCACCGATGCCGTGTGCGACGCGCTGCGGCGCGCGAACGAGTAGCGGGAAATCCTACGGACAGATGTAGCCGGCACCACGCGGGTTCGGAAAGCATCCGACGGCGCGCGGGAGGAAGTGGCGCGGCAGCCACAGCACGGTCTCGGGCAGCAGGATGATCACCGCGATGACGATCACGAACACGATGTAGATCGGTGCCGACTGGAGCAGCGCACGGGAGAACGGCACCCGCGCCAAGGTGGAGGACAGCAGCAGGATGATGCCGCAAGGCGGCGTGATCAGGCCGAAGGCCAGGGTGACGATCACCACCACGCCCATATGCACGGCGTTTATGTGGCCCAGCTTCTCCAGCGAGAGAATGACCGGCATCAGGATGATGATCGCGGGCAGTCCGTCGAGGAAGTCGCCGACGATCAGGAACAGCACCGCCACGAAGAACAGGATCGCCCGCGGGTCGGTGGTGCCCAGCGCCGCCACCCACCCCATGATGATGTCGGCACCACCGAGATAGGCCAGCATCCAGCCGAAGGCCGAGGCGGCGGCGACCGCGGTCAGCGGGATGGCGTAGAGCACCGCCGCCAGCGCGATGTCCTTCGGCAGGCGCCGGAAATGCCGCGGGTTCAGCAGCGGCAGCAGCACCAGCAGGGCATAGACGATCGCCGCCATGCCGGCCTCGGCCGGCGTGATGACGCCGCCCAGGATGCTGCCGATGATGATCACCGGGATCATCATCGGCAGCACGGCGCCGCGCGCCGCACCGACGAATTCGAACAGCGTGGCGCGGCGCTTCTGCACGCCGGGGGCGCCGAAAAAGTAGCTGTAGATCATCAGGCCGACGCAGACCATCAGTCCCGGCACCGCGCCGCCCAGGAACAAGCCGCCGACCGACGCGTCGCCGACCGCGCCATAGACGATCGCCATGATGCTCGGCGGCACCATGCTGGCGATGCTCGCCCCGGCCGCGATCAGCGCGGCGGAGAACGCCGGCGCGTAGCCCTCCTCGCGCATCGCCGGGATCAGCACCGTGCCGATCGCCACCGTGTCGGCGGTCGAAGAGCCGGAAATGCCGCCGAAGATCATGCAGGACACGGCGACGACATGCGCCAGCCCGCTGCGCAGATGGCCGACCATCGCCTGCGCCAGCGCGATCAGCCGCGGCGTGATGCGCGCCGAGGTCATCAGTTCGCCGGTGAGCAGGAAGAACGGAATGGCCAGCAGCGCCAGCTCGTTGATGCCGTTGAACAGCTGGCCCATCAGCGAGCCGATGGTCAGATCGGTGAACAGGGCGGCGACCACCACGACGCTGCCGATCAGCCCGAAGGCGACCGGCAGCCCGGCATAGCCGAGGCCGAGGAACAGGCCGCACATCACCACGATCGCGGTCTCGTTCGTGCTCACCGCTCGGCCTCGCCGGCCGCCGCCTGCATCAGCAGCTCGGCATCGCCGCTCAGCAGGGACGTGGTTCCCGCCGGATCGGCGAAGCCCCTGACCAGGCCGTTGACCAGCTTCTCCACGGAGAACAGCGCCACCAGCGCGCCGCAGACCGGGATGGCGGCGTAGAGCACCGCCACCGGCGTCAGCGAGGGCATCAGGAAGCTGCCGAAGCCGGTGAGGTAGTTGAGATAGCCGAACCAGACCATGCAGCCCGCGACGAGCACCATCACCGCCTGCTGGAACACCTCGATGGCGGTGCGCACCGCGCCGGTGAACACCTCGGCGGTGCCGGCGAGGCGGAAATGGTCGTTGCGGCGCACGCCCACCGCGCCGCCCATGAACACTCCCCAGACGAAGAAGCCGAGCGACCACTCCTGCGCCTCCAGCCAGGGACGGCGGACGATTCGAAACCCGACATCGGCCATTTCGGAGACGGTGAAGCCCACCAGCAGCAGGCCGCAAAGCACCATCAGCCCGAATTCGAGCGGATCGAGCCAGCGCCAGTTCAGATGCCGGCGCTTCCGGGAAAGGATTTCCTCAGCGAGCGTCGGCAGAGCCATGCGCTCCGGATCAGGACGTGACTTTGCGGGTCATCTCCAGGAGCTGCACGGCGTAGGGCCCGAGCTCCTTGGCCTGCTCGTCCTGGATCGGTGTGGCGATGTCGACAAAACCCTTCTTGTCGACCTCGCTGACGATCTCGACCCCGAGCTTCTTGAGGCTGTCGATGGCGTCGTGATCGAACTGGAAGGATTTCGGCACCGCCGCCTTCTGGGCGAAGGAGAACGTCGTCGTCACCCAGCCCTGCTCCTCGGCATCGAGGCTGTTCCAGACCTTGTCGCTGACCCAGAGATGGTTGTTGTTGGCCTCGTGATCGGTGGCCGAGAGCACCGGCGCCACTTCGTAGTGCTTCTGCGCGCGATAGATGTCGGCGCCGTTCTCGGCGATATCGACCAGGCCTGTCTCCAGCGAGGTATAGACCTGGCCGATCGGCATGTGGACGGGAATGCAACCGTACGCGCTGAAGAACCGGTCTTCGGTCTTGGTCGCCTGCACCCGCACCTTCCGGCCCTTGACGTCGGCGATGCTCCTGATCGGGAATTTCGAATAGCACTTGCGGAAGCCGAGCGTGCCGAGGCCGAGGGAATGCGCGCCGGTCGTGCTCGCCTGGATCATCTTCTGGAAGGCCTGGTTGACCCCGGGGTCCAGCACCGTCGCCGACAGATGCGCCTCGTCGCGGAAGATGAAGTGCAGCGAAAACACGCCGGATTGCGGCACGACTGTCGAGGTGTTGGCGGTGGAGTTGATGACGAAATCGATGTCGCCGGTGCGCACCTTCTGCGCCATCTCCGGCTCCTGGCCGAGCTGGGCTCCCGGAAACTGGCGGATGGTGAAGCGGCCGTCGCTGAGTTCCTTCAGCTTGGCGCCGAACTGGTCCGCGAAGAAGCCGTAGCCGGTGTCGTGCGGCTCGTCATAGCCGAAGGTGAAGCTGCGATTGCCGGCGGCGATCGCCGGCGCGGCGAGCGTGACGCCCGCAACCGACACGCCGGCGAATGCAGCGCGCTGCAGGAAATCGCGCCGCGACGTCAGCTTGCGCCCGGACCCAGTCGCGCTGGACATGTTCTCTCTCCCTTGCAGCCGATTGCCGTCAGCGCTCCGGAGAACGTTCGTCTTGTCAGGGACGAGTCGGGTCCAGGCCTACGACGCTATTTGCCCCTGAGGGAACGGCTTTGCTTGGGCGGTTGTCAACCGTTCCGACCGCGGGTGACCAGCCGGCCGGCCCGCGCCGCCGTCGCGCCCTGGCCGTGTACGTAAGCGGACTGGCCGTTCACCCAGGTCTCCAGGATGCCGTCCGCCGGGCGGATCGGCTGCTCGTAGGTTGCGGTGTCGCGCACCGTGTCCGGATCGAACAGCACGAGGTCGGCATAGGCGCCCTCGCGGATCACGCCGCGATCGGCGAGCCCGAACACCGCCGCGGTGCGTCCGGTCATCTTGTGCACCGCCGTCTCCAGGCTGAACAGGTTCAGGTCGCGGGCGTAATGGCCAAGCACGCGGGGGAATGTGCCCCAGAGGCGCGGATGCGGAAAACTGTCATGCGGCAGGCCGTCGGAGCCGATCATGCTGCGCTCATGCGCGAGGATGCGCTGCACATCCTGCTCGTCCATCTGAAAGAAGATGGCGCCGGCCGGGCCGAGCCGCTCGCCGGCCGCTTCGAGTTCCATGCCCCACTCGGCGGCGATGTCGGCGAGCATGCGTCCGGCCATTTCGGGATGCGGGATCGACCAGGTGATCTTCACCGGAACGTCTTCGCGCAGGCGCGACGGCATCAGCACCGTCGATCCCGCGGCGTAGGGATAGACGTCGAAATCCACTGCCTGGCGCGCGGCGCCGGCCTCGATGCGGGGCAGCGTCTCGACGGACCGGCCATAATTCTCGGGCATGGCGCATTTGTGGTGGCTGATCACCACCGGCACGTCCACGGCATGGCCGATCGCCAGCGTCTCCTCGATGGAGGTCAGCACCTCCCGCCCTTCGTCGCGCATGTGGGTGACGTAGAGCCCGCCGACGTCGCGCAGCGCCTCGGCCACCGCGATCACCTCGTCGGTGGGCGCCATCATGTTGGGGGGATAGTAGAGGCCGGTGGAGAAGCCGGACGCGCCCTCTGCCAGCGCCTCGGCCAGACGCTGGCGCATGCGCATCGCCTCGCCATCGGTGGCGGCGCGCTGCGTGTCCCCCTGCATCGCCTCGACACGCAGCGACATGTGACCGATCAACGCGACGGTGTTCACCGGCGAAGGCTCGCGCGCCAGCCGTTCGGCGTATTCGGCGAAGCTGCCGAAGGTCCACCAGCTCTCGTCGCCGAGCAGGTCTAGCGGCGGCGGCGGCCGCCTCGTCATGCGCACGGGAGAGAGCGAAATGCCGCAATTGCCGACCACCACGGTGGTGGCACCTTGCGACATCTTGCACAGCATGCACTCCGGCCCGCAGAGTACGGCGCGGTCGTCATGCGTATGCGCGTCGATGAAGCCGGGCGCCAGTGCGCGCCCGTTCGCCGCGATTTCACGTTCCGCCGTGGCGGCGCCGAGATCGCCGACCGCGGCGATGCGATCGCCGGTGACGCCGACATCGGCGCGAAAGCGCGGCGCGCCGGTGCCGTCGAAGACGGTCGCGTCGCGCAGGATCAGGTCGCAGCGCAGGGCCATGGTCAGCTCCTCAGTTGCGCGGTCGCCGCCGCGTCGACCGATCCGTCCGGCGCCAGCGCCACCTTGTAGGCGCTCCTCGCGGCCTGCGCCGAGACCAGCCCGTCGCGCACGTCGCGCGCCACCAGCGCCGGATCGCGGGCCACCGGATCGCCCATGCCGCCGCCGCCGGGCAGCGACAGCACCAGCCGATCGCCGTCGGGAATGATCTGGAATCCCTTGGTGCGCAGAGGAGCGCCTGATTTCAGCGTCACCTGGCCGCCGGCCCCTGCCTGGCCGCCGTCCCGCCCCTTCGGCGGATTGGCGACGCGGTCGAAAATGGCGTTGCAGGCGAATTCGAGCTCGCCCTTGGTGCCGATCTCCATGACCTGCCCGAAGCCGCCGCGGGTGCGCCCGGCGCCGGCGCTGTCGGCACGCAGATCCTTGCGCCAGAAGATCACCGGCGCGACGTTCTCCGTCGCTTCCACCGGCATGGTGCGCACGCCCGAGGGAAAGGCCGTGCCGTCGAGCCCGTCGAGCGCCCGGCGCGCGCCGGTGCCGCCGGAATTGAAGGTGATGATCTCGAAATCCGGCACCACGGGGCGATTGCTGCGCGCCTGGCCGGAGACGGAGGAGCCACCGCGCAGCGGCGGGTTCCACAGACAGGACGATCCCTCGGCGGCGACGCGATCGGGTACCGCCTGGTGCAGGCAGCCCATCATCAGATCCGGCAGCAGCTGGCCGATGACGTGACGCACCGACACCGGATACGGCCGCGGCGCATTGAGGATACAGCCTTCGGGGATCTGCATCTGGAACGGCGCCAGGCTCGCCCAGTTGTTCGGGATCTCCGGCGCCACCACCACCTTGATGCCGAAACAGGCATAGGCACGGCAATAGGCCGCCGGCACGTTGATGCCGCGCGACGACAGCCCCGAGGTGCCGGCGTAGTCCACGGTGATCGTGTCCTCGCCGATCGTCATCCTCGCCTTCAGTGTCACCGGCTCCTCGTAGCCGTCCGAGCTGATCTCGGCGGCGTAAATGCCCTTCGGCAGGCGTGCGATCTCGGCCAGCGTGGCGCGATGCGAGCTCTCAAAGATGAACGCGGCGAGCGGATCGAGGGACGCCATGTCGAACTCGTCCATCATCTGCACCAGCCGCTTCGCTCCCGCGTCGTTGCAGGCGCAGAGCGAATAGACGTCGCCCTCCAGCTCCACCGGCAGCCGCGTGCCGGCGCGCAGGATGTCGAAGAACGTCTCGTTGGCACGGCCGCGGTCGAAGCACTTGACGATCGGGATATACATCCCCTCTTCGAACACCGACCGCCCTTCCGGCCCCATGCCGAGCCCGCCGACATCGATGACATGCGCCGTGTTGGCGAACAGCCCGATTATTTTCCCCATGCGGAACGCCGGGGTCACCACGGTGAGATCGTGCAGATGGCCCGTGCCGAGCCAAGGATCATTCGTGATGTAGTGATCGCCGGGCTGCATCTTGGCGGTGGGAAATTTCGCCAGGAAATGCCCGACGCTCTCGGCCATCGAGTTGACATGGCCGGGCGTGCCGGTCACCGCCTGCGCCAGCATCCTGCCCTGGAGATCGAAGATACCGGCGGAAAGATCGCCGGCCTCACGCACCGTGGTGCTGAACGCCGTGCGGATCATCGTCTGCGCCTGCTCCTCGACGACGGCGATCAGCCGGTTCCACATGACATGGCGCTGTATCTGCGCGAGCGCGCCGGCATTGTCCGACATCACGTGGCCTCCCGGAGCAGCTCGATATAGCCGAGGCGGTTGATCGTTCCCGTCCATCCCGCGCCGATCAGCGTCGAGGTCTCGGCCTCGGCGACGATCGCCGGGCCGGACAGGGTCGTGCCGGGCGCCAGGGCCGCGCGATCATGCACCGCCCAATCCGCGACCTCGCCGGTGACGGTGTCGCGCACCGTCTGCGAACGCGTCGGCGCGGTCCTGCCGGACGCGGCGACGGCCGGACCGTCGGGCGGCGGCGGCATCGCCTCGGGCAGCGTCGCCACCAGCACGGCGTAGCTCATGATCTCGACATCCGATCCCGGCACCGGACGGTCGTAGAACCTGGTGTATTCCGCGTCGTAGGCGGCGCGGATCGCTGCCACGTCCTCGGGGGTGAGCGCGCGGGCAGGCAGCGGCACCGGGATCTCATGCCCCTGGCCGACATAGCGCATGTAGGCCAGCCGCGCCTCACGCGTCGGTGCGCCGAAGCTGCCCTGCGCCACCGCCCGCTCGGCCTCGGCCTGCATCTCCGTCAGCAGGTCGTTCACCCCGGCGACATCGAAGGTGGAGAAACGCTGATACAGGCTGCGCACCACCTCGTAGCCCACCGGCGCGCGCAGAAAGCCGATGGCGCTGCCGACGCCGGCGCCGGAGGGCACCAGCACGCGGCCGATGCCGATCTTCTCGGCGACGCGGCAGGCATGCACGGGACCACCGCCGCCAAAGGCGATCAGCGTTCGCCCTTCCTGCGTCTTGCCGGATTCGATGGCGTGCACCCGCGCCGCATTGGACATGTTCTCGTCGACCATTTCGATCACGCCGAGCGCGGCCATTGCGGGATCCAAGCCAAGCCTCTCGCCGATGGCGTGCCCGAGCGCGTGACGCGCCGCCTCTTCATCGAGGCGCAGGCTGCCACCGGCGAAATTTCCGGGATCGTAGCGGCCGAGCACCAGATTGGCGTCGGTCACCGCCGGCAGCGTGCCGCCGCGTCCGTAGCAGGCGGGGCCGGGATCGGCGCCCGCGCTCTCCGGCCCGACGGCGATCCGCCCGAGCGCGTCGACATGGGCGAGGCTGCCGCCGCCGGCGCCGATCTCCACCATCTCGATGACGGGAATGCGCAGCGGCAGGCCGGAGCCTTTGCGGAACCGGCCGAGCCGCGCCACCTCGAAACTGCGCGCGGTCTGCGGACGCTGCTCGTCGATCAGGCAGATCTTTGCCGTGGTGCCGCCCATGTCAAAGCTCAGCACGCTGGCGAGCCCGCATTGCCGCGCCACGTCGGCAGCGAAGATTGCCCCGCCCGCCGGCCCGCTCTCCACCAGCCGGATCGGAAACCGGCAGGCCGTCTCGACAGTCGTCAACCCGCCACCGGACAGCATCAGGAAGATCGGCGCCGCCACGCCGAGATCGCGCAATTCCTGCTCGAGGCGGGAGAGATAGCGCGCCATCAAGGGCTGCACATAGGCGTTCGCCGCGGTGGTGGAAAAGCGCTCCCACTCCCGCATCTCCGGCGACACTTCCGAGGACAGCGAGACCGGGATGTCGGGCAGTGCTGACTGCAGGATGTCGCGGGCACGGCGCTCGTGCACGGGATTCACGAAGGCGTGCAGGAAGCCGATGGCGATGCTCTCCACACGCTCGCGCTGCAGCAGCGGCACCAGCGCCCGCAATGCCGCCTCGTCGAGGGGCAGCAGACGCTCCCCGTCATTGTCGAGCCGCTCCGGAACGGTCAGGCGCAGATGGCGCGGCACCAGCGGCTCGGGCAGCACGATGTTGAGGTCGTACTGGTCGTAGCGGCTTTCATTGCCCAGAGCGAGCACGTCGCGAAAGCCCTCGGTGGTGACCAGGGCGGTGCGCGCGCCCTTGCGTTCGATGATGGCGTTGGTGGCCAGCGTGGTGCCGTGGATGACGATGGCGATGTCCGCCGGGGTGAGGCCGGACTGCTCCAGGATCAGCGCGATGCCGGTCAGCACGCCCTGCTCGGGCGCCGCCGGCGTCGTCAGCACCTTCACGGTGCTGCGCCTGGTCCCCTGCTCGAGGGCGAGATCGGTGAACGTGCCGCCGATATCCACGGCGAGGCGTGCGGAGGCGGTCATCGCGGCCAGTCAACGACACGGGGCGGCGGAGTGCAAGCCGCGCCGGCGGCGCCAGGCCGCCGGCGCGTGCTCTACTCTGCCGCGGTCATGGCGGCGATCAGCTCGCTGCGGCGCTTCGGCAGCAGGAAGTGCACGGCCACGGTCGCCACGACGTAGGCACCGGCACCGAAGAAAAACACGATCGTATAGTTGTTGTGCGTTGCATCGAGCACGCGGCCGACCACGATGGCGGAAAACCCGCTCAGAATCGAACTGACGCAGCCGCCCAGACCCACCGCGCCGGCCACCGCGTCCCGCGGCATCGTGTCGGAAACCAGCGTGAAGAGATTGGCCGAAAAGCCCTGGTGAGCGGCCATGGCGAGGCCGATCAGCAGCACCGCGACCCAGATCGAGGCGACATCCGGCGCCAGGAAGACCGGCACGGTGCAGCAGGCGCAAACCAGAAGCGCCAGCTTGCGCGCGGTGAAGACGCCGAAGCCGGCCTTGATCAGCCGGCCCGAGAGCCAGCCGCCGCCCACCGACCCGACATCGGTCATCAGATAGATGACTACGAGGGGCACCCCAAGGGCCATCAGATTCACATGAAACTTCGAGAACAGGAAACTCGGCACCCAGTTGTTATAGAACCACCAGACCGGGTTCGTCAGAATAGCCGGTATCAGATACGTCCAGGTCCCGGCATAACCGAGCAGTTGCACCCAGGGGATCTTCTTGGCCGGAACCTCCGGATCGCTTCTGATATAGGCAAGTTCGGCCTGTGAAACTTTGGGATGCTCTTCCGGGCGGCGGTACATCAGCAGCCAGAAGATGACCCAGATGAAGCCGACGCCGCCGGTCACGTAGAACGCCGCCTGCCAGCCCCAATACGCGGTGACGAAGGCCGCGATCAGCGGTGCCAGCAGGCCACCGATGTTGCTGCCCGAATTGAACACTCCGGTGGCGAAAGCCCGGTCCCGCACCGGAAACCATGTCGCGACCGACTTGATGCAGCTCGGGAAATTGCCGCCCTCGCCCAGCCCGAGGGCGATACGGGCAACCGTGAAGCCGGCAATCGAGGTGACCAGACCGTGCGCCGTGGAGGCCGCGCACCAGATCATCGCCGCGACGGCCAGGCCGATCCGCACACCCACCCAATCCGTGAACGCGCCCATCACGGCGTAGCCGGCGGCATAGGCCATGCTGAAGGCGAAGACGACCTCGCCGTAATCGGTCTCGTTGAAGTGCAGATCGCCCTGGATGGTCGGCTTCAGCACGCCGAGCAGGTTGCGATCCATGTAGTTGATGGTGGTGATGACGAACAGCAGGCCGATGATCATCCAGCGATAGTGCCCGGCCGGCGCGACTTGGCCGGCCGGCGCGCGGGCGGCGTTCGGTTGCAGCATTAAGTCCTCCCGACCAGGTGTTTCTTCGTCTGTGGGCACCCCGGCGCCAGCCGATCGGCCGGCAAGACCGATCGCCGACTTTGCCGGGATACCCCGGGGCAGATCAAGCCAGTCCTGCGGCGGGGTGTTCGGCGGTCAGACCAGCTCGCGCAGGGCGGTCAGCAGCCGGTCGCATTGCGCATCCGTCCCCACGGTGATGCGCAGGTGGTCGGTGATGCGCGGCTGGCGGAAGTTGCGCACCAGGATGGCGCGCTCCCGCAGCTTCGCTGCCAGCCCGGGTCCTTCATGGAGGGGGTGACGGGCGAACAGGAAATTGGTGAGCGAGGCCGGCACCTCGAACCCGAGCTCGAGCAGCGCCGCGCGCAGCCGATCGCGGCTGGCGATGATGCGCCCGCGTGTCTCCTCGAACCACGCCTGGTCGGCATAGGCGGCAGCGGCGCCGGCGAGGGCCAGCCGGTCAAGCGGGTAGGAGTTGAAGCTGTTCTTCACCCGTTCCAGCGCCTCGATGAGCGGCCGCTGGCCGATGGCGAATCCCACCCGCAGACCGGCGAGCGACCGGGCCTTCGACAGGGTCTGGATCACCAGCAGGTTCGGGTGGCGCGAGACGAGCGGGACGACGCTCTCGGCGCCGAAATCCACATAGGCCTCGTCGATCACCACGACCTGTTCGGCGTGGTCGTGCACCAGGCCTTCGATCGCCGCCGGGCTCAGGGCGATGCTGGTCGGCGCGTTGGGGTTCGGCAGGATGATGGCGCCGCATTCCTGGCGGTAGTCCGCCACCCGGACCTGCATCGCCGCGTCCACCGGGACTTGGCGGAAGTCGATGCCGAACAGGCGGCAATAGGTGGGATAGAAGCTGTAGGTCAGGTCGGGGAACAGCAGCGGCGCCGGATGCTTGAGCAGTCCCTGGAACGTATGTGCCAGGACCTCGTCGGAGCCGTTGCCGACGAACACCTGCTCCGGATCGACGCCGTGATGGGCGGCCAGGGTCCGGCGCAGCGCCTCGGCATGCGGGTCCGGATAGAGCCGCAGCGTGTCGGTCACCGCGGCCCGGATCGCGGCCAGCACGGCCGGCGACGGGCCGTAGGGGTTCTCGTTGGTGTTCAGCTTGATCAGGCCGTCATCATTGGATTGCTCGCCCGGCACGTAGGGCGTGAGCCCGTGCACCAGCGGGCTCCAGAAGCGGCTCATGCGCGCTTGCCCGTCGAGGCGGCTTCCAGCGCCTCGCCCAGCCGGTCCATTGCCCAGTCGATCTGTGCCGGCGTGGTGGTGGCGGGCGGCACGAAGCGCAGCACGCTGCCGTCGCGGCGCAGGCTGAAGATCAGCCCGGCCTCGAAGCAGAAGCGGCCGATGGCGCGGCCCTCCTCGGTCGCCGGCTCGCGGGAGTTGCGGTCGCGCACCAGCTCGACGCCGATCAGCTGGCCGCGGCCGCGAATGTCGCCGATCATGTCGTAGCGCTGCATCAGGGCCTGCAGCCGCTCGTGCATCTGCGTGCCGATCCGGCGCGCCTTGGCGGGAATGTCCTCCTGCTCGATCACATCGAGGCTGGCGATCCCGGCGGCGCAGATCAGCGGGTCGTTGCTGTGCGAGTGGGTGGCGGCGTAGCCCTCGGCGACGACTTTTTCCTCGATCGCCGCGCTGGTGATCACGGCGCTAATGCCGACACCACCGCCGAAATGCTTGGCGACGGTGATGATGTCCGGCACCACGCCCTCGGCGGCGAAGCCGAACAGGTCGCCGAGCTTGCCGAGCCCGGTCTGCTCCTCGTCGACGATCAGCAGCATGCCGCGCGCCTGGCAGAATTCGTGCAGGCGCTTCAGCCAGCCCGGCGGCGGCTCGACCACGCCGCCGGCGCTGAACAGCGGCTCGGTGATCACCGCCGCCGGGCGCCCGGTGGATTGCGCGTCCAGCAGGGCGAAGCTGGTGGTGAGGCAGGCGTAGTCGCATTGCGGAAAGGTCTGCGCCAGCGGGCAGCGGTAGCAATAGGGCGCGACCATCGCCGTGGTGCCGCCCGGGAGCTGGCCATGGCCGGCGTGCCAGCCGGCGAAGGTGACGGCGCGTGTCGCGTCGGAGAGTCCGTGAAAGCTGATATGCGGGCTGGCGATCTCGTGGCCGCCGGTGAATTTCCGTGCGATCATCATGGCCATTTCGTTGGCGTCCGAGCCGGACTCGCCGAACAGGCTCTTCTGCAGCGGTGCCGGCACCAGCGCGCCAAGTCGCGACGCGAGCTCGATCTCGCGGACGTTGTAGTGGCTGGAGTGGGCGTGCAGCATGGTGTCGCAGGCTTCGCGGATGGCGGCGACCACCGTCGGGTGATTGTGCCCGAGGGCGGAGCACATCTGCCCGGAGTTGAAATCCAGGAACTCCCGGCCGGTCACGTCGGTGACGGTCGAATCGCGCGCGCTGGCGAAGACCGGGCCGGTAGCGACCTTCTTGTCCATGCGCGCGCGGAACGCGTAGCGCGACGCCTTCTCCAGCAGCGCCGCCTCGGTCGCGTCGGCCATCGTGTTTCCTGCTTTTCTCAAGTAAAGGGGTCTGGGGCCGACGGGCCCCAGCGGGTCGAGGGCGGAGCCCTCGCCTTTCTGCCTTGCCTAAACGATATTCAACCGAACCGGAACGTTGTTGCGGGTCGCATTGGAATACGGGCAGACCTGGTGCGCTTTCTCGACCAGCGTCTGCGCTTCCTCCCGAGGCATTCCCGGGAGCGAGATATCGAGCCCCACGTCGATGCCGAAGCCGCCCTCGGAGCGTGGCCCGATGCCGACGGTTGCGGTCACCGTGGTGTCCTGTGGCACTTTCGGACCGCCCTGGGATGATACGAACTTCATCGCTCCGAGGAAGCAAGCGGAATAGCCGGCAGCGAACAGTTGCTCGGGATTATTGCCCGGGCCGCCGCCGCCGCCCAGCTCCTTCGGCGTCGCCAGCTTCACGTCGAGCGAGCCGTCCTTGGTGGCAGCGTGGCCGTCGCGACCGCCGGTGGCCGTGGCCGAGGTAGTGTATTTCACGTCAACAGACATGCGTCGGTCCTCCAGGGTTGCGGAAGCCTCAGGCTCCCGGTTTTGGCTTGGCGGTGCCGAACACCAGCCGGTCCTTATTGTCCTGCATCAGCTTGCTGAAACCCGGGGTGCTGACCAGGCCCAGCCCGCGCGGCACACCGGTATCCGGGTCGGCTTCGACATCGGCGTAGCCTGCGCCCCCGATTTTTTCCCATTTGCCGGACGGCTTCTTGACCTCGACATTCACCACCGTGGCTTTCAGCACCAGGCGCACGATCGCCTCGGTCGGCCGGGTCGGCTTCGCCAGGCTGGGATGGCCGTTGAGCATCTGCCAGCCGTGCTTCAGCGCCCAGTCCGTGAGTTCGTCCGGTTTCATGCGTCATTCTCCTCCGCCCTGATGAAAGCGGCAACTCCGGGCGCGGCGCGCTCGTTGATCGGATCGGTGCCACGGCGGAACGGAGGCTTGCCATGAAGGACCACGTCTACAGGATCACCGATCTGGTCGGCTCGTCGGAGACCAGCATCGACGATGCGATCCGCAAGGCGATCGCCAAAGCCAGTCGAACGGTGCGTCACCTCCGCTGGTTCGAGGTGGTGGAAACCCGCGGCATGATCGAGGATGGGCAGGTCGCCTATTTCCAGGTCACCCTGAAGGTGGGTTTCCAGGTGGAAGACGACAAGCCGGGAAGTTGAAGCATCCTACTCCGGCGCGAACGCCTCGCGCAGCGCGGCGGCCGCGTCGGCGGTGGCCGTGCCTGCCGCGGCAATCAGCCGTCCCATGGTGATGAAGCCGTGGATCTGGCCTGAGAGCCGGACATGGGCGACGGCGTTGCCGGCCCGCTCCAGTCGCTGGGCGTATTCCGCTCCTTCGTCGCAGAGCGGGTCGCAGCCGGCGGTGATCACATAGGCCGGCGGCAGGCGCGAGAGGTCCGGGGCACGCAGCGGCGAGGCGCGCCAGTCCGCGATGTCGGCAGGCGAGCGCAGGTACTGGTCACGGAACCAGCGGATGCTGGAGGCGGTCAGCAGATGGCCTTCGCCGTAGGTCGTGTGCGAGGGATGGGCCATCGCGAAATCGAGCGCGGGGTAGATCAGCAGCTGCAGGCGGAGCGGCGGCGGCTGGAGCGACGACCCGGCGCGGTCGCGCGCCATCAGGCAGACCACCGCGGCGAGGTTGCCGCCGGCGCTGTCTCCGCCGACGGCGAGCCGGGTCGCATCGATGTCGAGCGCACCGGCCTGCTCGGCGACCCAGACCGTGGCCGCCATGGCGTCCTCGACGGCAGCGGGGAATTTGTGCTCGGGGCCGAGGCGGTAATCGACGGCGACGACGGCGCAGCCGGCCTCGTTGGCGAGACGCCGGCAGACGCCGTCATGGGTGTCGAGGTCGCCGATAACCCAACCGCCGCCGTGGAAAAAGATCAGTGCGGGCAACGCCGCTCCGGCCGGTGTGCCGGCGCCGCGATACAGCCGGAGCGGAATCGATCCGCCGGGCCCGGGGGCCGCCAATGCGCGCACCAGCGCCACCTCCGGCGGATCGGGCGACAGCACGGCGCGGCTTTCGCGATAGAGCTGCCGCGCTTCCGCCGGGCTCAGAGTCTCGTAGGGCGGCCGCCCGGCGAGGCGCACCAGGTCCAGCACCGCCTGCGCATCGGGATCGGTTGCCATCCCCGGCTACTCCGCGGCGACGGCGTCCGGCTGGAAGGGCGGCAGCGCGGCACGGGCATCGCGGCGCAACGGCTGCGGCCACCAGCGATCCTGCCACTCCGGAAACACGTCGCGCAGCCCGGGCATCACCTTCCCCGCGAACAGCCGCGTGTTGTACTTCACGAGCTCCTTGCCCATGTTGCCGAACTGCAGCAGCAGCATCAGGTGGCCGACATTCAGCGTGCGCGCCACCTCGCGCAACTGCTCCGTCACCTCCTCGGGCGAGCCGATGATGACGTAGCCGTTGTCGACGATCGCCTGCATTTCGCGCGCCACCGAGTTCATCCGCGTGCCGGTGGTCGAGCCCAGCGCCGGGTTGCGCTCGGCCGCCGCCTTCACCTGGCTTTCCAGGCCGACGCGCTGCGTCGCTTCGGTGACATAGCCGGGCGGGCTGGCGAAGCGCGGATCGACGTGCAGGCAGCGGCCGTAGAAATACTCCGCCGCCTCGGCATAGAGGTCCATGGCGTGCTGCCGGCTCTCGCCGACGCCGACGAATTGCAGGAATCCCGCGCGGTACGGATTGCGGTCCTTGCCGAGCCGCGCCATCTCGTCCCAGAAGCCCTGCATCGTCATGCGCCCGGCCTTGTAGCCGTAGTACGACAGGTAGCAGTAGACGTAGTCCATCCTGGCGCACCACTGCCAGGTCTCGACCGAACCGCCGCCGGGAATCCACACCGGCGGATGCGGTTGCTGGATCGGTCGCGGCCAGATGTTCACATAGCGCTGCTGGTTGAAGCGGCCGTTGAACGCGAAGGTGTCGCGCTCCATCCAGGCGCGCATGACCAGATCGTGCGCTTCGAGATAGCGCTCGCGCAGCATGCTCGGGTTCTGGCCGTAGGCGTAGCAGGTGTCCATCGGCGTACCGACGGGAAAGCCGGCGATCAGCCGGCCGCCGGAAATGCAGTCGATCATGGCGAATTCTTCCGCCACGCGCGTCGGCGGATTGTACAGCGCCAGCGAATTACCCATGACGCAGATCGCCGTGTCGGTGGTGCGCCGCGCCAGTGCGGTGGCGATGAGGTTCGGCGAGGGCATCAGCCCGTAGCCGTTGGAGTGGTGCTCGTTGACGCAGATGGCGTCGAAGCCGCAGGACGCCGCGTATTCCAGCTCGTCCATGAAGTCGTTGTACATGTGATGGGCGCGCGCCGGATCGAACAGCGAGGAGTGGATGTCGACCCACACCGAGGGGTGCTTGTCGCGGAAATCCTCCGGCAGCTCAGTGTATGGCATGAGGTGGAACCACATGAGCTTCATGGACGATACTCCGGACCTGACGCGCCGGCCCATCGGCATGGGCTTGCCGAAAAGCGGGCGCGGCGGGTACGGTGCGGGCGGGGTTTGCGCATTGTCAAGCGCCTCCCCGGCGCGCTGGGGCGAGCCCCGCTCTCATCCTTTGGCTCCCTGCGGAGGTACCATGGCCCTCTCTGCGACATCCGAAGCAGCGACCGCCGAGCCCATCGGCGGGCGGTTCGATGGGTTCAGCGGCATGACCGCCGGCGGATGGGTGTGGCACCCACGGGCGCCCGAGCACCGGCCCAGCGTGCGGCTGGAGGTGGATGGCGAGATGCTCGCGCAGGCGCCGGCGGACCTGATGCGACAGGACCTCCTCGACAGCGGGATCGGCGACGGCCGCCACGCCTTCCTGTTCAGCCTCCCCGACGCGCTGCGCGACAACCGGGTGCACCAGATCGCCGTCCGGGTTGCCGACACGGGCGAGATGCTGCCCTACTCGCCGCGGAATTTCTGCACCGCGCTGCTGGTCGATGCCCCGCGTTTCGATGCGGAGCGGCCATGGATCGACATGGCGGATGCCGATCAGGAGGTGCTGCGCCGCTTCCGCGACGGCGCCCTGTCGTTCCGCCTGGCGCGCGACCTGCTGCTCTGGCATCGCCAGGGCTACGTGATCTTCGAGAACGAGATCCCGCCGGCGCTGCTCGATCGCGCCTGCGCCGATTTCAACGCCATCCTCAACCAGCGTCTGGCGATGCAGTTCCAGCCGCCCGGCCACCCACCGATGTCGCTGAGCGAGTGGGAGGGCCCGATCCCGTTTGCCGACACCCGGTTTCTCGAGCTGCATACGATTTCCGAAGCCGCCGCCGAGATCGCCCTCAGCCCGCGCATCGTCGAGTTCTGCGCGACCGTCTTCGGCGACACGCCGGTGGCGATGCAGAGCCTGCATTTCGCCATGGGGTCCACCCAGCGCGCCCATATGGACTTCCCGTACGTCCACACGCCCAAGCCCGCCTATCTCACGGCCTCCTGGGTGCCGCTCGAGGACGTGCACGAGGATGCCGGGCCGCTGTTCTACTACCCGCGCTCGCACACGGCGGTGCCGAAATTCGATTTCGGCGCGGGCAATTTGATGGCGTTCGGCGACGGCTGGCACGTCCGCGCGTTCGAGGAGCACCTGCAGCACTGGGCCGAGCACCTCGGCCTGGAGCGCAAGCTGCTGATGCCGCGCCGGGGCGACGTGCTGATCTGGCACTCCGCCCTGGTGCATGGCGGCGCGCCGCGGAACGACCCGGCGCGCACGCGGCGCAGCCTGGTCACCCACTATTCCGCGGCCAACATCTATGCCCACGACCGCCGCTACCCCGACCGTCCGCCGAGCGTCGTGGCGCGCAATGGCGGCCTCTATTACGATCTCCAGGAACCCGAGTACCCGTCCCGCCACTTCAAGCTGGAGGACACGCTGCTCGAGGCCGGCGGGGCCGCGCCGGCAGCGCCGACATGACCTTCTCCATCGCCGCACGCTGTGCACGCACCAACATGTTCGGCCTGGCGGTGACCACCTCCGCGATGGCCGTCGGCAGCCGCTGCCCGCATGCCCGTCCGGGTGTCGGCGCGGTGCTGACCCAGCACTGGACCGACCCGCGGCTCGGACCGCGCGGCCTCGCCCTGCTGGCCGAAGGCTGCGACGCCGAGGCAACCCTCGCGGCGGTGGTGGCGAGCACGGCGGACGCAGCCTGGCGGCAGCTCGCGGTGATCGATGCATCCGGCCGCTCGGCGTACTATTCCGGCGCGAACGTCAAGCCGAGCCTCGCCGGCTGCTCGGGCCGCGACTGCGTCGCCATCGGCAACATCCTGCGCAACGAGGGCGTGCCCGCCGCCATGGTGGCGGCGTTCGAGGCGTCGCCGGAGCTGCCGCTGGCGACCCGCCTGGTGCAGGCGCTCGTCGCCGGCGACGCGGCGGGCGGCGAGCAGCGCAGCCTGATTTCCGCCTCCCTGCTGGTGGTGCACGAGCAGTCGTTTCCCTACGTCGATCTGCGGGTCGACGCGGATCCCGCGCCGCTCGCCGCCTTGCAGCTTCTGTGGCAGGAGTACGAACCGTTCGCCGACCAGTACGTGATGCGCGCCGTGGACCCCGAACGCGTCGCCGCCAACCCGCCGCCTTGAAGCCATGCTGCACGAGGAGCGGGTACGCGCGGAGTGGGTGGACCGCAACGGCCACATGAACCTGGCGTATTTCGTGGTGATCTTCGATCACGCGACCGACAAGCTGTTCGACGCGCTCGGTATCGGCGAGGCCTACACCGAGGCGAGCGGCAACACTATGTTCGTCGTCGAGACGCACACGCTCTATGAACGGGAGCTGCGACAGGATGAGCTGGCGCGCGTGAACACGGTCGTGCTCGGCGGCGACACCAAGCGGCTGCATTTCGTGCACGAGATGTCCCGCCCCGACGGCTCGCGTGCGGCGCTGCAGGAGATCATGACCGTGCATGTCAGCCTGACGGCGCGCCGAAGCGCGCCCTTCCCGGCGGAGCGGCGCGCCGCCGTCGCGCAGGCGGTGGCGGCGCAGGCCGGCCTTGAGCGGCCGCACGGTGTCGGCCGGCGGATTGCACTTCCCGGCTGACCGACGGCGCGCCGGTGGCGTGCCTGCAAGCGCGCGTATAGCATGAGCACCTGTCCAGGAGAGCTGCCATGCCAGATGCCATGACCGATGACGGGGTGCGGCTGCACTACGAAGAGACCGGCTCCGGCGCGGCGGTGATCTTCGTGCACGAATTCGCCGGCGATCACCGCAGCTGGGAGCCGCAGCTGCGCCATTTCGGCCGCCGCTACCGCGCCATCGCCTA
>JAFAYM010000167.1 GCA_019240395.1 Acidisphaera sp. | reverse complement strand
AACGCTCGACCGCCTGCACCACGCGCTCTACGTTGCCTGCCGCGAACGGGCTGGGCGAGAGGCCAGCCCGACGGTCGGCATCATCGACAGCCAGAGCGTTAAGAGCGCGGAAAAAGGGGGCTCTCGGACCCGCATGGTTACGACGCCGGCAAGAAGATCAAGGGCAAGAAGCGGCATGTCCTCGTCGACGCACAGGGCTTGCTGATGCAGGCCATCGTCCACGCCGCTGACGTGCAGGACCGCGATGGCGGCGTGCTGTTGATGGCGTCGCTGTTCGGACTCTTCCCCTTTTTGCTCACGCTCTACGTCGACAGCGGCTACCAGGGACCCAAGTTTCAGCACGCGCTGAGCCGGGTCTGCCAGCAGGTCAACGTCGAGACCGTCAAGCGCTGCGACACCAGGCGATTCGTCGTGCTGCCCAGGCGCTGGATCGTCAAGCGCACCATCGCCTGGCTAAACCGATGCCGCAGGCTGGCCAACGACTGGGAGCGCCTGAACCGCAACGCGCTCGCCTTCCTGCGCTGGGCGTCGGTCAGGCTCATGACGCGACGGCTCTGCCAAACCTCAATATGATCTTGGATGGACTCTCAGAGTCTGTCCGGAAGGTTTATGCGGGTGCATAGTTCTTCTCAGTGTCCATCTATTTGCTGAATCGGTTGTGATTCCATCGCGGCAGCCCCGATTTGCAGGAGCCGCCCGATGTGGGCGGCCGGCCTGCTCGCGGCAGGCAGCGTAGAGCGCGTGATGGATGTGCTGCAGCGTACCGTCCCATTCCACAGGCCGAGATGATCATGCAGGGTGCTGCGCGGCGGCAGGTCCTTCGGCACCGCGCCACTGGCCATTTTCACGCAGACCGACCGTGCGCTGGCGGCCGCCCCGCTTGCACGACGGAATGCAGGGCCGGACAAGTTCACACTCCGCATCCGTCAGGTCGCTCGGGTAGCGCAGCTTGCTGCGGTCACACCGGGCACGGTTCTCGTCGGTCCACATCGCCGAACGGCGATCCTTTCGCCGGTTCTCTCCCGATGCCGACCGTGGCCGAAACGGGCCTACCCGTCCGGGAGATCTTGGACGCCATCTTCTATGTGCAGCGCAGCAGCATCGCTCCACGCTTGATGTCAGATAGCTCCCTAGCGGACCGTGTATTACCGACTTGCCAAGTTGCACACTACAGTGTGTGGGAACCATCAGCCATCGTTGGTCACGCGCAACCGCCAGCGAACAGGAGAAGCTGCTAGCCCGACCGCGGCCGTAATGGAGATCCAGAGCGTCAAGACGAACGAAGGCCGCGGTAACAAGGGGCTACAATCGCAGAAAGAAGGTACCATAAAACTTGCGACGGAAGGCGGACGGCACGACCGTCACCTCTCGGAGCTGTTCTTGCAACTCGAGGGCATCGACTACAAGCGCACCCGGGTCGGCCGGCCCGGTTAAACGGCATCGTTAGAGCGGCTGCACCGGACTCTCCTCGACGAGCAATTCCGCATCGAAGACCGCAAGACCTAGTCGACACCATCGTGGAAATGCGCGCGTGCTCAACGCCTAACTGATCGACTCCGAGTCCGTACGACGTCGCAGTATAGCCGGGTGAAACCCCATGAAGGCATTCGGCGACGGCATCTCCAAAACCCACAGAAAGGAGCGACCCACCACTCTCAATCCGCGGCCTGACCCACTGCCCAGGGTTGGCTACAGTCAGGCGATATCCATCTCTGTGCCGGCCGCTCGTGCAACTCGCCTTCTCTGATGCGGGATTTCCAGGGGGCTACGCGCCGCTCTGGCCAGCGCCATCGGCGTCGAGGTCGTGCGCAAGCCGCATAAGCAGGTCGCCTTCTTCGTTCACGCCCGCATGGGACGATCGAGCGCTGGTTCGCATGGATCGCCGCAACCGACCCCTGGCGAAAGACTCGAAGGCCGCCTCCGCCGCGTGCTTCCTCTACGCAGCTGCTCCTACGGAGGTTATCACGTTACCAAATCGGTTCCAGACAGAATCAGCAAGACTACAAGGGGGCTGCATAAGCTCGCCAAGCGCTCGAGCGCCTGTCGCCATGCTCGCAACCTATGTTGGACCAACCATAGCTCCTCTTCCTGAACGCGCTGGTGCAATCTCGTCCTCAAACCCCGAATAACCTCAGCCGGCTCCCGCGAGGAACAAGCCCCGCTAATTTGCTGGCGGACTTCTACCCCTTCTTCTAAAACTCCACACACGAATGCCCCAAAAGACCGAATGCGCTCTTCCATGTCTTTGCGCGAGATTTGGTCTTCTCAGCCTCGGCTCGCCGGACGAGAAGTGTCGCTATGTCGGCATCAATCGTTGCAGATCGACGGGCGTTCATCTCGGGCGACTGCGTGTCTGGAATCGTCAGCAGTTGTCGGTCGGCGCTCAAACCCCCCATTTCACTGTCGTCCTTGATTGCTCTCGCCTTAACTTCAGCGGCCATTTTGCGCGCGCCCTCCTCAGCTGCTTTTGCTGACTGCTGGGCTTCCAACAAGGTCATCGATGCCTCCTCGGCCCTAAATTATCCCTCACGGCGGTCGGGTGAAGCTGTGGTTGCGACACCTCTCAACTGCAGCCCGCAGGAGCCCCGGATGGACGTCCACAACAATGCCCGCCTGACGCCGCAAGGTCGAGCCCTGTTCGTCCGCCGGGCGTGCAGCGAAGACTGGCGGGTCAAGCACGCCGCTGCTGCCGTCGGCATCTCTCCCCGAACCGCGTTTCGCTGGCTGGCGCGGCATCGAGCGGGAGGCGAGTTCGTCCTTCAGGACCGCAGCTCGGCGCCCGCCCGATACCCACACCGCAACCCCCGCCGATACCCTCACCCATATCGAACATCTCCGCCGTCAGCGCGTGACCCGGACCGCAGATCGCTTGGCAACTCGGCATGCCACGCTCCACCGTCGGCCCCATCCCGCGCGGCCTCGGCCTCGGCAAGCTCAGCGCCCTCCAGCCCAGGCCCGACATCGTCCGATACCAGCGCGACACTCCCGTCGAGCTGATCCATCTCTACATCTAGAAGCTCGGCCGCATCGATGGCATCGGCCACCGCATCACCGGCAACCGTAAAGGTCAGAGCAGCACGTGGGGCACGGGATGGGAGTATCTGCACAATGGCATCGATAACGCGCCTCGCCTACACCGAAAGCCTGCCAGACGAACGCAAGGGCAGCGCCATCGCCTTCACCCGCCCGGCGCTGGCCTGGTTCCAGCGCTTCGGCATCTCCGTCGAGCGCCTCATCACCGACAACGGCTCCGCCTACAAAAGCTTCGCCTACCGCAACCTGCTGCGCGATCTCGGCACCCGCCAAGCGGTGTGCCCGCTCTTACGGCGACGCGTGATCTGCTGGACCGCTTCCATCGCATGCGCGCGAGCGAGACGCGGACGCACTGGCTAACGCCAGAGACGGTTTGCTTGCCTCGTTCGGCAAGGGCGTCCGAGCGGATCTTGCGGCGATCAAGCCCGCTCTGACCGAAACATAGTCGAACGGACAGACCGAAGGGCAGATCACCAACTCAAGCTGGTCAAGCGGCAGATGTATCGCCGCGCTGGGCTCGACCTCCTGCGTGCCCCCCCTTGTGCCCGCTCCACACCACCGAACTGCACCACGCTCGAGTCAGAGCCCCTATTCCACACGTTGAGTAATCGCGGGTGTCTGCCCTGCGCACCGCACGAGGTCTGGTAAGCTCGGCCTCGCATCACTCAGCTGTGCATGCCGGAGTGAAACTCCCCAAAACCGCCGTTTGAAAATTCCCCAGCTGATCGGTGCTCGTCGAGCCTGAGGTTCGCTTCTGCAGGCTTGGCGGCGTCCTTCAGCCGATGCTCTCCCGATTGGCGGGAGAGGTGACGGTGGTCAGGCTGGAGGCAGTGGTGATAATCCTCGACTTGTACCGTCAGGGGCTGATGGGTCTCTGAAATTGCCCGGCAGTGCGGGCTCGATCGCAAGACGGTCCGGCGATACATCGAGCGTGGGCTGGAGCCGCCGACCTACGGGCCGCGCAAGCCGAGGCGGACGGTGCTCGACCCCTTCACGGCCTATCTGCGCGAGCGGGTCGGAGCCTATCCCAGTTTGACCGACGCGCGGCTGCTGCGAGAGCTTAAAGACCTCGGATATCCGGGCGGCTACACCGCCCCTGACCGACTTTCTGCGCGATGTGCGGCCGCGTCCGGCACCGGGGTTCGAGGTCCGGTTCGAGACCGCGCCCGGCGAGCAGGGGCAGTCAATTTCGCTCAGTTCCAGGCCGTGTTCACCGACGAGCCGATGACGCCGCGGATCGCGTGCGCCAGGAAGCGAAGGCTGACGAGACAACGCGTAGGCTGATGAGCGTGTCCGGCGTCGGCGTGGTGACCGCCATGGCGTTCCGGCACACTATCGACGACCCGACGCGGTTCCGGTCGGCTCAGACCGTCGACGCTTACCTCGGTCTCACCCCGCGGCGAAAGCAATCTGGCGAGCAGGACGTCAACGGCCGCATCTCGAAGCGGGGCGACCGGCTGTTGCGCACCTACCTGTTCGAAGCCGCCAGGGTTCTGCTGCACCGGACCCAGCGCTGGTCGGCGCTGAACGCATGGGGCACGCGACTGATGAAGTGGGTCGGCGCCAAAAAGGCGAAGTCGCGGTCGCCCGCAAGATCGCCGTCATCCTGCACTGCATCTGGACCGACGGTACCAGCTTCGAGTGGGGAATGGAGAAGAAGGCGGCTTAACAGGAAAGAAGAGATCCGGCCTGCGGGTTGAGCAGCGTCGGTCGTTGTCCCTGCCGGGACGGTGGTGTCGATGACCTCGGTGTTTCGGCTGAAGACGAGTTCCTCGAACTTCGCTCCACGCGTTGAGGCACCCGCCCCGAACACAATCATGAGGCGCAGACCTCGGAAAGGACCCTGACCACGGCACGGACGCGTAACCGACCTTGACAAACACCCGCGGTTAAAGGGTCGAAACACACCCCAACCCTTTGCAAGGGCAACTGCCAGCTAGGTGCTTGACAGTTGTGATGCGATCCATCAAAGTCTCCGTGTGAAATGTCTATCCAGAGTACGCCTGCCGACCAATAAGGCCTTCGGGGCATATCTAGCTAGGCTGGACTGAGCTCCCCCCGGATCGGTAATCGACGTGCCAGAGCAAGATCCACAAACAATCGCCCGCACTTTGGTGCAATTGCACGCTGGTTTAGCTCCCGTCATCGCTTCTGCCCGCTTAGCAGAAAGTAATGCAGGAAATGATGCAGTAGCGATACTTTTATGGCAGGAGGTGCTTCGGGAGGTGCTGCATCAGCTCAGAGGCAAACCGCAGGCTTTGAAGATCGGCCCTTAACGTCGCTACCTGTTTGGTCCCGGGATGTCGTGACGCTACCCTGACGCGAGACGCAGAGGAAGCGCTATGGCAGGCAGTCTTCACGGCAGTGCCCGAACGACGCCGCGAGTTCGAGCCGAGCTCCAAGCGTCGAAAGAGACGAGCAGCGCCCTGGCCAAGCGCTATGGCCTGAGCCGGACGACCGTTACCAAACGCGTGGCCGCACCACCACGGACGATGCACCCATGGGGCGGACGACGCCCCGCAGCACTGTGCTCTCCGCAGTTGAGGAGGCCATGATCGTCGAATTTCGTCGGCGCACGCTGCTGCCGATCGACGACGTGCTCGGATGCCTGCGCGACAGCATCCCAACGCTCACCCGATCCAGCCTGCACAGGTGCCTGGCTCGCCACGGCATCTCCCGGCTGCCCTAAAGCCCCGATCAGGCGTCCAAACGGGGCAAGTTCGCCGACGCCGCCATCGGCTATGTCCATATCGACGTCAGCGAACTGCGCCTCGCCCAAGGCAAACTCAACATGTCCTGGCAATCGATCGCGTGTCGAAGTTCACCTACGTCGAGTTCCGCGGCGATGCAGGCAAGATGAACGGGGCGGACTTCCTCCGCGGTGTCATCAGCTCCTTTCCGTATGCAATCCATACCGTGCTGACCGACAATGGCATGGCGTTCGCCGATCTGCCGAAGAACCGCGGCCGTTCCCCAGCAATGGAGGCCATGTTCGGCGGCCACATCTTCGATCGCGTCTGCAAGCAACACGGCATCCAGCACAAGCTCACTAGATCCTACCACCCGTGGACCAACGGCCAAGCCGAGCGGATGAACCGGACCGTCAAGGAAGCAACCGTGAAGGCCTTCCACTATCCGGACCTCGAAAGCCTCAAGGCCCACGTCCTCGCTTTAGTGTCAGCCTACAACTTCGCCAAGCACCTCATAGCCATCCGATGGAAAACACCCTTCCAAGCGATCTGCCTAGCCTGGACCAAAACGCCGGAGATATTCAAGCTCAACCCACGTCACCTCATCCCGGGACCAAACAGCTACCGCCAATTTGCAAATAGCGGATGATGGCGTTGCCCTTGGGACTGCCGAAGCGGCGCACAGGTAACCTGGGCCACCACACGTTGCATGCCGGGCTTCGCAAGAATCACCCGAAAGCCGAGCGGCTCCCTACGAGCGTAGATGATTACCTCCATCATTTCGAGGTAGCGGCTATGGCCTGAGCGCGCCATCCGGCACGCGCTCAGCGAAAGGTGGTTCTGCACTCGGGAGTGGCATTCCGGTCATCAGAAAGGACAGGCCATGGTCGATCGGTCATCTCATCCGACCCTTGCCGTCAATCCGCTCACGCCGTGGAGCCCACCGGCCCCTCCAGCTGACAGCGCACGAGCAAAGTCCTGATCCGCTCCCACGGTTCAGAACCCCAGTGCTCGAACAGGTAACTCCCGTTAATGAGGTAAGGCTTCGCGGTCAAATCCAATGTCCGGAAGTTGCCGAATGGGATATCAACGTTGTGCGGCGTGTGTAGTTTTTGATAGGAATTTGTAAGAAGGCAGAATCTAAATCGCGGGAACACGGCTGATTTATAGAAGTTGATCGCGCAGTCTGGCCAGTGCTGGAGGACATCTTTCATGATTAGCAGGTCGGCTTTGGGCAATTGACTGGGATCTGAGGGAAGAAGATGAAAGCTGACGTTGGAACATCCGAAGCGCAGGCAGTTGGCCTCAATTAACGCCGGCACCACGTCGAAGCCGTAGTAGCGGACGCTTCCGAAGTGAATTAGTCGTGAGAATTGCCAATCTCCACATCCAATATCCACGATGCTGGTAATGGTATTCATGCCCACGAATTTTTCAAGAAACCCGCGATATTCAATGGTAAAATATGGGCGCGATCCAGGGCCTGAGCCGTTGCTCCAGTGATCCTGCTCGTAGATCGCGGAGAAGATTGCCGTACAATCAGCTGATGCTTCCGCCATATTCCGCTCCGAACAGCTAAATGCGCGCTTCACCTGAACTAGACGACATCGTCGCCGCCCAGTAGCGTCGGTCCCTCCCAGGTAGGCTCTACGCGGACGACAAAATGGTACCTACAATGTTCTTGGGAAACCCGGCACGACGACCGTAAGTTTCTGGAGCGTCGCACTTCTTTACGGTTCACAACCTCACCTGGCGAGCCCCGCCAGCCCCCTACGGCCACTGGAACAGTGTCTGGAAGCGGTTCTAGGATCATCGTATATAAGTCGCCTGCCGGACCGTCGATTGCCCTTCGCGAGCTCCTGGAGAAGGGTCCGACACGACGCTTAAACGCGAGATGATCGGTTCAACCGTGCAGCGATTGATGGAGCTTGAGATTGGCGGTTTATGCGGTGCCGGGCAAGGCGAGGCAGCGAGAGCCGGACCAATCAACGCAACGGCTTTGGTGACTGCGAATGGGAGACCGGCGGGCACGGTCGAGCTGCGTATCCCCAAACTGCGCCGGGGCAGCTATTTTCCCGCCCTGGAGCGACGGTGCATGGCTGAAAAGGCGCTGACGCCGGGATCGAGGAGGCGCTACGTGCGGGAATCTCGACCGGCGCGGAACAGAGGGGAGCATCGAAGGGTGCTCCCTTCTTTATGGCTGCGGTGGGTAGGATGTCTCGCCTGACTCGAGCCCTTCGAAGAAGAAGGTAAGAGGGACGCTGAACAGGTTCGCGAGACGCAACAGTCGCGCGCCCCCAACGCGGATTGTACCGTGCTCGAACCCTGCGAGCTGCTGCAAGCTCACTCCGAGGGCCTCCGCAACGGCCTCTCGACTCAGCCCCTTATCGCTGAGTGCCGAACGCAGGCGCTGACCCACGTGCACGTCGATGAGGAGAGCTGGGGCACCCGCGGGAGGATCGGCATCGTCGTCCATTCAGCCAAACTTAAACTGCGGCTTGTTCAGAACAAGACCTAACTTCTCATGCCATCCTAGTGAGCATCTCTGTTTCACGAACTTTCACTAGGTATCTGGCCCTCTTCACGTGCGTTAACGGCGAGGGAAAAACTAATGGTTGCATGCCACTGCGTTATGCGCTACCTGCGCGCGAGGCCGGCTCGCACGGCTCCAGGTCGCAAAGCATTGAAACCCACCGCGGAGTCATTTGACGATGGCTGTCGGAGTTCCACCAAGCGACGATCTCTTTCACCGGCTGATCGCACTCGCCGATGCGGCCGCGGATGAGGGCTCTCATGGGCTTGCTGCGGAACTCGTTGACCTAGCCTATGAGGTATGGGATGCAGCCCAAAGTGAGGAGAAGATAATCACCTTTGGCCTCCGCAGGGCGCTGCTGAGTGCAGTTGTTTTGACCGGAATAGCAGCCTGCTCAGCTGGGCTAGCCATCACGAGCCGCGCAAGCCTCTTCGACAAACATCACTGGTATCCCTCTTTGGTCTCCCAAAGTCTTTCAACGCATCGCTTCTTTGCAAAGCCCTCTCGTCTGCTCGGATCAGGTCCGGGGGCGACGGGCCATCGCTTCTCCTACGTGCCTAGTAAAATGTCATTTGATCCGCCCCTTCCGAGCACGGGACCGAGCTGAAGCGCAAGGGGGCCCCCTCGTCCAGCGGGCTTCGGCATAAGTTTAGTTCGACGCCCCGAGCACGGCGACAAACAGGTGCGCCCGGCGCTCTTCTCGCTTGCCCCGTGAAACACCGGCACGGTGTCGCCGGCGAAGTCCATGAACAGCTTCTCGCCGGCGACATGCATCTGCCGCATCATCGCGCTGATGCTACGGCGCCACTGGATGTAGAGCTCGCAGAACCGCTATAGCCGTAGCCATCCGGATGCTCGGCCCGGTATTCCTCCCTAGCAAGAGGAGGGTCACGGCGCGCCGGCGGTGCTCGGCATACACGTGGTTCCACTCGGGCATGATCCGCGCCGGCGGCCTGTTGAAACCGGCCGGGGCAAACAGCCGTCGCTCCAGCTCGGAATCGGGCGGCACCGGCCAGGTGATCCCGATTACCGCCGTCCGGCGCAGATATTCGGCCACCGTCCGTGTGCCCGATCCCGACCGAGCGCGCGATCGTCCGCACGCTCGCACTGCACGCATGCTTCAACGGAAGAACTTCTCGAATTTTCCGCATAGACAATCTCTCGGCTCGAGATCGTGTTCCCCTCGCCGGGAGGACCACGCTACCGGTCATCAGATTGTCGACCTCGGCCCTGAATGAAGTTGACCCGGTTTGGTGAAGCCGTTCAGGCATTCAACTGGAGGCTCCACGATGCCGAGGACACGCCCGTCTTATTCGCCTGAATTCCGCCGCCAGATGGTCGATCTGGTCGCGCCGGTCGTGATCCGGCCGACCTCGCCCGCGAGTTCAAGCCGACGGCGCAGTCGATCTGTTACTGGGTCACGCAGGGGACCGGCAAAAGGGCCGCCGCGAGGAGAAGGGTGACGGATGGCCGCGGCCGGCGGAACGGCCTCCGGTGGCGCGACGGGAGCACCGGCGGCGGTTTTGGGCATTTATCGCGGCCGGTTTGTCGAGCGAGGACGCGGCAATGGAGGTCGGGGTATCGCAGCCGGTCGGGACCCGGTGGTTCCGCGAGGCGGGCGGGATGGCGCCATCGCACCTGCCACGGTTCTCGGGGGCGCCCTCTGGGCGCTATCTCTCCTTTGCGGAGCGGGAGGAGATCGCGCTGTCTCGGGCGCAGAGCTTGGGCAGTGCTGCCCACGGTCATGCCGAGCACTTCGCGCCGACCGTCGGTGTTGACGCCAACGGCGACGATCACCGCGACGGAGACGATGTGGTGGTCGCGCCGGACCTTCATGGAGGTAGCGTCCAGCCAGACATCGGGCCAGTCGCCTTCAATCGGCCGGGTCAGAAAGGCGCCCACCCGCTCGTCGGTCTCGCCGCACAACCGGGATACCTGGCTCTTGCTGATGCCCTCCATGCCGAGCGCTTTGACCAGTTCGTAGGCCGAGCGGGTGGAGATCCCCTGAACGTAGGCCTCCTGGATCACCGCCGTCAGCGCCTTTCGGCGATGCGCCGTGGCTCGAGGAAGGCGGGAAAATAGCTGCCCCGGCGCAGCTTGGGGATACGCAGCTCGACCGTGCCCGCCCGGGTCTGCCAGTCGCGGTCACGAAAGCCGTTGCGTTGGTTGGTCCGGCTCTCGCTGCGTTCGCCGTGTCCGGCGCCGCATAGGCCGTCAGTCTCAAGCTCCATCAGACGCTGGGCGGCG
>JAFAYM010000165.1 GCA_019240395.1 Acidisphaera sp. | reverse complement strand
CGCGTCGCGCAGCGCCGCCAGATCGACGAGCAGCGGCACGCCCGAGGAATCCGGCATCAGGACACGCGCCGGGTAGAACGCGACCTCCTGCTCCGCGCCCGCGGCATCCGGGCTCCAGGCGGCCAGGGCGCGGATTTCCTCGGGGCTGACGGTGATCCCGTCCTCGTTGCGCAGCAGGTTTTCCAGCAGCACCCGAAGCGAGAAGGGCAGGCGATCGAGCGCGGCCCCGGTGGCGCGGGCCAGATCCGGCAGGCTGAAATAGGTGTAGCGGGCATCGCCGACGGCCAGCTGCCGGCGCGTCGCGAAGCTGTCGCGTTGCATCAGGCGCGCTTCCGCTCGGGTGCTTCGGCCGGGGCCGACGCGCCGAGGAACCGCTGCTCCATTTCGCGGATCTTCGGCAGCCCCATGAGCGTGTTTAGCTCGTCGAAGGAGACCAGCAGGTCCGGCCGGTCGATCACCCGCCCTTCGGTCAGCGACTGATCCAGCACCGCCAGCGCGTTCTTCATGCCCTGGATGGCCGCGGCGGTCAGCAGGCGCGGATAGGAGACGGCGGCGACGCCCATGTCTTCGAGCTGGCGGGCGGAGAGCAGCGGCGTGGTCGGCCGCTGGCGGATGCCGAAGCCCATGTTGACGGCGAGCGGCTTGGCGACGTTCTGCGCCACCGTGCGGATGTCCTCGGCGGAGAGCAGGGCGTCGGCGAACAGCAGATCGGCGCCGGCCTCGGCGTAGAGGTTGAGCCGGCGGATCGCTTCGCCGACGCCGTGGATGGCGGTCGCGTCGGTGCGCGCCTTGATGACGAAATCGGGGTCGCGGCGCGCTTCGGCGGCGGCCTGGATCTTCTCCCTGCCCTCCTCCGCCGAGATCACCTGCTTGCCCGCCATGTGGCCGCAGCGCTTGGGCCAGACCTGGTCCTCGATCATCAGCCCGGCGAGGCCGGCGCGCTCGAAACCCTGCACGGTGAAGTAGACGTTGATGGCGTTGCCGTAGCCGGTGTCGCCGTCGGCCTGCAGCGGAATGGAGCAGCATGCGGCGAGGGCGGCGGAGGCGTGCAAGTTCTCCTCGTATCCCATGACGCCGACATCGGCCCAGCCGAGATTGGTCTCGCTCAATCCGGCGCCGGACACGCTGCCCGCCTTGTAGCCCAGGCTCTCGACAAGGCGCGCGCTGAAGCCGTCGAACACGCCCGGCATGACGAGGATGCCGGGGGCGTTGATCAGCTCCTTGAGCTGCCGGCCAGGTGACGGTGTCATGTGTTTTCCTCCGGGGCGTGTGTGCCGGTCATAGTGCAACCAAGAAGGAAGCGAGGCGAGGGGGCTTTGCCCCCCTCGACCCCCCACCAAAGGCGTAGCCTTTGGAATCCGTTACTTAGTGATGGGGTCTGGGGTCGACGGACACCAGCGGGGTCGAGGGGCAGAGCCCCTCGCCTGTCTTTCTCACGAGTGTTACACTACACCATGAACATCGCGCTGCAGAAGCCGATGACTGTCCAGCAGTTCCTCGCCTGGGAGGATCGGCAGGAGCTGCGCTACGAGTTCGACGGCTTTCGACCGGTCGCGATGGTCGGAGTGACGGCAGCCCACGCCGGCATCCAGGTGAACCTGATCGGCGCTCTGCGGACGGCCTTGCGGGGAAGGCCGTGCCGCGTCTACGGCAGCGAGCTCAAGATCGCCGTCGCCGGTCGCATCCGCTATCCCGATGCCTTCGTCGTCTGCACCCCGGTCGAGCCACGCGCCAAAGTGGTTGCCGAACCCGTCGTCGTGTTCGAGATCCTGAGCGACAGCACCGCCAACGACGATCTGGTGGTGAAGAACGCGGAGTATCGCGCCACGCCGTCCATCCAGCGCTACGTCGTTCTGCAGCAGAGCCATGCCGGCGCGATCGTCTTTGCGCGCAAGGGCGAGGACTGGGTCGCCGAGATCGCCGCCGACACTGCGGCGGTTCTGCGCATGCCGGAGATCGGCATCGAGCTTCCGCTGGCCGAGATCTACGCCGACATCGAGCTCGCGGCCGAGCCCGATTAGGGCCGCAGCACCAGATCGGCGGAGACGTTGGCCGTCACGTCCTCCGGTGCGGCGGTGGCCTGCGGCGCCGGCGCCGGAGAGGCCGCTCGCGCCATCGCCATCATCGGCCGCGGCTGATACACCGGACCGTCGAGGCGAACGTCCTGGAGATGGTCGATGTGCAGGCCGAGCGCCGCCGCCGCCGATGCCGCGCGCGCCTGCATCTCCTTGAGCGCCGCGATGGTCGCATCGTCATGCGCACGGCGGCGCAGCGCCGGCGAAAGCTGCCAGTCGAGTGCCGCCGCCGCCAGACCGTGCTCCTGCAGCCGGCCGGCGAGATCGAGCAGCGACGGCCCGTCCGCGCCGCGCAGCTCCAGGGTCTGCTGTGCCACCCAACTCGTGCGCTTGTCGTCGCCCGGTGCAACCGAGTAGCCGATCGCGCGAACGTCCACGCCGGCAATACCCTGTGCCATTTTCATGCCGTCGGCGATCAGCGCGTTGACCCGGCGCTGCGCCGCCGCGGCGGAGGGGGACGTGCTCTGCGCCACCAGATCGGCGACCAGCTGGTCGGGCGACACCTGCACGGTGCCGGTCGTCGAGAGGTGCAGCAGCGTGTCGGATGGCGGTGGCGTCTGCGCGTCCGCCCGGCCGCCCAGCAGCGCGATCGCGGCGGCCGCAGCCGCGATCCGCCAGCCCGTCATCGGGCGGAGAGCCGGTTCTGATAGACGGCGAGATGCGTGTAGGCCGTCGCCAGCAGCGGCGTGGACACGCTGGCGCGGCGCGCGCGGGCCAGCATGTCGCCGACGATCTGGTCGGCCTCGATCGCGCTTCCCTGCACGAGGTCGCGGTACATCGATGAGGCGAAGGACGAGCCCTTGGCGGTCAGCGTCGCTCGGGCATTCGCCACGACGTCATCGCGCGGCGGCTGCCCCGAGGCCGCGGCAATCGCGACGCATTCGGCCAGCACGCCGAGGGCGAAGTCGATGCCGCCCGGCGCCGCCTCGATCTCGCCGACCGTGCCGCGCATCAGGCAGGTGATCGCGCCGAGCGCGGCGAGGAGCACCCATTTCTCCCACATCTCGCGCTCGATCATCGGCGAGAGCCGGGCCTCGAACCCCGCGCCCTGCATCACCGCATCGAGCCGGCTTGTGCGATCGGAGGTCTCGCCGCTCAGTTCGCCATAGGCGAGCTCCTGGAATTTCGCGAGCTGGACGATGCGGCCCTGCTCGTCGACGGTCGCGGCGATCTTGCAGACGCCGCCGAGCACGCAAGGCTCGCCGAAGCGGGCGCGCAGCGCATCCACATGCCGCATGCCGTTCAAGGTCGGCACGATCATCGTCCCGGCGCCGACCGCGGGAGCCATGTCGTCGAGCGCCGCATCGAGGGCGAAGGCCTTGACGGCCAGCAGCACGACATCGAACGGCGCCGCGATCTCCGGTGCGGTCACGATGGCCGGCGCCAGGGCGGCATCGCCGTGCGGGCTGACGATCTGCAGGCCGTGCTCGCGCAGGTGCCGTGCGCGGGCGGGCCGGACGAGAAAGGTAACGTCGCGCCCGGCCTGAGCCAGGCGGCCTCCGAAATAGCCGCCGGTCGATCCGGCACCGACCACGAGGATGCGCATGGCGTATCAGGCAGCCAGATCGTAGGTGACGGGGTCGGCGTGCCAGCCCTCCTTGCGGAAGCGCCAGTAGGCCTCGCGCATTCTTTCGGTGAGCGGTCCCGGCCGATCGTTGCCGAGGACGCGGCGATCCAGCCTGGTGACGCCCATGACGCCGCCGGCCGTCGAGCTGATGAAGATCTCGTCGGCCTGGCGCAGCTCGTCAGCCGGCACCGGGCGGATCTCGCAGGGAATATCCAGCTTGCCGCACAGCTCGATCACCGACAGGCGGGTGATGCCTTCGAGCACGCCGCGATCCGGTGTGGCGACCACGCCGTTGGTGACGGCGAAGACGTTGAAGCCGGGGCCTTCGGTGACGTTGCCGTCGAGGTCGAGCAGGACGGGATTGTCCGCACCCTTCTCCTCCGCCTCGAACAGCGAACGCGTCATGTCGGCCCAATGGAAGTTCTTCGCGCGAGGATCGAGGCAGATCTCGGGGATGCGCGGTGTGGAGGAGATGATGAGGTGCACGCCGCGCTCGATGGTCTCGCGCGGCATCAGCCAGACATAGGGCACGGCGAATGCCAGCAGGGTGCAGGTGGCGTTGGCGGGATGCAGCCGGGTGCCGGGCGGCGGGCGGTTGCGCAGGCAGTCCATGGCGACGTAGGCCTCGCGCAGCCCGGTCCGCCGCACCAGCTCATGCAGGATGCTGCGGATGTCCTCGTCGGTCTCGCGCGGGGTCAGCCGGAAGGTCTGCATGGAAGCGCGAAAGCGGCTGATATGGTCAGCCAGGCGGAAGAACGCGCCGCCCCAGACGCTGACCACGTCATAGGTCACGTCGGAGCGCCGATACCCCCATTCCGTGACGGGAATGGTCGCCTCCGGGACCGGCATGATGCGCCCGTCCTTGTACGCTGCTCCGGTCGCCCAGCTCATGTGCTTTCTCTCTTGAGTCATGGGGTCTGGGGCCGACGGGCCCCAGCGGGCCCACCCTTCTAGAGTTGGGGCAGCGCCCTCGCCTTCCTTGCTTGTTACCCCCGCGCCACCCGCACGTGCAACCGATCCTCCCGCCGCCACCATCCCTCGTCGGCGAGGAGCGCATGCGAGAAGTGTCCGGTCTGGGCGAGGGCGCTGACCGCCTCGGCGAGCAGGGTCGCGCGCGGCGGGGAGTGGCGCGCATCGAAGGCGCCCGGCTCGTAGTGCCCGGCCTTGCCGGTCAGCAGGCTGTTCCAGTCCATCGAGCCGAACAGGGCCCAGACGGTGGCGGCGCGCATGTCGACACCCTGCGCCCGCAGGGCGACGGCGGCCTGCCAAGCCTCGTGCAGCCAGCGGATCTGTTCCGCCTCGCCGTCGCCGAGGTGGATTTCGGTCGCGGCGAGCGGCAGCCGGTAGCGCTCCCAGACCTCCTGCAGCCGTGCGCTCCAGCCGAGTCCTTCGCCGGTCAGGACGCGGACCGCCTCGGTATCGACGTAGCGTTCCTGCCCGTTGCCGCCGCGCAGCGCCGGCGGATAGAGCGAGATCCGGTCATCGAGGAAGCGGTCGCTGGTGGCATAGTGGTTCACGCCGATGAGGGCGGGCGCCGCCTCCCCGCTCAGCAGGTCTTCGAGCTGGCGCTGCGGCACCCCGGCCTCGAGCAGGTTGTTCCACCAGGGGTGGTTACGGTCGAGATGGCCGCAGAGCAGGTCGAAGCTGAGCCAGCGGCGGGCGTTGTCGTGCTCGGCCTGATAGGCGAGGCGCGACGTGGCGAAGGTCTTGCCGATGTCCTCGGTCTGCACGAGTCGGGCGTGCGGCACCTCGCGGCGGATCGCCCGCATGGCCAGCAGGGTGGCGTGGCACTGGTTGGCCACCATGCGCAAGAACAGATAGGGGTCGCGCTGGTGCGGGTACCAGTGCCCGTAGAGGCCGGAGAAGCGGGCCGTGGTGAGCGGCTCGTTGACCGGCGTCCAGTCGGCGATCCAGGGATAGCGCCGCGCCACCGCCGCCGCGTGCCGCGCCAGGCCCTCGCCGAAGCCGGGGTCGGCCAGGCTGGTGTAGCGGGGGCCGGACCCGTGGTGCACCAGGCCGGCGATCGGCGCGACGCCGAGGGAAAGCAACCGCTGCAGGCGGTCGTCGTGCCAGTGCCAATCGCGCTCGGCCGGGTGCCGGGGCGCCACGTGCTCCCACAGCACGGGGTAGCGCAGGGTGCGCAGGCCGAGGGCGGCGATGGTGTCGAGGTCTTCCGGACGGTCGTAGTGGCCGGTCTCGCGCAACTGGTCGCGCCAAGTGTCGCCGACCCGGACCATGCTGCACTCGATGCCGCCCCACAGTGACAAGGGGGGAACGACCGGGGTCCGGGATTTCATCGGGGGAGTGTTAGCAAGAGCCGGGGAATGCGCCAGATCAAATCTGCGCGGCACCGGTCGATTTGGCCGAAGCACCATACTGGTTCTGTAAATCGCGCCTGGTCCAATGCCGTATGATCGGGCAGTCGAGAAATTGTTACTCCGGCGCCCGGTTCCGTTCAGTCCGGGAAGCTTCTTCTACTATGGTTGGCTGCTGCGGGCTGGACTGTATTGATCGGGCCTGAGCCGTCCCATAATGCTGGCACATCGGGGAAGCCGAGGCGGCGGTGCGGCGTTAGTATGGCACCAGGCATCCAATCGGGAGAACTCCAGATGAGTGGGAACCGCTTCGAGGGAGCCGCCAGGACCGCGGCCGGCAATGTCGAGGAAGCCGCTGGTCGCTTCACCGGTGACGCCAAGACCCAAGCCCAGGGCAAGATCGACCAGGCGGCCGGACGGCTGCAGGACAGCTACGGCGCGCTGATGGACAGCGCTTGCGACGCCATGGACCGGCTGAGCACGCGGACGCGGGAGCAGCCGCTCACCACCGTGCTCACGGCGGTGATCATCGGATACCTGATCGGACGCATCGGGCGGTGGATCTAGAGCGTGATCACCGCACGATTGCGTGGCAGATCCTGCAAACCGCCTTTCATCATCGGATCAGCGAGCCGGATTTCGCCGCAGGGCTGAACCGGTTTCAGGAAATCACGGGCCTGGCGCTCGATGCGGATGCGTTCCACGCGGCACTCGCGGCCTGCCTGGCCGGCGGCCTGATCCGCGACCCGGTGCGCCTGCCGCAAGGGGCGCTGCAATGCCATTGGCATTTGGAGCTCACTCCGGCGGGCGTGGCGGCCGTACGGTTGGGGCGGGAGGATTCGAACCTCCGCATGGCGGAATCAAAATCCGCTGCCTTACCACTTGGCGACGCCCCAGTCGGGCCTGATTAGAGGATCTTCGGGAGAGGCGGACATTGCTCTACGGCCTCGGGGCCGCAAAGACCAGGGGCGCCCTATTTCGCCCGTCTCGCCAGGCGGCGCGCCGGGGCACTCGCCGCGGCCGCCGCGGCCGGCGTCGGGACGGGCGACGGGGCCGGGGCACGCCGTAGCGCCAGCCGCTGATAGAGATCCAAATGACGCTGCGCCGCCTCGCCGATCGAGAGCGGGGGGCGGATGTTGCGGCGCAGCGACGCCCAGAGCCCGGCGTCAGCCGCCTGTCCGATGCGCTCTGCGAGGTCGCCGGCATCACCGGCGATGAAGTGCAGGCCGGTCACCCCGTCGGCGACCTTCTCGGCGGGACCGCCGATGTTGCTGCAGATCACCGGCCGGCCATGGTTGAACGCCTCCTGGATCACCAGGGGCGAGTTCTCCCACCATATCGAGGGCACGACCACCCAGCCGATCCGCCGCATCAATGTCGAGAGATCCGCCGGCCGATAGCCGCCGTGAAAGCGCACGCCATCGCCGGATGCGGCGACCCGCGCCGCGAAATTCCGGCGGAACTCCTCGGACTGATGATGCAAGGTGCCGTGGATGTCGAAGGCGAGGCGCTCGCGCAGCGTGTCGGGCAGAGCATCGATCGCATCGAGGAACAGCGGCACGCCCTTCAGCTCGGAGACCTGGCCGAAAAAAGCGAAGCGGCGGCACAGACTTTCAGCCTGCGTATCCCCGCTCGTGTCCGCGGGAATCGCGGGTTGGCCATTCTCGAGCAGCACCAGCTTCTCGCGCGCGATGCCCCATTGCGCATACCGGCCGAGCAGGAATTCGCTCGGACACACGAACGCGTCCACCAGGCTGAAGAAGGACTTGATGAAGCGCTCGCGCAGGAAGAAATCCTGCGGCGAGCGGTCGGGATAGCAGGCGTGGCAGTCGGCCGGGCCGGCGCGATCGCATAGCCGGCCGGGCGCCTTGGCGGCCTCCGTCTTGATCATCTGGCCGTGGTTGTTGCAGATCGCGAGATACTCGTGCAGCGTCAGCACGATCGGCACGGCCCCGGAATACTTCCGCACCTCGCGGATCAGCTCCAGGCCGAGATGCACATAATGGTGGAAGTGCACGACCTCCGGCGCGAAGCGGTCGAGCAGGCTGCGGAACTCCTTGTAGACCGCCCATTTCGCCCGCTGCGAGAAGCGGAAATGGTCGAAATCCGGACTGTGGAACAGCACGTCCTGCCGGCTCGGATCGGGCACCGACAGGCCGGCATCGCGCACCGAAAACACCGTGCCGCCATGGCCGCTCGGCTCGGCGATGCGGCCCATGAACAGCACCTCGTGGCCCTGGGCGCGCAGCTCCTGGCATTGCCGGTACGCCGCAATCTCGCCGCCGCCGACGCCGAGATCGGGATGGCCATGCGCAATCATCAGGATGCGGGTCATGACGCCTCGAGCCGGCGCGAAATCTCGCCGTCCCAGCGCTGCGTGTGCGTCCAGCAATTGTAGAGCGAGAGATTGCGCCGCCAGCTGGCGTCGCCGATGCGGTCCTGCGACTGCCGCTCGAGATGGTAGAGCTCGATCGCCGGCACCAGCCAGTTGCGGCGCCCGGCGCGCAGCAGCTTCAGGCAGAGATCGCTGTCCTCGAAATCGCCGATCACGTATTCCTCGGAAAGCCCGCCGACCTCGCGCCACAGCGCGGTGCGGATCAGCAGGCAGGCGCCGGTCAGCGCCATGAACTCCGCCGGCTCGGTGCCGGCCTGGTTCGGCTGTCCCTTGCGCGGATGGTCGTTCACCCAGAGACCGCCCCAGAGCGGCAGGCGCATGAACCGCATGCCGGCATGTTGGATGCCGCCGTCCTCGTAGAGCAGCTTCGGTGCGACGGCGCCGGCCTCCGGCAGGGCGCGATGCGCCGCGACCAGCTCGGCCAGCCAGCCCGGCCGATCCGGCAACACGTCGGAGTTCATCATCAGGATGTAGCGGCCGCGCGCCAGCGACGCCCCGAGATTGGTCGCTGCGGCGAAACCGGCGTTGCAGCGGTTGTACACCAGCCGGAACGGCACCTCGTAGAAGCGGGAAAGCTCCAGGCAGGCGAGGCGGCATTCGTCGTAGATCGCGGGATCGTCGACGACGTAGAGGATTTCGCAGCGGCGCAGATAGGCGTCATCGACGAACTGCGCGAGCTGGTGCTCGACGAAGTCGAAGCGGGCGTAGAGCGGGATGACCAGCGAAACCTCGGGGTCGGCGGGTGGTGCGCCGAAATCCTCGATGACCGGCGCGGCGGCCGCGAGCTTTCGCGACGACCAGGCGGCCTGCACCGCCGGACCGATATGCCGGTCGAGCAGCCGGCGCAGCATCCGGTGGGTCTGGTGAAACGACGTCAGGATCGGCTTGATCGCCTCGACGGGATCGGCGATCGCCGGCGGCAGATCGACGCGCATGTGCAGACTGACGTGGTCGCGGCAGCGCACGGCGATGGCGGCCTGCTTGCGGTCGGGCGCGATCGGCTGGGGAATGAAGCAGATGAAGCCGAGCTCGTCGGTTTCCAGCAGCGCCCCCTCGCGCTTCAGCGAACGCCAGACATCCGGCCGCTGATGCGCCACCCAGTGCGCCAGGATGTCGGTGCCGGGCTCGTCGGCGAGCCGGAAATTCACCTGCTCGACGCGGTCGGTCTCCAGCACCGCCCAGCCCGCGAGGAACACGCCCTCCTGCCCGACGGGATGGACGAGGTCGAGGGTCAGCCGGACGCCGAGATCGGGGCGATCGAGCCGGCTCGGCAGCTCCGCCACCGCGAGGTCCCGGAGCGTGGCGAGCCGGGCGGCGATTGCCGGCGGCACCTGCCATCGGGCGATGCCGGCCGCCATCGCCCCGAGGACGACCAGGCGGCTGTCGGCGTCGAACGTGCGCAGGTGCCGCTCGAGGGCGGCGAGCCCGCGATCGAGCGCGGCGGGGACGCCCAGCGGCTGCCGCCGGAGGCGATCGCCGCCGGCCAGCACCAGCACGAGATCGCCGGCCAGCCCTTGTGCTTCGTCGAAGTCGATGATCGCGACGAAATCGCCGGACGCGCCCTGGCGTACGACCCCGGGGGCGACCTCGCGCCGGAAGCGCAGCGGCCGGGCAACCGCGGCCACACCCTGCAGGCCGATCGTCTCGACAGCCGGGTCGAGATCGCCGCCGAGCACCAGCAGCGTGTTGCGCACCGGCAGGCAGATCAGGTCGATGCGCGGCGCCGCGAGGGCTGCGCCGCCGCCCACCCCGGCCACGGCGCGCAGCCGATCGGCGGTCTGCGTGTCGAGCATGGCGAACAGCCGCTCGAGCGCGCCGGCGTGCCCCTCGGCAAAGCCCGCAAAGCGGTCGCGGTCGCGCGAGAGCTCCGCCGTGGCATCCCAGGCGGTGCCATCGGCCAAGATAAGGGAAAGCGAGCACCCCGAGGCATCTATCTCGCCCGGCGGACAAGCGGCGATGAGCAGACCGTGATCGATGCCCCGGGCCACCCCTGGCCAATGCTCCGCCACGTCCGGCCGGGCAAAGCGCAGCAGGCCGCGCGAGAGGTCGATCGCGCGCGCGCCGACATGCAGACGCACCCCGACCAGTGGGGGGCCCGGCTCCACCATCCAGCCGAAGACGAACAGGCAACCCTGCTCGAAGTAGGCGAGGTCGATGCAGAGACGTTGTAGCGGTGGTTGATCCGACATGCCGGGTTGGGACGCTGAGGGGTGATGCTAATCGCTGATCGTTTGCTGAACTGCCAACGCGGACGCAGGGAGAGGGACCCGGCGATCCGGGTCAGAAATAGCCTTCCCGCTTCTTGCGTTCCATCGATGCCGGCTCATCGTGATCGATCAGCCGGAAGCTGCGTTCGGAAATCTGCGCCGCGCGCAGCTCCTCAAGGAGTTCAGACACGCCCGAGGCCGTGGAGGCGGTTGCAAAAGTCAGCGGATAGCAACCCAGAGTGCGGAAGCGCACCATGCGCTCTACCGGACGCTCTCCCGGCCGCAACGGCATACGATCATCATCGACGACGATCAATCCGCCTCCGCTCTCCCCGGCCGGCCGTTCCACAACCGGCCGTTCGGCGGCGAAGTACAGCGGCACCACCGGAATGCTCTCCTGAAGGATGTAGCGCCAGACATCGCGCTCGGTCCAGTTCGAGAGGGGAAATACGCGCGCCGTCTCGCCGGGGGAAAGCCGGGTATTGAACAGGTCCCACAGCTCCGGCCGCTGGCGCTTGGGGTCCCAGGCATGCGCCGGTGAGCGGATGGAGAAGATGCGTTCCTTGGCGCGCGACTTCTCCTCGTCGCGACGCGCGCCGCCGAAAATGACGTCGTAGCCACCGGCGTGCAGCGCCTGTTTCAGCGCCTCGGTCTTCATCACCCTCGTGTAGTGGGCCGAGCCGTGCTCGAAGGGATTGAGGCCTTCGGGGTTGCGGTGCACGATCAGCTCGACGCCGAGCCGGCGTGCGGTCGCATCGCGATGCGCGATCATGTCGCGGAATTTCCAGCCGGTGTCGATGTGCAGCAGCGGGAACGGCAGCCGGGCGGGACGGAAGGCTTTCAGCGCGAGGTGCAGGAGCACCGAGGAATCCTTGCCGACGGAGTACAGCAGGACCGGCTTGCGGCTTTCCGCCACCGCCTCGCGGAAGATGTGCACGCTCTCGTTCTCGAGGTGCCTCAGGGCGGCGGTCATGAGGGATGACCGCATCTGACGTGAAGGGGTGACGGCATGGCCGAGATCGTCAATCTGCACCGCGCGCGGCGGCGCAAACTCCGCGAGGCGGCGCTGCGAGCGGCCGAGGAGAACCGCGCCAGGCACGGCCGCAGCAAGGCCGAGCGGCAGCGCGACGAAGCGGCGGAGGCGCTGCGCCGCAAGCTGCTCGACGGTGCACGACGCGATGAAGACGGCGGCTAGAGCAAGAGCGGCTCGAAGCCATCACGTCTCTGATACCAGTTCTCGGGCGCGCCGACTCATGGCCGTCATATCAGCGAAGCGGGAATCCATGTGCCTCGCCTCGCGCGAACATGCTCTCGATCAGCGGGCCGGAGCGGATTGGAGCGGCTCGGGGTGGTTGAGGCAGTCGCGCACGATGGGCGCGCACACGCCTTGCGGGCCCAGCAGCTCGCTGTTGTCGCCGGTGTAGCGCAATTCGGTGACGTGGCCGCCGACCAGCTTGAACGTGGCGTGGCAGTAGCCGCCGCCGGAGAAGTTGATGCCGCCGACGATCGGCAGCGTCAGGTCGATGCCGCCGGCGCTGTTCGAACTGGCGAAGTAGGTGAGGATCTCGTCGTCGCCGATCTTGGTGCGCTTATCGGGCGCGCCGACGCAGGCCTGGAGGTCCTCGGTGGACATGCCGAGGAGATTGGTCTGCGCACGATGGGCGACGCGGGAGTCCTGCACGCCGCAGCCCGCGAGCAGCGGCAGCAAGGCGACAGCGCGGACGAGGGTGCGAGGCATGCAGGGCTGGTCCTTCGGCGGTTGGGGGGACGCACGCTAGGCTAGTGTGCCGGTTCAGAAGTTCGTCGCACTTCGCGACGGGCTTCTGGGCGGTCGGCACGCTGAAAAAAGGCTTCTAGTGGCCCGAAATCTGAAGTTCGTCAGGCATGACGAACTTCAGATTCGGGACACTAGGACAGATCATGCGGCAGGGGAATCCCCGCAAGGCGCCGGGACGCACGGCCTGACGAGTGTGGTTCCGGTCGGCCCTCGCCCTCAAGCCCTCGGCTTCGCCGACCGCTTCGCGGCTGCGGGGCTTGACCGCGAGGTCCGCCCGAAACCAGGCGCCGACATGCCGTTTATGGCGAGGTGAGTCCCAAGCGACTGTTTCGTGCCATTTACGGCATGTCAGCGCTTGGTCCTGGGTGTGGGACGCGGTCAAGCCCCGAAGCCCCGCAGGGGTCGGCGCAGCCGAGGGCTTGAGGGCGTCCCGCAGCCAGGACCACACTCGCCAGCGCCGTCAGTCGCGCCCTGCCGCGCGCGCCGCCAGCGACGCCGCGATCACGTCATACGGCACCACGCCATGCAGCGCACGGGCGTCGCGCACGATGCCCTCGACCAGCCCGCGCGCCTCCGGCTCGCCCTCCAGCAGCGGCAGCATCTCCTCGAGCGTCGCGGCGTAGTGCGGCAGGTTGGCCAGGAACAGGCTGGCGTAGAGGCGCAGGATCTTGACATTCCAGTCGACCCGGCCGTCGAGCGCCATGCGCATGTGGCCGAGCTTCGGGCCATGGAAATGCACGATCGGGGCGTCCCGGTGGAAGCCCCAATACGGTTTCCAGTTCAGCAGCGGATGCAGGCGCGACCAGCGCCCGTTATAGAACACGTTGTAGACGTGCTGATCGTTCAGCTCTGCGCCGCCCGCCCCGGCCAGCGTGGCTTCGATGAACGCCTCGAAAGCGGGGTAGTCCGACCGCAGGCCGGCGACGTTCTGAACCATCACGCCGGTGTTGACGAAGCTCCAGTCCTCCGGCGTACGCTCCGGCCCGCAGGCGAAATATTCGGGCTGGCAAGGGGTGAAGTTGATGCGGCGGCGGAACACCACGTCGCAGTCGGTATAGAGCACGAAGGGATCGTCCGCCTCGAGCAGGCAGATGCCGACGCGCAGCCAGTGGCCGAGCAGCGGTGAGGGCTGCTCGCCGGCCGTCGCCTGCAGCGCCGCCAGGAAGCGCGGCGCCGCGTCGATCACCGGCACGTCGCGAGCCTCCATCCACTCGGTGAAGCCGTTGCGCGCGCCGTGATAGAGCAGACGCGGCTCGAGCCCGCCGACCTGCCGGGCCGAGAGCAGGGCGAGCTTGGCGTGCAGGCCGAGATCGCCCAGCGCGCCCGCCTCGTTCAGCGCGAAATACCATTTCATGCCGGACGCTCGCTTGCCGGCGAGTGGGGCCGCGCGTGCCTGGCGAAGGCGACGGCGAGGGTTTCGTAGATCGGCCGCTTGAACGCCACCGCCAGCCCGGGCAGCTCAGCCAGCGCCACCCACCGCCAGGCGTCGAACTCCGGGTTCGGGTCCGCATCGAGCCGGATGTCGGCGTCGCTCCCGAGGAAGCGCAGCGCGAACCAGCGCTGGCGCTGGCCGCGATAGCGCCCGCCCAGCGCCCGGCCCAGCAGCTCGGGCGGCAGCTCGTAGGTCAGCCACTCCGGATGCTCGTCGATGATCTCGGCACGGTCGGTGCCGATCTCCTCGGCCAGCTCGCGCAGCACCGCGCGGCGCGGGTCCTCGTCCGGGTCGATGCCGCCCTGCGGCAACTGCCAGCCGCCCGCCGGGCCCTCGGCATTGGGAAACTGCGCGCGCCGGGCGACGAACACCCGGCCCTGCGTGTCGAACAGTACCGCGCCGACATTCGGGCGATAGGGCAGCGACCCGCTCATTTCGCGGCGGTTGCCGCCGGCGGTTTCACCAGAGCGCTGACCGGCACCAGGGCGAGGCCGTGCGAGGCGAGCTGGCCGGTCCAGGCGGCGAGCCGGTCGACGGTGACCGGGCGCGGCAGGCCGGCGAGGCCCAGCGCCGCGCCGCGATCCCTGGCCATCTGCTCGAGCTTGGCCAGCCTGGCATCGATCTCCGTCCGCACCGCCGGCTCGTCCAGCACCAGGTCGACGCTCAGCCCGGCGACCCGCGCCGGCGGCGCCTGGCCGGGCCGCGGGTCGACATAGAAAAGGCCGCGGGCCGACAGCTCGTCCTCCACCCCGCCGAGCAGATCCGGGTCGGCGGCGTAGCGCTCGCCGCGCAGCCCGTCGCTGGCTCCGGTCGCGCCGGCGTAGCCGGTGATACGCGAGAGCACCCACTCCAGCCGCCGGGCATTCTCCGCCGGCGGCGAGCCGGTCAGCAGCGCCTGCGGCCCCTCGTCGTTCAGCGGATAGCCCTGGGGTTCCATCGGAATCGCGATCAGCAGCTCGTGGCCGCGGGCGCGGGCTGCCGCCAGCAGTCCTTCGAGATGCGCGGCATAGGGCGAGACCGCCAGGTCGACCGCCGCCGGGGTCTGCCAGATCGCCTCGTCGCTGTCGGTTTCGGCCAGGCCGATGCCGCCGATGATCACGGCGACACGCGGCCTGCCGTCGTGCGGCCCGGCACCGGCGGCATAGGCGCGCATCGGCGTGCGCCCATCGGCGCCGATGCGCGGCAGCTGCGCGTCGGGGTAGTCATGCGATGCCTCCAGCAGCGCCGGGTCCGGCGCCGCGATCGCCGCCCCCGGGGCCGCGGCTTGCTGCCCCGCCCCGGCCGCCTGGTCGCCGGCGCCGGTCGGCGATGTGGTGGGCGTGGCCGCGGCCGGGCTCGCCGCGGCGCGGCCAGCCGACTTGACGGCTGCCGGGGGTCCGAGTGTCTGCAAGGTGATCGCCCCGGCGGCGGCGCAGAGCAGCAGGACGATCCAGAACCCTGCCAGAACCGGCCCGGCCAGCGACGGCTTCAGCCCGGAATCGCCTGGACGCACCGTCGCTACGCCCGGCGCGATCCTCAGTTGGCCGAGGCGCGCCGCGTGGGGGCCATGGCGTGGAGCACGACGAGACCCTCCTGCAGCTGGAAATCGGTGGCCGGCTTCGCCGGATCGTAGTCCGGGAACGCCGCCGGCGGGGTCTTCGGAATGTCCTTGACGATAGCGGGCAGGTCGTTGCGCGCCGGCGCCGCGGCCGGCGGGGTGCCGCCGCTGTTGCTCAGCACGTGGTTGAGGTCGGCCTCGCGCTCCGGCCCGAAATGCGGCTGGCTGGTGCGGCTCTCCGCCACTGGCACGTCCGGGGCGATGCCGAGCCCCTGTATCGAGCGGCCCGAAGGCGTGTAGTAGCGCGCCGTGGTCAGCCGCATGGCGCCGTTGCCGGGCAGCGGGATGACGGTCTGCACGCTGCCTTTGCCGAAGCTGCGCTCGCCGACCAGGATCGCCCGGCGGTTGTCCTGCAGCGCGCCGGCGACGATCTCGCTCGCCGAAGCCGAGCCGTTGTTGATCAGCACCACCACCGGCAGGCCGCCGGTGATGTCGCCGGGCTTGGCGTCCCAGCGCTGGCTGTCGTCGGGGTGGCGGGCGCGGGTCGAGACGATCTCGCCGTGATCGAGGAAATCGTCGGACACCGAGACCGCCTGGTCGAGCAGGCCACCCGGGTTGTTGCGCAGGTCGAGCACGAAGCCGCGCAGCTTGTCGCCGGCCTGCGCCTTCAGCTGCTGCACGGCGTGGCGCAGGCCGGCGTCGGTCTGCTCGTTGAACTGGGTCAGCCTGATATAGCCGACGTCGCCCTCGAGATGGGAGCGCACCACCTCGATATGGATCACCTCGCGCTGCATGGTCAGCTCGATCGGCTTGTCGACACCCTCGCGCTTGATGGTGAGCTTGATGGTCGAGTTGGGCGGCCCGCGCATCCGGTCCACCGCATCGTTCAGGGTCAGCCCCTGCACCGTCATGCCGTCGAGGGCGAGGATCAGGTCGCCCGGCTTGACGCCGGCGCGCGAGGCCGGGGTGTCGTCGATCGGCGTGATCACCTTGATGAAGCCGTTATCCTGCGTCACCTCGATGCCGAGGCCGCCGAACTCGCCCCGGGTCTGCACCTGCATGTCGCGGAAAGCCTTGGAATCCATGTAGTTGCTGTGCGGGTCGAGGCCCGACAGCATGCCGTTCAGGGCGTTGTTGATGAGGTCGCGGTCGTTGACGGGTTCGACGTATTCGGCGCGCACCCGCTCGAAGACGTCGCCGAACAGGCTGAGCAGCCGGTAGGTCTCGGCGTTGTCGCTGTCCTGGGCGAAGGCCTCTGGCAGGAAACCGAATTGGCGGGCCAGCAGGCTGGAGGCAGGGCCGGTGGCGACCCCCACCATGAAGGCAGTGGTCAGTAGCAGCCCGGTCCGTCGTGTCATGCGAAATCCCCTCGCCCGCTTGCGCTCTCCGCGGAGAGGCGTTTGAAGCACATACTCTCGACCGGCACGGGTTAAAACACCCTCATCCCGGCCACCCTCATCCCGCCAGGAAAAGCGCCGGCTCAGCCACGCGCCCGCAGCCAGGGCGCCGGGTTCACGGGCTGGCCGTCATGGCGCAGCTCGACATAGAGCGCGGGCCGATCCCCCGGTGTCCGCGGGTCCCAGCCCGGCATGACGCCCACCGGCTCGCCGGCCTGCACACTGCTCCCGACCTGCGCGTCGAGCCGGTCCAGACCGGCCAGGACGAAATGGTAGCCGCCCCCGCAATCCACGATCAACAGCAACCCGTAGCTGCGGAAGGGTGCGGCGAATACCACCTTGCCGCCGCACGGGGAGACGACGCGCGCGCTCGGCGGCGCCTGGTACGAGAGCCCGTTGGCCGGGCCGGCGTCGGTTGCTTCACCCCAGGATCGAACCACGGTTCCCGCCACCGGTGCGGTCAACTGTCCGCGCGGCTCGGCGAGGCCGGGGCCGGCGGGCCGCGCCAGGGCGAGCTGGCGCTGCCGGGCGGCGTCGGCCTCGGCGTCGTGCTTCTGCCGTCCGGCGCGCAGCGCGTCATCGCGGGCGCGCGCCTCGGCGGCGCGACGCTCTGTCTCCAGCGCGGCGAGGGCGCCGCGCAGGGTGTCGGCGCGGGCGGCCTCGGCGGCGGCCCGGCGCTCCGCCTCGGCGCCCATGTCCTCGGCCGCATGCACCATCTGTCCGGCGGCCTGTATCTGCGCGTCCAGCGCCGCCGCCTGGATCGCCTGCGCCGCCTGCGCGGCCGCCAGCCGCGGCGCCTCTTCCTGCATGGCGGCGGCCAGCGCTGCCACGTCGGCCTGCTCGCGGCGCAGGGCCTCCGCCTCGTGCTCGAGCTCGCCGGTGATGCCCTGCAGCACCAGCACCCCGCGCAGCGCGGCCTCCGGCGGCGCCGGCACGGCCAGCAGGGTTTCCGCGGGAAACAGCGAGAGCCGCTCGATCACCGGCAGCAGCGGCGCCAGGTCGGCGGCGCGCACGGCGAGGCGGGCCTCGGCATCCCGCCGCTGGCCGGCCAGCGCCGACATGCGCGCGGCGGCGTCTGCGGTGGCGCTTTCGGCCTGGCGCAGGCGGGAGGCCGCGGCGACCCGCTCGGCGGCGAGGCGGGCCGCCGCGGCCTGCGCCTCGCGCAGCCGGAGGGCGGCCTGCTGCTGGGCCGCGAGCTGGGCGGCGCGGTCGCGCTCGGCCTGTTCCAGCGCCTGGCGCGCCGCCTGGGGCCCCGGCGCCGCCGCCGCCAGGAGCAGGAGGGAGAGTGCCGCGCTAGAGCATGTTCGCGCGAGGCGAACCTGCTCTACCCCATATTTCGCGAGCAATTTCATCGGCCTGAAATCGCAAAGCGATTCAGTTAGGCCGATATTGCTCTAAGCCGCCGCATCGCCGGGCAGCAGCGGGTGCCCGGTCATCTCGGCCGGCTGCGGCAGGCCCAGCAGGGCCAGCAGCGTCGGGGCGATGTCGGCGAGCCGCCCGTCACGCAGCCCGTCGCCGGGGCCGCCGGCCAGCACCACCGGAACCGGGTTCGTGGTGTGCGCGGGGTGCGGGCCGCCGCCTTGCGGGTCGCGCATCATTTCGGCATTGCCATGGTCGGCGGTGACCAGCAGGGCGCCGCCGGCTTGCGCCACCGCGTCGGCGAGGCGGCCGAGCCCGGCATCGGCCGCCTCCACCGCACGGATCGTCGCCTCGAGACTGCCGGTGTGGCCGACCATGTCGGGGTTGGCGTAGTTCAGCACGATCAGGTCGTAGCTGCCCGAGACGATCGCCGCCACCGCCCGGTCCGTCAGCTCCGGCGCGGACATTTCCGGCTGCAGGTCGTAGGTCGCGACCTGCGGCGAGGGCACCAGGATGCGCTGCTCCCCGGGATTCGGCGTCTCCTTGCCGCCGTTGAAGAAATACGTGACGTGGGCGTATTTCTCCGTCTCCGCCATCCGCAGTTGCCGCAGCCCGGCGGCGGCCACGACCTCGCCGAGCAGGTTCTCCATCGGCTGCGGCGGAAACAGGGTCTCCAGTCTTTCCGCGAGTTCGGTGCTGTAGCTGGTCATGCCGACCGCCGCCGCGAACTGCGGACGGCGCGGACGCGCAAACCCGGAAAAATCCGGATCGAGCAGGGCGGCGAGGAGTTCGCGGACGCGATCGGCGCGGAAGTTGAAACAGAGCAGGCCGTCGCCGTCCTGCATGGCGGAAAACCCCTCGATCACCGAAGGGGAAATGAACTCGTCCGTGAGATTGGCGGCGTAGGCGTCGGCGATGGCCGCGGCAGCGTCGGTGAAATGGGCGCCCTGGCCGAGCGCCAGGGCGGCGTAGGCTTTTTCCACGCGATCCCAGCGGTGATCGCGGTCCATGGCGTAGTAGCGGCCGCAGACGGTGCCGATGCCGACATCGTCGGGCAGCGCGGCGAGCAGCGTCTGCAGGTGTTCGGCGCCGGATTGCGGCAGCGTATCGCGCCCGTCCATGATGGCGTGCACCTGCACCAGCACGCCGGCCTGCACGAGGTGCCGGGCCAGCGCCGCGCAGTGGCCGAGATGCGAGTGCACGCCCCCCGTCGAGACCAGTCCGATGAGGTGACAGGTGCCCTCGGAGCGCTTGAGCGCGTCGATGAGACGGGTCAGGGCCGGCAGCGTGCCGAGGCTGCCGTCGGCGATCGCGGCGGAGATGCGCGGCAGCTCCTGGCGCACCACGCGGCCGGCGCCGATGTTGAGGTGGCCGACCTCGGAATTGCCGATCTGGCCCTCCGGCAGGCCGACGTCTTCGCCGGAGGTGCGCAGCAGAGCGTGCGGATGCTCGCGCATCAGCCGATCGAAATTCGGCGTGGCGGCGAGGTGGACGGCATTGTCCGCGCCGCCCTCGCGCCACCCCCATCCGTCGAGGATGACCAGCATCACCGGCCGCTGTGCCATGAATCTTCCTTGGTTAAGGGGTGCAGGGGCATTGCCCCTGCCGGGTTCGAGGGCGGAGCCCTCGCCTTATACTTCTCCTTAAAACCTTCCCTTGGCCAAAGCCTCGCGCAACACCTTCTCGACGCGGGCATTGTAGCCGGGCCCGGTGGCGCGGACGCCCTTCACCACATCGGCGGCGAGTCGGAACCCGATATGCACCTTGGGCTGCTCGACCGGCGGGCGTCCACCCTTGTTCTTCTTCCACGATGCATATTGCTCGGGAAAGACCTCGCTGAATGGCTTTGCGCGGGCGAAGTTCTCCTCTGTCCACTCCGGATTGTCATCAAACCCAGGTGGAGGCGGCTCAAGCTTCCTTGCCATAGCGCTTGCTTCTCTTTGGAGAGGCTATCGTAGCCACAAAAGCCGTGGTCACAAATTTTGCATCGGTCCATACCAGTTCTCAGGCGCGCCGACTCATGACCGTCATATCAGCGAAGCGGGATCCCCATGTGCCGCGTGGACCCCCGCTTTCGCGGGGGTGACTGATAATGGGTGGCGCTCTGTGGGACCTCGTATTAGCTCCGTGCATTCCGGTGATACGGATGGCCAGCGGCAATCGCCTGCGCCCGATAGAGCTGCTCGGCGAGCATGGGCCGCACCATGAAGTGCGGCCAGGTCATCGGCCCGAGCGCGAGCACCTCGTCACCCCTGGCGATGACGCTCCTGTCCAACCCCTCGGCGCCGCCGATCAGGAAGCAGAGCGGCCGTGCGAGCGCCCGCCATTGTTCGAGCAGCGCCGCGAAATGCTCGCTGTCCGCTGACCGCCCGCCGAGATCGAGAACGACGGCAAGCGCATCCGACGGCAGCGCCGCGAGCAGCCTCTCGGCCTCACGCCGGCGGATTTCGGGGGGTGCGCCGCGCGCCTCGGCGATCTCGGTCACCGCCAGCGGCGGACGCAGGCGCCCGTTGTAGCGCGCGAACAGCTCCGCCTCGGGGCCGCTGCGCAGCCGGCCGACGGCGATCAGGCGCCAGCCACTCACCCCGCTCCTTCAAGTCCGGGCGCGTCGAGATCCGAGCCCCACATCTTCTCGAGCGCATACAGCGTCCGCGCATCGGGCTTGAACAGATGGATCACGATGTCGCCGGCATCGATCAGCACCCAGTCCGAACCGCCGGCACCCTCCACCTGCACGCGCTTCACGCCGCTGTCGCGCAGCTTCTCCTGCAGATGCGTCGCCATGGCGCTGATCTGCCGATCCGCCAGCCCCGTCGCGATCACCATCCGGTCGGCGAAAGAGGCGCGGCCAGCGAGATCGAGCGTCACGATGGCTTCCGCCTTGTCGTCCTCGAGGCTGCCGACGATCAGTCGCTGCATCAGATCGAGCCGCGGCGCCTCGACCGGTTCGTCGCGCTCGATGCGCGCACGCGGCCCCGCCACCGTCGCTTTCTTGCGCGGCGTTCCCGGCGTTCCCCGTCCCAGCACTGCGGCCGGCTTGGCGGGGCGGCGCGGCCTGGCCGCATCCTCGTTCGGCGGTTTTCTGGCGATCGTCAAATTCCCCGTTCGATTCCTCCGCCGGCGCGCCGCAACGCGGTGGCCGACGCCTGATGTTGCGCCCCCGGCAGGAAGACCCACGCCGGTGCGGGCAGCGACACCAGCCGCGCCGCCCGTCTTTCGGAAACGCGCGCCTGCCGCAGCCGCCGCGCCGCCCGGCCGGCCAGCGCCCGCTGATTGTACGAGGGACGCGGATGCACCGCAAAGGGCACCATTCCGACAATGTCGCGCCAGCCGCGCCAGCGCGGCAGCTGCTCCAGATTGTCGGCACCCATCAGCCAGACGAACCTTGCACACGGAAAGCGTCGCCGCAGCGCGCGCACCGTGTCCACGGTGTAGCGCGTGCCGAGTCTCGCCTCGATGTCGGTCGCAATCACCCGGCGCCCGTCGGCAATTGCGCGGGCGGAGGCCAGGCGATCGGAAAAACTTGCCATCCCATCCGCGCGCTTCAGCGGATTGCCGGGCGAGACCAGCAGCCACACCTGCTGCAGGCGCAGACGACGCATCATCTGCTCGGCGACGTGGCGATGCCCTTCATGGGCTGGATTGAACGAACCTCCCAGCAAGCCGATCCGCACGCGGCGACGCGAGCCGAAGACAGGAAGGCAAGGTGAGGGGCTCTGCCCCCCCTCTTGAAGAACGGGCACCCCGCTGGGGTCCGTCGACCCCAGACCCCATGACTTAAGGGCGCGTCTGGCCGTTGCCGGTTACCACGTAGCGATACGTCGTCAGCTGCTCCAGGCCGACCGGACCGCGGGCATGCAGGCGGCCGGTGGCAATGCCGATCTCCGCACCGAAACCGAACTCGCCGCCATCACAGAATTGCGTCGACGCATTCCACAGCGCCACCGCACTGTCCACGCCATCGAGGAAGGCGCGCGCCGCATCCCCGTCCTCCGTCACGATGGCATCGGTGTGTCCGCTGCCGTGCCGGGCGATGTGCGCCAGCGCGCCCGCCACGCCATCCACCACAGCCACGGAAAGCACCGCATCGAGCCATTCCGTATCGAAATCCGCCGGCTCCGCCGGAACCAGCGTCGGCACCACAGCGCAGGCCCGCGCATCACCGCGGAACGCGCAGCCCAGCGCCGCCAGGTCCGCCACCAGCACCGGCAGCAGCCCCAGCGCGATCGCCGCGTCGATCAGCAGCGTCTCCGTCGCCCCGCACACTCCCGTCCGCCGCATCTTGGCGTTGGCCAGGATCGCCCGCGCCATCGCCGGGTCGGCCGCCGCATGCACGTAGGTGTGGCAAAGCCCGGCCGCGTGCGCCAGCACCGGAACCCGCGCCTCGCCCTGCACCCGCTCGATGAGCGAACGCCCGCCGCGCGGAATGATAAGGTCGATCATGCCAGCCGCCCGCAGCATCGCCGCGACATAGAACCGGTCCGGCCCGGGCGCGATCTGCACCGCCGCCTCGGGCAGGCCGGTATCGCGCAGCGCCGCGGCAAGTGCCGCATGGATGGCGCGCGCGCTGTGCCGGCTCTCCGATCCGCCGCGCAGAATGACGGCATTGCCCGACTTCACGCACAGGCCGGCGGCGTCGGCGCCGACATTCGGCCGGCTCTCATAGATCATGCCGATGACGCCGATCGCCGTGGACACCCGGCTGATCGCCAGCCCGTTCGGCCGCGTCCACGCCGCCAGCACCCGGCCGAGCGGGTCCGGCAGAACGCAGATGTCCTCGAGCCCGCGCGCCATCGCCTCGACGCGCGCCGGCGTCAGGGTGAGCCGGTCGCGAAAAGCCGCATTGCCGCCGGCCTCCGCCAGGTCGGCGGCATTGGCGGTGAGGATGTCGCCGGCCCGCGCGCGCAACGCCGCCGCCGCCGCCGCGAGCCAGCGATTGCGCGCCGCCTCCGGGAGACGCGACAGCACCCGCGACGCGGCACGCGCGTCGGTAGCCGCCTGCTGCACCCACTGCGCGCCGGGATCGGTCTCGATGTGCATCAGGCCATCATGCCCATTCGCTCACAGCAGCACCAGATCGTCGCGATGCACGATCTCGTCGCGCCCGCGCCAGCCGAGGATCGCCTCGATCTCCTCCGAGCGGTGGCCGATGATGCGCGCCGCGTCCTCGCTGCCATAGGCGCAAAGCCCGCGCGCCAGAGCGCCGCCGTCGGGGCCGCGCACCACCACGGGATCGCCGCGGCCGAACTGGCCCTCGATGGCGCGCACCCCGGCCGGCAGCAGCGAGCTGCCGGAGGCGAGCGCCCGCGCCGCGCCGGCATCGACGCAAAGCGCGCCGAGCGGCTGCAGGCTGCCGAGGATCCAGCGCTTGCGCGCCGACCGGCCCTCGGGTGCGGCGAGGAACCAGGTGCAGCTCGCGCCGCGCTCCAGCGCCTGCAGTGGCCGCGCGACTTCGCCCAGCGCGATCGCCATGGCGCAGCCGGCCTGCGTGGCGATGCGCGCCGCCGCCAGCTTGGTGCGCATGCCGCCGCTGGAATAGCCGGGTGGCGGCTCGCCGCCCATCGCCTCGATATCCGCGGTGATCGCCGGCACGACAGGCAGATGCCGCGCCTCGGGATCGCGCCGCGGATCGGCGGTGTAGAGGCCGTCGATGTCGGAGAGCAGGATCAGCTGATCGGCCTGCACCATCTCGGCGACCCGCGCCGCCAGGCGGTCGTTGTCGCCGAAGCGGATCTCCGTCGTCGCCACGCTGTCGTTCTCGTTGATCACCGGCACGCAGCCCAGTGCGAGCAGGGTGGACAGCGTCGCGCGCGCGTTGAGATAGCGGCGGCGATCTTCCGTGTCGTCGAGCGTCAGCAGCAACTGCGCCGCGGTCAGGCCATGTGCCGACAGCGCCTCGCTCCAGGCCTGCGCCAGACGGATCTGGCCGACCGAGGCGGCGGCCTGCTTCTCCTCGAGGCGCAGGCGCGGCGATGTCAGGCCGAGGGCGCGGCGGGCCAGCGCGATGGCGCCGGAGGAAACCACCAGCACCTCCTTGCCACGCGCCCGGAGCGCCGCGAGGTCGGCCGCCACGCCGTCGAGCCAGGCGGTGCGCGGCGCCGCCGCCTCGGCATCCACCACCTGCGCGCTGCCGATCTTCACCACCAGCCGGTGGGCCTGGGCGACAGAGGGGATCATGCCGCCGCGTCCCGCCGCGCCTGCGCGATCGCCGTGCCGAGCCGGCGCAGCAGCTCGGGCACGCCGGCGCCGCCGGCGGCGGAGATCAAGGCGACCGGCCGGCCGGCGGCGCGGGCCAGCGCCGAGCGCCGCGCCGCCGCCTCGCGCGGCGTCATGGCGTCCGCCTTGTTGAGCGCCAGCAGCTCCGGCTTGTCGGCCAGCCCGCCGCCATAGGCCGCAAGCTCGGCGCGCACGGTCCGCCAGGCCTGCACCACGTCACCGGCGGCGCCGTCGACCAGGTGCAGCAGCACGGCGCAGCGCTCGACATGGCCGAGGAAGCGGTCGCCGAGGCCCGCACCCTCATGCGCGCCCTCGATGAGCCCGGGAATGTCGGCCAGCACGAACTCTTCGCCGTCGGACAGCCGCACCACGCCGAGCTGCGGATGCAGCGTGGTGAAGGGGTAGTCGGCGATCTTCGGGCGGGCCGCCGAGGCGGCGGCGAGAAAGGTGGACTTTCCCGCATTCGGCAGGCCGACCAGCCCGGCATCGGCGATCAGCTTCAGCCGCAGCCAGACCCAGCGCTCCTCGCCGGGAAAGCCGCGATCGGCCCGGCGCGGCGCGCGGTTCGTCGCGCTCTTGTAGTGCGTGTTGCCGAAGCCGCCGTCGCCGCCACGGCACAGCACGATGCGCTTGCCCGGCGTGTCGAGGTCGGCGAGCAGGGTGGTGCGGTCATCGTCGAGGATCTGCGTGCCGACCGGCACCCGGATGATCACCGGCGATGCGGCGGCGCCGGTGCGATCCGATCCCGCGCCGTTGCCGCCTTTGGCGGCGCGGAAGTGCTGGGTGTAGCGGAAGTCGATCAGCGTGTTGAGGTTCTCGACCGCCTCGACCACCACGTCGCCGCCGCGCCCGCCATTGCCGCCGTCCGGCCCGCCGAACTCGATGAAGCGCTCGCGCCGGAACGCCACCACGCCGTTGCCGCCGTCGCCCGACTTCACGAAGATCTTGGCCTGCTCGAGGAATTTCATTGTGGACCGGAACGAAAACGGGGCCGGCTTGCGCCGACCCCGGATGGTATTCGCGTCGGGGTGCGGCGGCTATTCGGCCGCCGCCGGGCGTTTCACAACCGAGACATGCACCCGCCCCTCGGCCTTCTGCTGGAACTGCACGTGGCCGTCGACCAGGGCGAAGAGGGTATGGTCGCGGCCGAGCCCGACATTGGTGCCGGGTTTCACCTTGGTGCCGCGCTGGCGGATGATGATGTTGCCGGCGAGCACCGCCTCGCCGCCGAACTTCTTGACGCCGAGGCGCCTGCCCTCGGTATCGCGCCCGTTGCGCGACGAGCCGCCAGCCTTCTTGTGCGCCATGTCCCCCTCCCCTAAGCCGCGTTTATGCCGGAGACACGCAGCACGGTGACGTGCTGGCGGTGGCCGTTGCGCCGGCGGCTGTTCTGCCGCCGGCGCTTCTTGAAGATGATGATCTTGTCGAGCCGGTCCTGGGCGATCACCGCCGCGGTGACGCTGGCCCCGGCGACGGTCGGGCTGCCGAGGGTCAGCGAGCCGGCGTCGCCCACCGCCAGCACGTCGGTGAAGGTGACGGTGGCGCCGGGCTCGGCTTCCAGCTTCTCCACCTTCAGCACGGCGTTCGGGGTGACGCGATACTGCTTTCCGCCGGTGCGGATGACTGCGAACATGGCTCGTTCCTGTGGTCCGGCCCCTGTGGTCCCCGCCCCCGTGTTCGGCCGGGCTGGCCTGGCAGAGGGACGCACGCCGCCGGCTGCCGGGATGCCCCTTCGGCCAGGGAGGGCGGGTTATAGCGGCCCCGCGCCTCCTGTCAATCGGCTTGCGAGCGGCGTTGCCCTGCCGGTCCCCTCGTCCTAAGAGGTGCGCGGCCGGAGAGGTGACCGAGCGGCCGAAGGTGACGGTCTCGAAAACCGTTGTGCCCTAACCGGGTACCGTGGGTTCGAATCCCACCCTCTCCGCCAGAAATCCATTCGCCAGCGTCCGCCACTATCCGGAAACCTCAGTTATTGCAGGGAGTGGGGCGCGCCGTGACGCGGGTCCTTGAAGCGATCTGGCACGAGAAGCCCGAGACGGCGGAAAGGATACGGGGACGGAGCGAAGCCGTCCTTGCACTGACGCCCGAGCGATAAAGGGCGGCATGATCTGCCGGTTGCTGTAGGGTCCGTCGCGGGAGGACGACCAAATGGCCACACAACGTTTCCAGACGACCATCGCCGGTAGCCTGCCAAAGCCCGGGTGGCTGGCTGACACACGCACGCTGTGGCCAGCCTGGCGTCAGGCTGGACCGGCGCTGGAGGAGGCGAAGGCCGATGCTACCCTGCTGTGGCTGAAGGCGCAGGAGGATGCCGGGATCGATATCGTCACCGACGGTGAGCAGTCACGCCAGCACTTCGTCCACGGATTCCTGGAATACGTCGAGGGCATCGACTTTGACCGCAAGGTCAAGATGGGCATCCGCAACAACCGCTATGACGCGATGGTGCCCACCGTGACCGGCGCGCTGCGACTGCGCGGCCGGGCGCACCAGGCCGAGGCCCGGCTGATGCGGACGCATACCGACCGCAAGATCAAGTTCACCCTCCCGGGCCCGATGACGATCGTCGATACGCTGGCCGACGACTATTACGGCGACCGCGTGCGCATGGCCCACGCCTTCGCCCGCCTGCTGAACGAGGAGGCGCGCGGGCTCGAGGCGGACGGGGTCGACATGATCCAGTTCGATGAGCCGGCCTTCAACGTCTACATGGACGAGGCGGTCGAATGGGGCATCGGCGCGCTGGAGCTGGCCGCCGAGGGCCTGCGCTGCCGGACCGCGGTGCACATCTGCTACGGCTATGGCATCGAGGCCAACATTCGCTGGAAGGAGGGCCTGGGCGAGGAGTGGCTGCAATACGAGAAGGTGTTCCCGGCGCTCGCGGCCAGCCGGATCGACGCGGTGTCCTTGGAATGCATCAATTCCCGCGTGCCGGCGCGGCTGATGGCGCTGCTTGCCGGCAAGGATGTGATGGTCGGCGCGATCGACGTGGCGAGCGAGGCCGTGGAGACGCCAGACGAAGTGGCGGCGACGATTGCGGAGGCGCTGCGCTATGTACCGCGGGAGCGGCTGTTCCCGTGCACGAATTGCGGCATGGCGCCGATGGACCGCTCGGTCGCGCTGGCCAAGCTGCAGGCGCTAGCGCTCGGCGCTCGGTTGGCCTGCGACAAAATCGGGCAGTGAACGCTCGGCTCTTGAGTCGAGGCTTACCGCCTGCGCGACCGACCGCAGGGATGGCCATGACCGCTGCTCCCAGCCTCGGCGGCCGGAGCTGCCGCCCCCTTTCCGCAGTTCCTTGCCAGGAGAACGACCGTGAGCGTCAGCCCGCCTCAGCCGCCGTCTGCCGAACCCAGGCTGCCGGACGGCTTCGAGCCGCGCATGCTCTCGTTCGACGTGTACGGCACCTTGGTCAACACGCCGCCTGCGAACGTCGGCGCCTTCCGGGCCATCCTCGCGGACGTGGGGCGGCCCGACCTGGATCCCGAGGAGTTCTACTCGTTCTGGGAGCAGCGTAACATAGCGCACTACCGCGAGCCCTACAGGACGTACAAGGACGTATGCCGCCTCTCCCTTTCCGAGGCGTACGAGAGGTTCGGCGTGGCGACGGGCCGGGAAGATGCGATACAGCGTTTTTTCGACTGCTTTTCCTCGATGGAGCTCTACCCGGACGTCCTGCCGACCCTCGATGTCCTCGCGCGGGGCCACCAGCTCGCCCTGGTTTCCAACATCGATGACGATCTTCTCGGCATGACGCCGCTGGGGCGCGAGTTCGATCTCGTGTGCACCGCCGAGAGGGCGCGCGGCTACAAGCCGGACGGAACGCTCTTCCGCTACCTCCTCGAGGCGTCGGGGCTGCCCGTCTCGCACATCCTGCACTCCGGGCAATCGCAGTTCACCGACATGGTGGGCGGCAAGCCGCTCGGCTTCACCATCGCCTGGATCAACCGGCGCGGCCTCGACCTGGACCCGAGCGTTCCGCCTCCCGACCTCATCCTATCCGGGCTGCAGCCGCTGTGCGGACTGCTCGGCGACGGCGGCGCGGACCCATTGTAGACAGAAGGTACTCTCACAAAGGCGCAGCAACTCCGGAGGACTTCTCAGGACCCACCTCGAAGCTCTCTATCAGATCATACGCCTCGGATAGCGTCGGGATGGCAACTCTCGATAACACTCCCGCCTCGATAAGCGCAGATCGTACACGAGCTTCGAGTCGGACGAACGCGCTCCAATGAGAGGCACGAATGAAAATCGCCGGCTCTCCGCCATCCTCGACATCTCCCTCGGCTTCCGACGGAAACAAAACACGGTTGGCGGGGAGTATCGCCTGGTCAAGTATGTTGATCCCTTGCGGACAGACGCCTCTTAGAACGGCGAACTTCGGAAACGGACGCATTCCCTCTGCTTTGGCCAGTTGACGGCGGTCCGTCTCGTCCCGCGGGTCAAGTAGGAAGCGGGTGAAGCGGACAAGCGCCGCGGTACCGACCCCGGCGGCGTATTTGACGCGGGCGGGGGTGACTCCCTCGACGGGAATTGCGGCGCTACACACGTTGCATTCGATGCACTTGGACAAGGCATGGGCCGCGCGCATCTTTTCATGGCCTACTTTCTCAGGAAACAGGGGGACGGACCTTCGCTCCATCCACGGCCGGAGCTTCATGATGACGTCTCTCTCATAGTTCTCAGTGTCGACCACCAGATCCCGAATGATAGGAAAATTGCTCAGCGGTTCGCATGTCATGTCATCCGATACGGCCTCCCAGCATGCGAGAACCGGTTTGCCGTTCACGGAGATCGCGCACTCTCCGCATTTCTTAGTCCCACAAAACCATCTGTGCGCTAAGGACCCATGCTTCATGGTCTCATACGCCAGATTCAGTGCGTCAAGGACCCGCATGTTTTCGGTTTTGGGAACGAAAACTTCCTCGTAATAAGGGCCGATAGATAACCCAGGGTCGTAGCGAAAAATCTTTAGCCTAACCATCAGGGTATCCTTTCAGGCCAAGGGATCGGCAAGATAGTCAATCCTGCCCGCCTTGAGCCTCACGTATTTCTGGCGTACAGGCTCGAAGCTGATTTTCACTTCGCCTCCCTCACGACGCACTACGACATGTTTGATCCAGTTATCATTGTCCGTAAACGGAAAGTCCTCTCTGAAATGCGGTCCTCTGCTTTCGGTTCGCGCGAGGGACGAATTGGCCGACATCTCCAAAACATCGATCATGTCTTCCACGTCGAGGGCGTCGACGAGATCCCAGTTATAAATCGGACTACGCGACCGAACGCGCATCCGGGGCACTACGTCGTTCCGTATACGTGACAGCTCGGAGATCGCGTTGAGCAATGACCGCTCGGTCTTTCGATACATCATGTTTTCCCACGCTACCGCGCGAATCTGCTCCTTCACGGCTATCGGTGACAGGTCTTCGCCGGTGGCTACTTCCGACAGGATGCCCAGCTTGCGCTCCGCAACCCCGACCTGCTTTGAATCCAAGCCAGGTCGAGCGGCCCGGCGAGCGTGCTCGACGGCGTAAGTACCCGCAAGCTCACCGTCGAACGTCGCCAGCACAATGGAGCCAAGCATATGCCCGCCTACACCCCCGGCAATGAACAGGCCGGGAACCCGGGTCCGCATAGTCTTCGGGTCCGCTCGAATGCCGCCGGCACACATGTGCCAGGTGATTCCGCATTCCAGCGGATCCCGACTCATATCCTTCCCGGCGTGACTGTAGAACTCCCAGTGGTACTGGAATTCCTTCAAGACACGCGGTTCGACAGCGCTGAAATCGGCGAAGCTTCCATGATCCCAATTCGCGTTGCCGACCTTTACCTGCTTGTACAATTCCTTCATTTGGATAGCATACGGCATCACCACCTTTGTTTCGGCCGTATCCATGTAGGCATTGCCGCTTGAGTTCCGCATCACGACACGACGCTCGCTACCGTGCAGCGGATTGGGATAGTGGTGGAGCCTCATCCAGCTTTTTGGTGCGGCCATGTCGGAGGCGTGGAACCACTGAATTTCCAGATTGTGAAGCTCAGCGCCGGCTCGAACTGCCATCGCCAAGCCGTTTGCCGCCATCTCGCGCGTCGCAGTCGCGCGTGTGGACAGCCAGTCTGTGTGACCCGTTGCAATGATCGTGGCGCCCGCGCTGATCGCCAGCAGTCGACCCCTACGATAGTCCAGGACGGTCGCGCCGCTTACCGCCCCGCCCGCCGAACTGGTAAGAGTGAATGCGGTTGCTTCCTCGATGACGTCGATGCCAGATCTAAGAACCTCCTTTCGCCTGGACTCACCGAACTGGTAGCCGGTCATTCCGTGCGAGTGAAAGATTCCGGTTTGCGCAGCAGCGACCAGAGATCCTTGGTCGTCCCGGCGTAGGTAGAGTCCGCTCTCCTCCACGTACGGAAGAAAACTCTGCATCCAGACACCGAAGTCGAGGAAGTATTCCTGATCCACCAACCCGAAATGTGACGTCACCGCCGCGGCGAGCGAATGCGAGAAGGGAACTGGCATCGGCAGACGGACGTAGTTGGAGACGTTAGCGTAGACGCGCTTCAGAGGAGACAGCAGCCGAGGGGGTATGGATGAGAGCGGACCCAACCTGATGCCGCTTGCCAGCGGAGTAGCTCCACTGCGCCCCATTTTGCCTTTGACGACCATCAGTACTTTAGCTCCAAGGCGATTTGCCTGGAGCGCCGCCATGCAGCCGGCTGCGCCACCCCCAATCACGAGCACGTCGGCTTCTATGTGTTCGGCTCTCATCTTTCCTCGCATGGTCGTTGAGCGTCACTCCGGAGAGGAGGCGGAAGCGTAGCGCCTCATTCCGTCACTCCGCCTGGAAGCCGCGGAATTCGATGAAGGCGTGGCCTTCCTTTACCTCGGTCTCCGAATCGAAGGGGTCGGGCGGGAACGCAGCTCAGTATTCGGCGCTAGGCAACTGATCTATTGCCACCGTCAGGCACCATGCTGGCCTCAGCGATAATCCCGAACTGCACCGCGTCGGCTTTCTGTGAGTGATCGATCACTCGCATCCTGGTCCGTCCCGTCGCACTGGTCAAGGTCTTTTCCTTGCAGGTATGGCGGTGACGGTGAGATTGCCCCGACCCGGCCGGACACGATCTCCCACTGGCAAAGCGTGGAGGCGCGCGACGGCGTCATGACCAGCACGTCGGATCGAGTTGACGTCATTACAGAGCAGCTTCGGCGGCGCTGGAACGCGGGCGAGCGGGGCAGCAGCCTGCGGAAGCCGATGTCGGCGCGCGCACGTGACAGGCGACGAGGCTACCGTCGGGCAGCGGCGCCAGGGCGGGGATCTCGCTGCGGCAGCGCGCCACCGCAAGCGGACAGCGCGGATGAAAGGCGCAGCCGGCGGGCGGATCGATCGGGCTCGGCACTTCGCCTTGCACCGAGGCGGCGAGCCGCGGGATGCGCGGGTCGGGGATCGGCGCGGCGGCGAGCAGCGCCTCCGAATACGGATGCGTGGGCGCGGCGAACAGCGCGTCGCGCGTCGCCAACTCGACGATGCGGCCGAGATACATCACCGCGATGCGATGCGCGACATGCTCGACGACCCCGAGATCGTGCGAGATGAACAGATAGGCCAGGCCGTACTCCTCCTGCAGGTCCAGCAGCAGGTTCAGCACCTGCGCCTGCACCGAGACGTCGAGCGCCGAGACCGGCTCGTCGGCGACGATCAGCGCGGGTTGCAGACTCAGCGCACGGGCGATCGCCAGGCGCTGGCGCTGGCCGCCGGAGAACTCGAAGGGAAAGCGATCGAGCGCGTCGCTGCGCAAGCCGACCCGCGCCAGCAATTGCGCCGCACGCTCCCGGCGCTCGGCACGGCCGAGGTGGCGGAAGTTGCCGACCGGCTCGACGACGATCTTCTCCGCACTCAGCCGCGGGTTCAGCGAGGCGTAGGGGTCCTGGAACACCATCTGCACGCGCCGCCGCCACGGCCGCATTGCCGCCGCGTCCAGGCGGGTAACGTCCTGGCCCTCGACGAGGATGCGCCCGCCGCTCGGCTCGATGAGCCGCAGCACGAGCTTGCCGAGCGTCGATTTGCCGCAGCCGGATTCCCCGACGATGCACAGCGTCTCGCCCTGCGCCACCGTGAAGGAGACGCCGTTCACCGCGTGCACCTCCGCGATGCCGCGACGGAAGAAGCCGCGCCGCACGGCGAAGCGCTTCTCCAGAGCCTCCACCGCGAGCACCGGAACAGCGCTGTTCATCCCGCCACCTCCTCGGCGCGCCAGCAGGCGGCGCGGTGGCTCGCGTCGAGCGGACGCATCGGCGGCGTCTCGCTGCGGCAGCGGTCGATGACGAAGGGACAGCGCGGCGCGAAGGGGCAGCCGACGAGCGGCTCGCGCAACGACGGCACGATGCCGGGAATCTCCGGCAGTCGGCGGCGCCGTGCCGCGGCGCGGCGCGGCACGGAAGCCAGCAGGCCGCGCGTATAGGGATGCGCGGGGTGGTCGAACAGCTCGAGCACCGGCGCCTCCTCCACCGTCCGTCCGGCATACATGACGATGACACGCTGGCAGGTCTGCGCGACGACGCCGAGATCGTGGGTGATCAGCAGCACCGCGGCACCGATGCGCTCCTTCAATTCGAGCATCAGCCGCAGGATCTGCGCCTGGATGGTGACGTCGAGCGCGGTGGTCGGCTCATCGGCGATCAGCAGCCTGGGCGAGCAGGCGAGCGCCATGGCGATCATGGCGCGCTGGCGCATGCCGCCGGAGAACTGGTGGGGATAGTCGTCGAGCCGCTGCTCGGCATCGGCGATGTGCACCTCGCGCAGCGTCTCGCCGGCGCGGGCGCGCGCTGCCCGGCGGCTGACGCGCTGGTGCAGGCGCACCGCTTCGGCGATCTGCTCGCCGACGCTGTGTACCGGGCTGAGGCTGGTCATCGGCTCCTGGAAGATTATGGCGATGCGATTGCCGCGGATCGCACGCATCTCCCGCTCCGTCAGGCGCCGCAGATCGCGTCCCTCGAAGCGCACCGCGCCGCCGACGATGCGCCCGGTGCGCCGCGGCAGCAGCCGCAGGATGGAGAGCGCGGTGACGCTCTTGCCGCAGCCGGATTCGCCGACGATGCCCAGCGTCTCGCCGCCTCCGATGGCGAAGCTGACGCCGTCCACCGCGCGGGTGACGCCGTCCTCGGCGAAGAAATGCGTGCGCAGATCCTCGACATCCAGGAGCGGCCCCATCAGAATTTCCGGGCGAGGCGCGGATCGAGCAGGTCGCGCATGCCGTCGCCCAGCAGGTTGACTGCCAGCACCACGACGGTGAGGCAGATGCCCGGGGCGAAAACCGTCCAGGGGGCGATTCCCAGGAACAGCCGGGAACTGGAGATCATGTTGCCCCAGCTCGGGATTTCCGGCGGGATGCCGGCGCCGAGAAAGCTCAGCCCGGCCTCGGTCAGGATGGCGTTGGCGCAGACATAGGTCGCCTGCACCACCAGCGGCGCGATGGTGCTCGGCAGGATGTGGCGAACCAGGATCGTGCCGGTGCGCGCGCCGCCGGCGACCGCCGCCTCGACATAGGGCTGCTCGCGCGCGCCCAGCACCACCGAACGCACCAGCCGCACCGCCCGCGGCACTTCCGGCACCACGATGGCGACGATGACGACGCCGACGCCGCCATGGGTGAGCGACACCAGCGCGATCGCCAGCAGGATCGACGGCATCGCCATCAGCCCGTCCATCACCCGCATCACCGCGCCGTCGAAGCGGCGGGAGTAGCCGGCGACCAGGCCGATGATCAGGCCGCCGAGCACAGCGCCGATCGCCACGCTGAAGCCGACCAGCAGCGACACCCGGGCGCCGAACACGGTGCGCGCGAAGACGTCGCGGCCGAGATTGTCGGTGCCGAACCACAGCGCCGCGGACGGCGCCTGCAGCCGGCGGCTCGGGTCCATGCTCAGCGCGTCGCCGGCGAACAGCGGGGCCGCCAGCGCCAGCCCGATCATCACGGCGATGATGCCGGCGCCCAGACAGATCGTGGGATGGCGCCGCACGAAGCGGCGCAGGCCGCGGCGGGAGCGGAGAGCCCGGCCGTCCAGGGACCCCGGTTCCCCCTGCAGGAGTATCGCCGGAACGTTGCTAGGATTGCGGGGCGCTGCCGACATAGGCGAACTGGCGCGACGCATCGTTGTCCGGATAGGCAGGGTCATGCCGGACCTGAAAGATGCTGATGACACGATCGGTGATGTCGCCATTTGCATCGAAGCGGATCGGGCCTTGCAGGCTGTCCAGGTCGGTCGTCTGGATGGCATCGCGTACGGCATGGCGATCGACCGGCCTGCCGCTCGCCGCCACGCGCCCGATCGCATCCAGGATGACTGCCGCAGCGTCATAAGCCGTGACCGAGTAGTCACTCGCCGGCGCGCCCCACATCTTCATGTAGCGCCCCTGCCAGGACGTCATCCTCTCGCCTTGAAGATGGGGCGCGGTGACTGCCACGAACCAGCCCTCGGCAGCCGGGAAGCCGACCTGATGGGTTAAGCCGCCGCCATACAGGCCGCCGCCACCGCCCTTGATGATCTTCGGAACGACTTCGTAGGACTGCTTCGCCACTTTCACCCCGGCCTGAAGATCACCCCCGTAGAAGAGTGCCTGAGGGTTGAGGGCCTTGATCTTGGTCAGGGCGGCCATGTAGTCGGGCTGTTTCGCATCGAGTGAATCGCGGCCGGTCACCTCCATCCCTGCCGCATGCGCACCAGCGGCAAATGCGTCCGCGAGGCCGACCCCGTAGCTGCCGGAATCGTCGAGGATGTAGACGGTCCTGGCGCCGAGCGTCTTGGCGAAGAAGCGGGCCATTCCGGGACCGCGGTATTCGTCGGTGGTCAGAGTACGGAAATAGATCGGCTTGCCGGCCGGCCGGAATTCAGCGGCGAATTTGGGCGAGGTGATGTCCGGGCTGGTCGTATCAGGCGTCACTGTCGCCAGATCGCCCTGGCTCAGGATCGGCGCCATCGCCTTGCCGGCGCCGCTGTGGTCCGGTCCGACCAGCGCGACGATGCGCGGATCGGCGACGAATTTTCGGGCGTTGTCGGCACTCTGCGCGGGATCGTACTGGCCGGCGGTGGCGGTTGCCTCGTTCAGCAGCACCGTCTCGATGCGGTGCCCGGCGATGCCACCGCGTTCATTGGCCTCGCGGATGGCCATCATCGCGCCGTTGCGCGTCGCCGTTGAGTTCGCCGCGTCAGCGCCGGTATAGGCGCCGCTGATCCCGATGTAGAGGGCGCTCTCCTCGGCCGCCGTGGTGGCGGCCGGTGCTGCAAGGAGCGGGGCGGCGGTCAGCCAGAGCAGCTGTCGGCGCCGGACCTGCAGCGGCTTGCACGTCATGTCGTTCTCCTTCGGTGGGCGCGGTGCCGTCGACCCGCGCCGATCAGTAGCGGATACGTGGATCGATCACCGTATAGACCAGATCGACCGCCAGGTTGATCAGCACGTACACCCCGGAAAACACGATCATCACGCCCTGGATGATGGGATAGTCGCGGTTGCTGATGGCATCGACGATCAGCCGGCCGACGCCGGGGATGTTGAACACCGTCTCGGTGATCACGACCCCGCTGATCAGCAGGGCGACGCCGATGCCGATCACCGTGACGATCGGCACGCCGGCGTTCTTCAGCGCGTGGCGCAGCAGCATGGCGCCCGTCGAGGCGCCCTTGGCCCGGGCGGTGCGCATGAAATCCTCGGCGAGCACCTCCAGCATGCTGGCCCGCGTGATGCGCGCGATCAGCGCCACGTAGGCGAGCCCGAGGGCGAAGGACGGCAGGATCAGGTGGACGAACCACGGCCAGACGCCGCGCGCGATCGGCACGTAGCCCTGCACCGGCAGCCAGCGCAGCCGGATGGCGAAATAGTAGATCAGCGCGTAGCCCAGCACGAAGACCGGAACCGAGAAGCCGAGCGTGGCCACGCCCATGGTGAACCGGTCGACGATCCCGCCAGCCCGCCAGGCCGAGACGACACCCGCGGCAACGGCGATCAGCACGGAATAGACGATGGTGACCAGGGTGAGCGAGACCGTCGGCTCCAGGCGCTGGCCGATCAGCCGCATCACCGGCACGTCGGAAAAGATCGAAATCCCGAGATCGCCATGCAGCAGCCGCCAGGTCCAGTGCATGAACTGCACGGCGAGCGGGTCCTGCAGCCCGAGGCGCTGGCGGATCGCCGCGATGTTGGCCGGAGTGGCGTTGTCGCCGGCGATGATGGCGGCGGGATCGCCGGGAGCGACATGCAGCAGCAGAAAGACGAACAGGCCGACGATCGCCATCACCAGGACCGTCGAGACGAGGCGCCGTGCGATGTAGGCGCCCATCCCCCGGGCTCAGCTCTTCTCGATATTCCAGAACGGAATGATTTCGGGAATGCCGATGACGCCCCTGACGTTGGTGCGATAGGCGGCGGGGGCCAGCCATTGCCCAAGCAGCACGGTGCCGACGGAATTCCACGCCAGGCCCTGCATCTGCCGAGCGATCGCCTTGCGCTCATCCAGCGTGTCGGCGTCAGCCCATTTGCGGCGCAGCGCCTCATAGGCATCGTCCGACGGCCAGCCGTACCAGGAGTTCATGCCGGCCATCGACAGCGAGGAGACGCCGATCGGATCGCTGTGCGAATAGTCGCTGTCGGCGGTGACGAAGATATCCCACCCGCCCTTGTCGTCGGGGCCCTGGTTGGCGCGCCTGGTGACGACGCCGCCCCAATCGCTCGGCGCCAGTTCGGCATTGACGCCGATCTTCTTGAGCTGGCCGGCGATCAGCTGCTCGGAGTTGCTCATATAAGCGAAGTTGGTGGCCTGCAGGACGATCACCTGCTCGCCGGCATAGCCCGCCTGCTTGAACAGGTCCCGCGCGCGGTCGAGATCGACGCCGTGACGGAACCAGTCGGTGTTCTCGTCGTTGCTCATCGGCGTGTCGTTGCCGAAGATCGACGGCACCGTGCGGTAGTATTTCGGATTGCCGAAGGACGCCTTCATGAAGGCGTTCTGATCGACGAGATAGAGCAGCGCCTGGCGCGCGTGGACGTCGCTGAACGGCTTGTGCAGCCAGTTCATGCGCAGGATGCAGATGTTGCCTGTCTTGTTCAGCACGTCGACCTTGATGGCGGGGTCGGACTCGAGCTGCCCGATCAGGTCGATCGGCGGGGTTTCGTAAAAATCGATCTCGCCGGATTGCAGCGCCGCCATCGCGGTCTGCTCGTCGCCGATATTCTCCCACACCACACGGTCGAGCTTGACCATCTTGCCGCCGGCGAGGCCGGAGGGCGGTTCCTGCCGTGGCACGTAGCGGAGGTTCTTGTCGTAGACGAATTGCGCCCCCGGCTTGGCTTCCGCCTGGTTGAAGGTGAACGGGCCGGAGCCGATATTCGCGCTGACCTGCTCCGTCGCCGGTCTTTCCGCGTCCTTCCGGCGCATCATGTAGCAGCAGCGTGTCACCGGCTTGGCGAGCTCGTCCAGCAACAGGCCGAACGGCTCCTTCAAGGCGATGACGAAGGTTTTTTCGTCTTTCGCGGAGATGTCGCTCACCCGCTCCATCATCGCCTGGCCGCCGCTGTCCACCGAACCCCAGCGGCGCAGCGAGGCGACGCAATCGGCGGCGACCACCGGCGTGCCGTCGTGCCAGCCGAGGCCGTCGCGCAGCTCCATCGTGTAGAGCTTCTTGTCGTCGCTCAGGCTGTACTTGCCGACCATCTGCGGCTGCGGCTTGAAATCGGCGTCGATGCCGAACAGCATGTCGTAGATCAGTGCGCCGTGATAGCCGGTGATGTTGGCGGTGGTCCAGATCGGATCGAAGACGCGCAGATCGGCCTGCATGACGGCGCGCAGGGTTCTCGCCGACGTCGCCGGCTGCGCTCGGGCGATACGCGGGAGACCCGCCATGGCTCCGGCGGCGAGGCCGGCACGAACGATGCTGCGTCGGGACGTTTTCATGCGCGCTGCTCTCCGATTTCGCTGGCCGATGGTGCCGGCGCGGTGACGACAGCGTCAGGACCGCGGGCCTCCCACCATGTAACACCCCCGCCGCCCGGGCGTGCAACGGCCTTCGTCAGAGGATCAGGCCGGGCGGCGCCGTCTCGTCCAGCGGCCAGATCGGCCGGTTCACCCTGGTATAGGGGATACGGCGATAGTCGCGGTTGAGCGGCCCGTCGGCATCGACATAGATCACCTGCCCGGCAATCGGGCCGTACGCCGCCATGAAGTGGTTGGTCGATTTCACCACGACGATCTTCCGTTCGGTCGGCTCGATGCCGAGATTGCGGAACAGCTCGAGCCCGAGCGCCTGGGTGCGCTTGGTGATCAGCACGATGTCCAGTCCGCCGACGCGCACCGCCGCGCAATCGCCGAGGGGCACCTGCGTCGGTCCGAAGCTCTGCCAGCACGCGCGCGCCAGGCCGGTCACCGTCACCTCGGCGTCGATCGGCGGCCCGGAGGCCGGCCCGGTCTTGCCGCCGAAGCGCAGCGGAAAGCTGGCGCCCAGGCCGGCGTCGAAGCAGAGACGCACGGCGATCGGGTCCCAGACCGGCCCGAGGCACGCCGCCTCGACGCGCCGCTCGATGAGCCGGCGCAGGATGGTGGTGTTGTCCGAGGGCGCGCCGCCGCCGGCATTGTCCGCGGGATCGGCCATGACGACGGGCGTCGCATTGCCGGCGAGCGCCGCGGTGATCGCCGCGTCGACGTCGAGATAGGGCGGCGCGCCGCGGCCGCGCAGGGCGACGAACTCCTCGCCGAGCGCCGTCGCCGCGGCATCGGCGCGCGCCTTGTCGCCATCCGCCACGGCCAGGATGCGCCCGCCGAGCTCCGGCACGTCGGCATAGGGGAAGCAGTGGCCGATGGAGAGCGACAGGATGCCGTCATGGCCCTCCATGGCCTTGACCTTGTCGACGAAGCTGCGCATCAGCGGCAAGGTCGTGGGATAGCTGCCGATCTGCCGGCAGTCGTAGAGCGACATCACCGGGCGGATCTCGCCGCGGATGGTGCGCAGCACGATGTCCAGCACTTCCTCGGCGCGTTCGACGACGTCGGTGTGCGGAAACTCCTTGTAGAGGATGACGACATCGGACAGCCGCACCCGCTGCACCGTCAGGTGGCAGTGCGGATCGAGCTCGACGCCGATGACGCAGCCGGGGCCGACGATGTCGCGCACGCCGGCGATGATGTCGCCCTCCACGTCGTCGTAGCCGTGCGCCACCATCGCTCCGTGCAGGCCGAGCAGCACGCCGTCGAGCGGCAGCGCCGCGCGAAGCTGGCCGAGAATCTCGTCGCGCATGAACTCGTAGTCGGCGCGGTTGGTGGTGCCGGCCGGACTGGCGGCGAAGCAGCTTCCCTCGATGAGCGAGAAATTCTCGGTGGCGGCCCGCCGGCGCGCCACCCAGAGCGGCGCCGTGCACATCAGCGGATGCTCGTCCGGATGCTCTCCGGGACGCAGGAAGACGCTTTCGCGATACGCATCGAGGCTGGTCGGCAGCGGCGAGAAGGTGTTGGTCTCGGTGGCCAGGGTGGCGGAGAACAGGCGCATGGTCGCTCCTCCGGGACGGCTCGGGCGCAGGACGGCGAGCACGGCGCAGCCGATCAGGCACCGGAAATCGTGCTGGCGCCTCTGCGGCCTGTCAAGCGCCCGCACCGAGCGCGCCGCGGGCTCTCAGGGCGATTGCGCTCCAAGCAGCGTCAGCGTCCGCTGGTCCATGCGCCCGCCGCAGCATCGGTCGATCGCCTGCCTGAAAACGCTTTCCCTGTCGTCCGACGCGCACGCGAACAGGGTCATCGACGAAGCGAACTTCATGTCGTCAGGCGAGCCGAAGATGTCGTGCAGCGACCTGCCCTCGATCGCCAGGACGCTTTGCGTGCAGACCACCAATCTCGGCCCGAGCACGGGATGGGCGAGATACGCACGCGCCTCGTCGAGCGAGGCGATGCCGTAGAACGAGGCCGTGCTCGAAGACCCGAGGCCGCGCAGCTGCGGAAAGACAAACCACATCCAGTGGCTCCGCTTGCGGCCCGCCCTCAGCTCCTCGAGCACCGCGGCGAAGACCGGCGCCTGCGCCGTCACGAAACGCTCGAGATCAAAGGCATCCGTGGCTTGCATTTCAGGGCCTTCCTCGTGCTCTCGGCCGCCGCGGCTTGCCGGCGTCGGGCGCGGCGAGCTCGATCCAGGTCGGGGCATGGTCGCTGGCGCGCTCCCAGCCGCGCACGGCGCGATCGACGCCGGCCGCGACGAGGCGGTCGGCGATCGCCGGGCTGAGCAGCAGATGGTCGATGCGCAACCCGGCGTCGCGGACCCAGGCGTTGCGGAAATAATCCCAGAACGTGTAGATGCGCTCGCCGGGATGCAGCTTGCGTAGCGCATCGGTCCAGCCCGGCGCGACCAGCCGCCGGAAGGCCTCGCGCACCTCGGGGCGGAACAGCGCGTCGTCCACCCAGCGCTCTGGCTTGTAGACGTCGAGGTCGGTCGGCATGACGTTGAAGTCGCCGGCGAGCACGACCGGCATGCCGGTGGCCAGCAGCCCCGCCGCGTGCGCCGCCAGCCGCTCGAACCAGGCCAGCTTGTAGTCGAATTTCGGTCCGGGCGCGGGATTGCCGTTGGGCAGATAGAGGCAGCCGATCAGCACGCCGTTGACCGCCGCCTCGATATAGCGGCTCTGCGGATCGTCCCGCCCGCCCGGCAGGCCGCGCCGCGTCTCCACCGGCTCGGCGCCGCGCGCCAGGATGGCGACACCGTTCCAGCTTTTCTGGCCATGCCAGAGCGCGCCGTAGCCGGCCTCGCGAAGTGCCGCGTGCGGGAATTTGTCGTCCGGCGCCTTCAGCTCCTGCAGGCAGGCGACGTCGGGCGCGGTCTCGGCGAGCCAGCGCAGCAGCACGGGAAGGCGGCCGTTGACGCCGTTGACGTTGAAGGTGGCGATCCTCACGGCGACCCTTCAGGCCGGTCGCCGCTGGCGGTCGAGGCCGCGCACCATCAGCGCCGAGGGATAGCCGACGGCGAAATACAGGATGGCGGTGACGGTGTAGACCGTGAAATACTGGTAGTTGCGCGCGGCGATGATCTGGCCGCTGAACATCAGCTCCTGCACCGTCACGACCGAGGCCAGCGCCGTGTCCTTGAACAGCGCGATCAGGTAATTGCCGAGCGCGGGCAGCACGATGCGCACCGCCTGCGGCAGGATGATCTTCATGAAGATGGGATAGCCGCGCAGACCGAGGCTGAGCGCGGCCTCGCGCTGGCCGCGCGGCACCGCCTGGATGCCGCTGCGATAGACCTCGCTCATATACGCGGAATAGTTCAGGGTCAGGCCGAGCACGGCGGCGGTGAAGGGGTTGAGCCGCACCCCGGCGCTGGGCAGCACGTAGTAGATGTAGATCAGCTGCAGGATCAGCGGCGTCGCGCGGATGAACTCGACGAGGAAATCCGCCGGCCAGCGTATCGCCCGCGCGCCGGCCAGCCGCGCCAGAGCGATCGGAATCGCCAGCGTGCCGGCGAGCACGATGACGATGCCGGTGAGCAGCGTGGTGATGCCCAAGCCCCGCAGGAAGACGAACCCGTAATCGTGGACGACGCCGAGATCGAGCAGATTCACGGCGTCGGCGCGAGCGGGCTACTGCACGGGGAAGAAGAACAGATTGCGGTTGGACAGGCCGTAATGCTTGAGGATCGCCGAGACCGCGCCGTTGTCGCGGCTTTCGGCGAGACCCTGGCTGTAGGCGGCGCGCAGCGAGCAATCCTCCTTGCGCGTGGCGTAGCGGGCATAGCCATAGCCGTAGCCGAAGATCAGCTCATCCGGCACGCTCACGTTCGGCACGATCTCGATCGCCGCCCCGGCATTTGCCTGCAGGTAGCTGATCACCTTGACATCGTCCTCGACGATCGCCGGCACGCGCCCGGTGGAGATCGCCGCGAACTCCTCGGCATCCGTCTGGAACGGCGTGACATCGGCGCCGACCTTGCGCAGATATTCGTCGGCAGCCGAGCCGGCGATGGCGCCGACCTGCTTGCCCTTCAGCCCGTCGAAGGAGGTGAGGTGCTGCGGGTTGCCGCGCTGCACCACGATCGCCGGGCCGTACCACCAGCCGGGCGAGGTGAAGGCGATCACCTTCACGCGGTCCGGCGTGTAGTGGATATTCGCCGCGATCAGGTCGACGCGGTGCGCCAGCATGGCGGAAATCAGCTGGCCGAACGGCATCACCTCGTAATGCACCTTGGTGATGCCGAGCCAGCCGAGCACGGCGTTGTTGATGTCGACGTCGATGCCGCTCGCCGCCTGGGTGTTCGGGTCGATCGATGAATAGGGCGGTGATGGCGAGATGCCCAAGGTTATGCCGTCGTGCTGCGCCTTCTGCAGCGAGGCGTCGCCGCAATTCTCGAAGAACGGCATCGCCTCGTACTGGTAGGTCTTGCCGTCGTACGAGAAGTTTGCGGCCACGGCACCGCGGGCCATCAGCACCAGGATGGCGGCAACAATGGCTTTCCACATGCTGCACCTCTGCGCTCGGATCGAACCGGCCCGATACCAGCCGATCGCGCCGCTATTGTCAAAACCGTCGGTGCCCGCGCCCGGCTTGATTGACAGTTCCCAGGCCATCGCACAGGCTCCGGGCGGGATCGGCCGAGGGAGCAGGCGCCGGTGAAAATAACCGATGTCGAGGCGATCTATCTCCGCCTGCCGGAAATCCAGCAGCGCACCGACAGCTCGCAGGACGCGCTGCTGGTCAAGGTCAGCACCGATGCCGGGATCACCGGCTGGGGCGAGGTGGACGGCTGCCCTGCAGTCGCCCGCGCCGTCATCGAGGCCGGCTACTCCCATACCCAGGTGAACGGGCTGCGCGCCATCCTGCTCGGCGAGGACCCGCTGGCGACGGCGCGGCTGTGGAACAAAATGTACGCCTCCACGCTGTATTACGGCCGCAGCGGCGCCGCCATTCAGGCGATGGCCGGGGTCGACATCGCGCTGTGGGACATCAAGGGCAAGGCTCTGGGCAAGCCGGTCGTCGAGCTGCTCGGCGGCGCGCTGCGCGACAGGATGCGCGTCTATTCCTCCAACATGTTCCAGTTCAGCGTCGAAGACACGGTGGCGCGGGCACGGCAGGCGATCGACACCGGGCATACCGGCGTGAAGTTCGGCTGGGAGCCGTTCGGCCGCGACGAGGCGATGGATCTGCGCTATGTCGAGGCGATCCGCCGGGCGATCGGCGACGACAATGATTTCATGCTCGATGTCGGTCTCGCCTGGGACGCCAAGACGACGATCCGCCGCGCCCGGCTGTTCGAGCCCTATCGGCTGTTCTGGATCGAGGAGCCGCTGCACCCGGACGACTACGCCGGCTACGGCAAGGTGTCCCGGAGCTGCCTGCAGCACATCGCCGCCGGCGAGCAGGAATGCACCGTGGTCGGCTTCGAGCGGCTGATCGACGAGGGAGGCATCGACATCGTGCAGATCGATCTGACGCGCTGCGGCTTCACCCAGGCGATGCGCATCGCCGCCTATGCGCAGCGGCGCGGCCGCAAGGTGTGCAACCACAATTTCACCACCGACATCAACACCGCGGCCTCGCTGCACTTCCTCTGCGCCATCGAGAACGCGCTGGTCATGGAATACTGCGTCGAGCCGAGCGAGATTTCGCAGCGTCTGGCGAAGCAGCCGGTGACGATCCGCGACGGCTACGCCCACCTGCCCGAGGGTCCAGGTCTCGGCGTGGAGCCGAACGACGAGGTGATCGCGAAATATCTGGTGCGCTGAGGAGGGTGGTTATGGCTGGCTGGACGCGCCGCGGAGTACTGAAGGCCGGCACGGCGGGGCTGACCGCCGCCCTCGCGCCCCTGCCGCTCGCCGCCCAGCCGCGACGCGGCGGCACCGTCACCGTGGCGATCAACCAGGCGCCGCCCTCGATCGACGCGCAGCTGACCTCCGCCTCCGCCGCGCGCGACATCACCCTGCACCTCTACGAGACGCTCTACGCCCGCGATGAGAACGGCGCTCCGGTGCCCGACTTGGCGCAGGGCGTGACGATCTCGGCTGACGGGCTCGGCTATGTCTTCGCGCTGCGCCCCGGCGTCCGGTTCCACAACGGCGGCACGATGGGATCGGCCGACGTGGTCGCCTCGATCGAGCGCTACCGCAAGCTCGGCGCCTCGGCCAATCTGCTCAACGCCGTCGACAGCGTGCAGGCGACCGGCCCGCTCGAGGTGACGGTCAAGCTCAGCCGCGTGCAGTCCACCTTCATCGACAATCTCTCCTCGCCGCGCGCGCCGATCGCCATCTATCCGGCGGAGGAGGCGAGCAAGCCGGCAGCGGAGTTCAAGTTCATCGGCACCGGCCCGTTCAAGTTCGTGGAATACGCGCCGGACAGCCACGTCACCCTGGCGCGGTTCGACGACTACACGGCGAATCCGAACTACCGCAAGCGCGACGGCTTCGCCGGGCGCAAGGAAGTGTTCATCGACACGGCGGTGTTCCGCTTCATGCCGGAGGCCGGGTCGCGTTTGGCGGCGCTGCAGACCGGACAGGTGCAGATCGTCGAGACGGTGGACGGCCCGACCGCCAAGCAGCTGCAAGGGCAGGCCGCCTTCGCCGTGCACAAAGTGCTGCCCTTCTATCTGCAGGTGGCGAAATTCAACCACGCGCAGGCGCCGTGCGACGACGTGAATTTCCGCCGCGCCGTCGCCGCCGCCCTCGACATGGACGAGATCATGTCGATCGCCTTTCCCGACATCCACGAGCTGAACGGCGGCTGGGTGTTCGGCAACTCGCCCTATTACAGCAAGGCCGGGCTCGATCTCTACAACATCGCCGATCCGGCGAAGGCGAAAGAGCTGCTGGGGAAATCCAGCTACAAGGGCGAGACGCTCACCTTCATGACGGACAACACGCGCGAGGACATGGACACCGCCACCGACATCAAGGAGCAGCTCGGCCGGGTCGGCGTGAAGGTCGAGCTGAAGGTGGCGGACTGGCCGACCGTGTCGAAGATCGGCTTCACCCCGACCGGCTGGCATTTCTGGGCGCACGGCTTCGGCATCGAACCGTATGAGGGGCCGGCCACGGTGATGAGCGTCTGGGCGAACGGCGTGTCGCAGCAGAAGGACGACCCGACGATCGACCAGCTCTTCGCCGGCTACACCGGCGAGATGGACCAGGGCAAGCGCAAGGACATCTTCGCCCGCTTCCAGACCCACATGTACGAGAACGCTGTCGCCATGCAGCTCGGCAATTACGGCCTGTTCCAGGTTGCCGGCGCGAAGCTGCAGAACTTCGTCCCCTACCGCATTCCCAGGCTCTGGGGGGTGTGGCTGGAGGGCTGAACGGAAAGCCAACTGCGTGCGGCGCTTCATCCTGCGGCGCCTGCTGAGCGCGGTGCCGGTGCTGGCGCTGGTGTCGCTGATCGCATTCGGGGTGATCTGGCTGGTGCCGGGCGATCCGGCGGCGGTGTTCCTGGACGCCAGCGCCACCCCCGAGCAGCTCGCCCGCATCCGTCACCAGCTCGGCCTCGATCAGCCCTTCTATCTGCAGATGCTCGCCTGGTATGGCCGCATCCTGCATGGCGATCTCGGCCAATCGATCCTGCTCAACCGAGGCGTTGGCCCCGCCATTCTCGAACGGCTGCCCGTCACCCTGTCGCTCACCGGCCTGGCCCTGGTGTTCGCGGTGCTGCTCGGCGTGCTCGCCGGGCTGCTGGCGGCGATGCGCCACCGCAGCTGGGCCGACCAGTCGCTGATGGTGCTGGCGCTGCTCGGCTTGTCGGTGCCGGATTTCTGGCTCGGCCTCGTGCTCATCTTCGTTTTCGCCGTCGGACTCGGCTGGTTTCCGGCGAGCGGCTACGTGCCGTTGAGCGAAAGTCTTTCCGGCTGGTGGCACAGCATCGCCCTCCCGGCCTTCACCCTGGCGGCGGTGCAGGTCGGCTTCATCGCCCGCATGACGCGCTCGGCCATGCTGGAAGTGCTGCACCAGGATTTCATCCGCACTGCCGACGCCAAGGGCCTGCCCTGGAGCGTGGTGGTGACGCGGCACGGCCTGCCGAACGCCTTGGTGCCGATCCTGACGGTGATCGGCATCATCGCCGGCGGGCTGCTCGGCGGCGCGGTGGTGGTGGAGCAGGTTTTTTCGCTGCCCGGGGTCGGCAGGCTGGTGATCGGCGCCATCCTCAGCCGCGACTTTCCGGTGATCCAGGGCGGACTGCTGTTCCTTGCCCTGATCTATCTGCTCGTCAATCTGGCGGTGGACATACTGTACGCCGTCGTCGATCCGCGCGTGCGCCTTGAGTAGGGCAGGATTGCTGCGGCCGTTCCTGCGCCGGCTGCGGCAGAACCGCTCCTTCGTCGTTGGCGCGACGCTGGTGCTGGCGGTGGCGCTGGCCGCGATCCTGGCGCCGCTGCTCGCGCCGTATGATCCGCTGCGCAGCAATTTCCACGACCGACTCGCCCCGCCCGGCGCCGCCCACTGGTTCGGCACCGACCATTTCGGCCGCGACCTGCTGTCGCGTGTCATCTATGGAGGCCGCGTCTCGCTGGAGATCGGGCTGCTGGTGGTGATGGCGACCGGGTTGATCGGCACCGCGATCGGCGCGCTGGCCGGGTATTTCCGCCGCCTCGACAATCCGCTGATGCGCCTGATGGACGCGCTGATGGCGTTTCCCGCCATCCTGCTGGCGATCGTCGTCTCCGCGGTGCTCGGTGCCTCGGTCGCCAACGTCGTCATCGCGCTCAGCGTCGCGACCGCGCCGCACACCGCGCGCATCGTCCGCGGCTCGGTGCTGGTGGTCCGCGAGATGGAGTATGTCGAGGCCGGTCGGGCGCTCGGCGCGAGCGACCTGCGCCTGCTGTTCGGCCACGTGCTGATCAACGCGCTGGCGCCGCTGATCGTGCGGCTGAGCTACGTCTTCGCGATCGCCATCCTGGCGGAGGCGGTGCTGTCCTATATCGGCGTCGGCCCGCCGCCGCCGACGCCGACCTTCGGCAACATCATCGCGGGCGGGCGCGATTTCATGACCACGGCGCCGTGGGTGATGATCTTCCCCGGCCTGGCGATCGTTCTCGTGGTGCTCGGGCTGAATCTGCTGGGTGACGGGCTGCGCGATGTGCTCGATCCCCGCATGAAGCTCTGAAGAGTGACCCGAAGTAATGGGGTCTGGGGTCGACGGACCCCAGCGGGGTTGAGGGGCAGAGCCCCTCACCTTGCTTGCTAGAGGTCGCAGGCCTGACGGTGCGCCTGGCCGCGGCGCCGCTGCTGCACGATATCAGCTTCGCCGTGCAGCCGGGCGAGGTGCTGGGCATCGTCGGCGAGTCCGGCAGCGGCAAAAGCCTGCTCGCGCTGGCGGTGATGGGCCTGCTGCCCCCGGCGCTCACTCTCTCGGCCCGACGCATCCGCCTGCTCGGCGACGAGCTGACGGGGCGGCCGCGCGAGGCCTGGCGGGCGCATCGCGGCCGCGACATGGCGATGATCTTCCAGGAGCCGATGACCTCGCTCAATCCGGTGCTCACCGTCGGATTCCAGATCGTCGAGCCGCTGCAGCTTCATCTCGGCATGACCGGGGAGGCCGCGCGCAGCCGCGCCGTCGAGCTGCTGAAGAGGGTCGGCATTCCCGACGCCGAGCGCCGGCTCGACCAGTATCCGCACCAGTTCTCCGGCGGCATGCGCCAGCGCGTGATGATCGCGATCGCGCTGGCGTGCAATCCCAAGCTCATCATCGCCGACGAGCCCACCACCGCCCTCGACGTCACCATCCAGGCGCAGATCCTGAAGCTCATGAAGGATCTGTCGCGCGATCTCGGTGTGGCGCTGGTGGTCATCACGCACAACCTCGGCATCGTGGCGCGCTACGCCGACCGCGTGAACGTCATGTACGCGGCGAAGCTGAGCGAGCAGGCGGGTGCGCGGCCGCTGTTCGCGAAGCCGCTGCACCCGTATACCGCCGGCCTGCTGCGCTCGGTGCCGCGGCTGGACCGCCCGCGCGGTGCGAAGCTCGAGACGATCGAAGGCATGCCGCCGAACCTGCTTGATCCACCCCAGGGCTGCCGCTTCGCGCCGCGTTGCGCGGCGCAGGTCCCGG
>JAFAYM010000155.1 GCA_019240395.1 Acidisphaera sp. | reverse complement strand
GCCGCTCGGTCCGGAGGCGGCCATCCCCGGCGTGCGCGACGGCATCTGTGCGGCGGCGGGAAGCGCCAGTGCCGTCAGCACGATCGCGCAGGCGATGCGTTGCATGCCCCGCCTCTCAGCCGCGCCGCCAGGTCGTGCCGCCGGAACCATCCTCCAGGACGATGCCGTGCCCCGCCAGCTCGGCGCGGATCGCGTCGGCGCGGGCAAAATCGCGCGTCAGGCGGGCACTCGTTCGCTGTTCGATCAGCGCTTCAATGTCGGCCCTGGTCACACCGCGCGCATTCAGCTGCTCGATCTCCTGCAAGCGTCGGGCAGGATCGGCCTGCAGCAGGCCCAGGAGTGCCCCTGCTCCACGCAGGCGTCCGGCAGTTCGGTGATTGCCGGCTCTCGCCCCGGCGGCCAGCGCGTAGAGATACGCCAGCGCTCGTGGCGTGTTCAGATCGTCGCAGAGCGCTTCGACCATCTCGTCCGGCGTCTCGGCTTCGGCATCGGGAGCCGCCTCCACGCCGCGATAGAGCCGGTCCAGCTCGCGCTGCGCTTCCGACAGCGCCGCCCAGCTGAAATCGAGCGGGCTGCGATAATGCGTCTTCAGCAGCAGCAGCCGCACCGCTTCACCCTCGCCGGCTGCCAGCACGTCGCGCAGGGTCACGAAGTTGCCCAGGCTCTTGGACATCTTCTCGCCGTTCACCAGGAGCATGCCGTTATGCAGCCAGGTCAGGGCGAAGCGGCTGTCGGGAAAGGCGCAGAGGCTCTGCGCCGCCTCGTTCTCGTGGTGCGGGAACAGCAGGTCGCTGCCGCCGCCATGGATGTCGAACGTCTCGCCGAGATAGCGCCACGACATGGCGCTGCACTCGATATGCCAGCCCGGGCGGCCGCGGCCCCAGGGGCTGTCCCAGCCCGGCAGCTCTTCTGTCGAGGGCTTCCACAGCACGAAATCGCCGGGATCGCGCTTGTAGGGCGCCACCTCGACACGCGCGCCGGCCAGCAGCTCGTCCGGACTGCGGCCGGAAAGGCGGCCGTACTGCGCGAAGCTCGCCACCGCGAACAGCACATGCCCCTCGGCGGCGTAGGCGTGGCCGCCGGCGATCAGCCGCTCGATGAGCGCGATCATCTCGCCGACATGCGCCGTGGCGCGCGGCTCGATATCGGGCGGCAGCGCGCCGATCGCGGCCATGTCGGCGTGGAAATCCGCGGTGGTGCGCCGCGTGATGTCGCCGATCGCTTCGCCGCTCTCGGCCGCCCGCGCGTTGATCTTGTCGTCGACGTCGGTGATGTTGCGGACATAGGTGAGGCGCGGAAAAAGCCGGCGCAGCAGCCGGGCCAGCACGTCGAACACCACGACGGGCCGGGCGTTGCCGAGATGCGCCAGGTCGTAGACCGTCGGTCCGCACACGTACATCCGCACATGCGAGGGGTCCTGCGGGACGAAGGTCTCGCGCCGCCGGGTCAGGGTGTTGTGCAGGACGAGTTCGGGCATGGGGACCTTTGGCGCTTTCTCGGCCAAGCCGGCGCGCAAAGCAATGCGTCGCCGGCGCCCAAAGCAATGCGTCGCCCCGGCGCGCAAATCAATGCGTCGCCCGGCGCGCCGATCACTGAAGCGTCTCTTGACGGCGGCGGCGCAGACCGGCACCAACTGCGAACGCTTTGCAACTGAGGGTGCCCCTTGAGCCAGTCGACGCCGCGTCCCATCGGCTTCCTGCCCCGGCGCTTCCTGGCGGTGCTGGGCCCCGGCCTGGTCGTCATGCTCGCCGACACCGACGTCGGCAGCATCATCACCGCCGGGCAGAGCGGCGTGCAATGGGGCTATCGCCTGCTGCTGCTGCAGCTGGTGCTCGTGCCGATCCTCTACATGGTGCAGGAGCTGACGGTCCGGCTGGGCATCTTCACCGGCCGCGGCCATGGCGAGCTGATCCTGGCGACCTTCGGCAAGGGCTGGGCCTGGCTGTCGGCGGCGGGCTTGGCGGTGGCGACGCTCGGCGCGCTGCTGACCGAGTTTTCGGGGGTCGCCGGCGTCGGCGAACTCTATGGCCTGTCGCGGCTGGTCAGCCTGCCGATCGCCGCCGCGGCGCTGCTGGTCGTGGTGGTGACCGGCTCCTACCGGCGGGTCGAGCGGGCGGCGATCATCCTCGGCCTGTTCGAGCTGGCCTTCTTCGGCGTCGCCTGGGCGGCGCATCCCGATGTTCACGGCATGATGGCGCAGTCAGTGCGGATTCCCTTCGCCGATCGCAGCTACCTGTATCTGGTGGCGGCGAATATCGGCGCCGTGATCATGCCGTGGATGATCTTCTACCAGCAATCCGCCATCGCCGACAAAAGGCTGCGGCCCGAGCACTTCGCGCCGGCGCGCTGGGACACTGCACTCGGGGCGCTTCTGACACAGCTGGTTATGGCGGCCGTGCTGGTCGCCACCGCCGCGACGATCGCCCCGAAGAACCCGCAGGCCAGCCTGAGCACCGTCGGCGAGATGAGCGAGGCGCTGACGCCCTTCCTCGGCACGGAGGTCGGCCACCTGGTGTTCGGGCTCGGCGTGCTGGGCGCCGCGATGGTGGCCGCGATCGTCTCCTCGCTGGCGCTGGCCTGGGGGCTCGGCGAGGTGTCCGGCTATCGCCGTTCCCTGGAATACCGGCCGTTCGAGGCGCATTGGTTCTACGGCGTCTACGCGCTGTGCGTGGTGGCGGGGGCGCTGCTGGTCGCGGTGTGGCCGGACCTGGTGTCGCTCAATGTCGGCGTGCAGGTGATGAATGCGCTGCTGCTGCCGCTCGTGCTGGGTTTCCTGATCGCGCTCGCCGTGCGCGCCCTGCCCGAGCCGGTGCGCCTGCGCGGCTGGTATCTCTGGCTGGTGTGCGCGGTCGCCGCCGTGACCTGCGTGCTCGGCGTCTATGGCGGGATTTCGGGTGCCGTCTAGGTCGGTTCCGGCAGGCGATAGAAGCGAGTCGCGGTGCCGCTGAACAGCGCGCTCTTCTCGGCGTCGCTGCAGCCGCCGGCCAGCCGCTTGAAGGCGTTCCAGCAGACGCCGTAGCTGTAGGAGCCCTTGTCCACGGGGAAGTTGCTCTCGAACATGCAGCGATCGGCGCCGAAGGCCTCGATGCAGGTCTCGATATAGGGGCGTCACGCCGCGGCCAGCGTTTCCGAGGCGGGCGGGTCCGGCTGCCGGTGGAACTCGTAGCCGTTGATCCGCATCCCCAGCCCGCCGAGCTTCACGCAGACGTTCGGGCACTCCGAAAGGCCGAGGATGGCGGCGCGCCACGCCGGGAACAGCGCCTCGCGCCGGCCCTCATAGGCGCCGGTGCCGAGCGGGCCGCCGACATGGTCGAGCACGATGGCGGTGTCGGGAAAGCGTCGCGCCAGCGCGGCGAGCTCGTCGATCTGCGGATGGAACAGCCAGGCGTCGAAGGTGAGACCGAGCGGGGCGAGGCAGGCGAAGCCCTCGCGGAAGCCGTCATCGGCGAGCAGCCCGGGGATGGAGGGGTAGCCGGGGGTGAGCAGGGAGGCGTCGGCGTCCCAGGTGCTGATGTGGCGGATGCCGCGGAACCGGCCGCCCCCGGCCGCGATGTGGGCCTCCAGCACCGGCATCACCCGGTCGCCGAGGCGCAGATCGGCACGGCCGAATACCGGCGCAGACCCGGGTCGGCCCGTAGCCGCCGCTGTCGCTCATCGCCGCGATGCCGTTGACGAACTCGGTCTCGCCGACCGGGCGCATCGCCTCGGGGCCATGCGCGCGCAGCATCGCGCGGCACTGGATGAACACGGTGGCGGTGATCCGGTGGCCGGTGTTCAGATCGTCCAGCAGTTCGGGCAGCAGATAGCGCCAGCCCGGACGGTCCCAGAGGTGATGGTGCGGATCGACGATCGGCAATCCGGGCTCGAGCGGCGCTTCCTGGCGTTGCGCCAGCCAGGCCTCGCGAACCGGGAGATAGGTCGAGGTCGCGCTCACCCTATGCCTGCTTCTCGAAGCGGACCGGCGCTCCGGTGCGGGCCTGCAACCCCGCCAGGCTCAGTCCGGCGATCATCTCGCGCGCGACGAAGCCCTCCGGCGTGACATCGAGCACCGCGAGGTTGGTGTAGACGCGGCTGACCGCAGCCTTGGCGGTGAGCGGGTAGGAGCAGCGATGCACCAGCCGCGGCTTGCCCTCCCGCGTCGTGTGCTCCATGACCGCCCAGACCCGCCTGGCGCCGACCGCCAGGTCCATGGCGCCGCCGATCTGCGGCCCGGTGTCGTCCTCCGACCGCGCCCAGTTGGCGAGGTCGCCGTTCTCCGCGACCTGGTAGGCGCCGAGCACGCAAAGATCGAGGTGCCCGCCGCGCACCACCGCGAAGCTGTCGGCGTGCTGGATGTAGCTGCCGCCCGGACGCAGGGTGACGTGCTGGCTGCTGGCGTTGATCAGCCAGGGATTCACCGCCTCGGGCGGCGGCGCCGGTCCGACGCCGATGACGCCGTTCTCGGAGTGGAACACGACTTCGCGCGACAGCGGCACATGGTTGGACACCAGGGTCGGGATGCCGATGCCGAGGTTGACGTACCACCCCTCGGGAATGTCGCGGGCGACGCGCGCAGCCATCGCCGACCGGCCGAGTGGCTGGTACGCGGCCGCGCTGCTCTCGGACATCGCAGCCTCCTCAGCTCTTTGCCGGGGCCGGCATGACAGGGTCGCCGTAGGGCACATGCAGAACGCGGTGCACGAAGATGCCCGGCGTCACCACGGCCTCCGGTTCGATCTCGCCGAGCTCGGCCACGTGCTGCGTCTGCACGATGGTCAGGCGGCCCGCCGCGGCCATGATGGGGTTGTAGCTGCGCCCGGCAGCGCGGAACTCCAGGTTGCCCCAGCGATCGGCGCGCCACGCCTCGACCAGGGCGACGTCGCCGGGCAGCGCGTATTCGAGAATGCATTCGCGCCCGCCGATCTCGCGCACCTCCTTGCCGCGCGCGATTTTGGTGCCGGCGCCGGTCGGCGTGTAGAAGGCCGGCACGCCGGCACCGGCGGCACGGATGCGCTCGGCCAGCGTGCCCTGCGGCACGACCTCCAGCTCGACCTTCCCGGCGGTGACCAGTTCCCCCGCCACGCTCGCCGAGCGCACGAAGCTGCAGATCAGCTTGCGCACCCGCCCGGCCTCGAGCAGCTTCGGCAGGCCGGTGCCGCCGCGCCCGCCGCTGTTCATGACGATGGTGAGGTCGCGCGCGCCCTGCTCGACCAACCCCTCGATCAACGCATTGGGCTGGCCGACATCGGCGAAGCCGGCGATCAGCACAGTCGAGCCGTCGGCGATCCCCGCCATCGCCTCGGCCATCGAGCGGACGAATTTGTCGATCACGCGCTCACGCCTTGATGAAGGGGCAGCCGCCTTCGCCGAGCGGGCGGAAGGCCTGATCGCCGGGAACGCTCGCGACGAGCTTGTAGATGTCCCACTCGTTCTTGCTTTCGGCGGGTGACTTCACCTGGAAGAGGTAGGCGGGATTGAGCACGCGGCCATCTTCGCGAACGCGGTAGTGACCGAACACGTCGTCATCGCAGGGGAGCGCCTTCATGCGGTCCACGACGGCGCGGCCGTCCGCCTTCGCCGCGGCCGCGCCGAGGGAGGCGACCGCCTTCAGGTAGTGCGTGGTCGCGGCGTAGCAGCCGGCCTGGGTCATCGAGGGGTATTGCGCGGGGTTCTTCTTGAGGATGCGGGCATTGAAGGCGCGCGTGCGATCGTTGAGGTCCCAGTAGTAGCTCTCGGTCAGCAGCAGGCCCTGCGCGGTCTGCAGACCGATCGACTTGACACCGCGCAGCTGGATCAGCAGCGCGGCGACGCGGATGCCGGCCTTGCCGAGGCCGAACTCCGCACCCTGCTTGATGCAGTTCGCCGCATCATCCCCGGCATTGGCGAGGCCGATGACCTTGGCGCCGCTCGACCGGCCGCGCACCAGGAACGAGGAGAAATCGGCGGTGCCGGGGAAGGGATAGGCGACGTTGCCGAGCACGCGGCCGCCCGCCTGGGTGACGACGCGCGCCGCGTCCTCCTGCAGCTGGTGACCGAACGTGTAATCCGCGGTGATGAAGAACCAGCTGTCCCCGCCGGTCTTGACCACCGAGCCGGCGGTGGAGTGCGACAGCATGTAGGTGTCGTAGGTCCACTGCACCGTGTTCGGGCTGCATTGCGGGCCGGTGAGGGCGGAGGTTCCGGCGCCGGAGGTGACCACCGCCTTGTTGCGCTCATGGGCGATGGCGGCGACGGCGAGCGCCACCGAGGAGGTCGGCAGGTCGGCGATCATGTCCACGCCGTCGCGGTCGAACCACTGGCGGGCGATGCTGGCCCCGACATCCGGCTTGTTCTGGTGGTCCGCCGAGATCACCTCGATGGCGAAATCGGCGTGCGGGGCAAATTCCTCGGCCGCCAGCTGGGCGCATTGCACCGACACCATGCCGCCATCGTCGCGATAGGGGCCGGACTGGTCGTTGAGCACGCCGATGCGGATCGTTGGCTTCTGGGCACGGGCCAAGCTGGGGATCGCGCTCGCAGCAGTGGCGGCGAGCAGGGTGCGACGGGAAATCTTCACCTGAGTCTCACTTCTATGGCCGCCAGATTTGGTAAGCGAAGCCGACTGCGCCGATTACAGCAAGCACGATCCCGCACCTGCGGTAAAAGCGAAGCGGCGATGTCAAGGCATGCCGCTCCGCCACCATAGCTGCCCGCTGTTCCGGCGATCCGCGCCTGTCCATTCGCGCCTTGAATACCGCCGTGCCCCAGGCCGGCGCATCCTCATTGAGTTCGGCCAAAACACAAACGAGCCAAGTTGCTCCACCCAGGATGAACAAGCCAGCGGGTCCTAACACGGCCACTATAGCTACGGCTGCGCAGATGAGCGCGCCCACCACGACCCATGCAGCGAGGTTGGCGGCGGAGCTGGCTGAGAACCGAACCGACATACTCAGGGGCGGGCTTCGCGCAACAAGGCCCCGCGCTCCGCGATGTCACGCAGCAGCGCAGAGGGCGCCCAGCGCTCCCCGTATTGCTGGTGCCAGCGGGCGATCTGGTCGTGGACGGCTCGGGCGCCGATCCCGTCGGCCCAGAACATCAGCCCGCCGTGGTAGCGGGGGAAACCGAAGCCGTGCAGCCACATCGCGTCGATGTCGCTGGCGCGATAGGCTTTCCCCTCCTGCAGGATGCAGCAGGCTTCGTTCACCGAGGCAAACAGCAGGCGATGCAGGATCTCCGTATCGCCGATCTCGCGCGGCTGCGTTGCGAACTCGCGGATGATGCGCGCCACCTCGGGATCGGGGCGCGGCGTGCGGTCGCCCGGCTCATAGCGATACCAGCCGGCGCCGGTCTTCTGGCCGTGACGGCCCATCTCCACCAGTGCGTCGGCGATCGGCAGGGCGCGCGCATTCGGGTTGGCGGCGGCGCGCCGCTTGCGGCCGGCATAGCCGATGTCGAGCCCGGCCAGGTCGCCGACGGCGAACGGGCCCATGGGATAGCCGAATTCGACCATCACCCGGTCCACCTGCTCCGGCAGCGCGCCCTCCTCGAGCAGGATCACCATCTCCGTGCTCAGCGGCGCGCGCGAGCGGTTGGCGACGAAGCCGTCGCAATTGCCGGCGACCGCGGCCACCTTGCCGAGCCGGCGGCCGAGCTGCATCGTCGAGAACAGCACCTCCGGCGCCGTGCGCGCACCGTTCACCACCTCCAGCAGTTTCATGACATTGGCCGGGCTGAAGAAATGCGCGCCGGCCACGTCCTGCGGCCGCCGGGTGGCGGTGCCGATTGCGTCGATGTCGATGCCCGACGTGTTGGTCAGCAGCAGCGCGCCCGGACGCATCACCGCATCGAGCCGGACAAATACCTCCTGCTTGACGGCGAGCTCCTCGAACACCGCCTCGATCACGACGTCGCACTCGGCGATCGCCTCGTATTCGGTCACCGTCTCGATGCGCGACAGGCGTTGCTCGACCTCCGCCTCCGTCGTGCTGCCGCGCTTCACGCTGGTCGCGTAATTGGCGCGGATCCGCCCGAGGCCGCGCTCCAGCGCCGCCTCGGACGCTTCCAGCAGCTTCACGGGAATGCCGGCATCGGCGAGGCACATGGCGATGCCGCCGCCCATCGTGCCGGCGCCGATCACCGCGGCGCTGCGCACCTCGCGCGCCCTGGTGTCCTTCGGCAGGTCGGGAATCTTCGCCGCCTCGCGCTCGGCAAAAAACGCATAGCGCAGCGCCCGCGCCTCGTCCGAGTTTTCCAGTTCGGCGAACAGCGCCTGCTCGCGCGCCATGCCCTCATCGAACGGCAGGGTGCAGGCCGCCTCGACAGCGGCGATGCAGTGATAGGGCGCCTTCTGGTTGCGGGCACGCCGGGCGATCGATTTGCGCATCGCCTCGAACAGGCCGGGTTGCTCGCGTGCCTCGGCCAGCTTTTCCGGCATGTCGCGCACGCGCGGCAGCGGCCGGCGTTCGGCGATGCTTTGCGCATAGGCGACCGCCGCCGCCGGCAGATCGACGCCGTCCTCCAGCAGCGCGTCGACGACGCCGAGCCGGGCAGCCTCCTCGGCGGGCACGTGACGGCCGCTGACGATGATCTCGAGTGCCGCCTTCGGGCCG
>JAFAYM010000112.1 GCA_019240395.1 Acidisphaera sp. | reverse complement strand
CGAGGCATAGACCGCCTCCTGCATGGAGACCTCGACGAGGCGGCCGATGCCGGTCTTCTCGCGTTCGTAGAGCGCGGTGATGAGGGCGGCGTAGAGATGCACGCCGCCGAAGAAGTCGCAGAGCGCCGGGCCGGCCTTCACCGGCGGGCGGTCGGGGAAGCCGGTGACGCTCATCACCCCGGCCATCGCCTGCACCGTCAAATCCATGGCGGGGTAGTCGCGGTTCGGGCCGGACAGGCCATAGCCGGAGCCGGACGCGTAGATCAGGCGCGGGTTGCGGGCGCGCAGCGTGTCGTAGCCGAGGCCGAGCCGGTCCATCGCGCCGGGCGCGAAATTCTCCACCAGCACGTCGCCGCGCTCGACCATGTCCAGCAGGAGGTCGCGCCCGCGTGCCGTCTTCAGGTTGAGGGTCACGCAGCTCTTGTTGGAGTTGAGCATCGCGAATGGCAGCGCCGCGCCGCCGACGACGCTGCGCCGGCGCAGATGCTCGCCGCCGCGCGGCTCGATCTTGATGACGCGCGCGCCGGCCATGGCGAGCAGGAAGGTGCAATAGGGGCCGTTATAGATCTGGCCGAGATCGATCACGGTGACGCCGCGCAGCGGCAGCGCGGAGGAGGCGTCCACGGCGCTATCTGCCCCTGAAATTCGCCGGACGCTTCTCGGCGAAGGCGGCGGGGCCCTCCTTGGCGTCCTCGGTGAATTGCAGCATGCGGTTGATCACCGCCTCCATGCGCAATCCCGTGGGCAGGTCGACATCGAGGCTGCGCACCGCCAGTTCCTTGGCGGCCTGCACGGCGAGCGGGGCGTTGGCGGCGATGCGGCGTGCGTAGTCGCGGGCGGTCTGCATCAGCTCGGCGGCCGGCACCACCTTGTTCACCAGGCCCCAATGCGCCGCGGATTTCGCGTCCATCATGTCGCCGGTGAGCAGCAGCTCCATGGCGATGGGGTAGGGCAGCTGCTTCATGATGCGCTGGGTGCCGCCATTGCCGGGGACGATGCCGCGCTTGACCTCGGCGACGCTGAAGGTGGCGTGCTCGGCGGCGATGCGGATGTCGGTGGCCATCAGCAGGGTCATGCCGCCGGCGAGGCAGTAGCCGTTGACCGCGGCGATGACCGGCTTCCAGACTTCGAGGCCGCGGTTGAGCAGGAGGTCGCGCTGTGTCAGCCACATCTCCGGCAAGTCCGCGGGCGCGGTGAGGAAGCTCTTGATGTCGGCGCCCGTCGAGAAAGAGCGCTCGCCGGCGCCGGTGATGATGGCGACGCGGATCTCCGGATCGTCGCGCACCCGCATCCAGGCTTCCGAGAGCAGGCGATAGTGCTCGGCGTCCATGGCGTTCAGCCGTTCCGGCCGGTTCAGCGTGATGGTGGCGATGCCGGCATCGACGGTGAAATCGAGGGCCATAATCAGGCGCTCCGCCGCTGGCCACCGAGCAGGTCGCGGGCCACCACCATGCGGTGGACTTCCGACGGGCCCTCGCCGATGCGCTTGATGCGCAGCTCGCGGTACCAGCGCTCCAGCGGCATCTCCTGCGCGACGCCCATGCCGCCGAGGATCTGGATGCAGCGATCGACGACGCGGCCGGCGGTCTCGGTGCCGTAGACCTTGCAGGCCGACGCGTCGACCTTGATGTCGTGCCCGGCATCGGCGCGCGCGGCGGCCTGATAGACCAGCAGGCGGGCGGCGCGCAGCTCGATGTCGGAATCGGCGATCATCCACTGGATCGCCTGGCGGTCGGCGAGCGGCGCGCCGAAGGTGTGGCGCTGCTTGGCCCAGTCGATGGCGATCTCGAGCGCCGCCTGGGCGATGCCGAGCGTCGCCGCGGCGTAGGGCGGGCGTTCGTGGATGAGCCAGGTCTCGGCGAGGGCGAAGCCGCGGCCTTCTTCGCCGAGGCGGTTCTCGACGGGGATTTCGAAATCGGTGAAGTGCAGCTCGTAGGGGTAGTAGGAACGGATGACCGGGATCGGCCGCACGGTCAGGCCGGGCCAGGCTTTCTCGATGATGAAGGCGGTGATGCCGTCGCGGCCGCGGCCGGGCCCGGTGCGGGCGAACAGGATGCCCCATTTCGCCTGGCCGGCACCGGAGATCCAGATCTTGGTGCCGTTGACGATGTAGCGGTCGCCGCGGCGCTCGGCGCGGGTGGCGATGGCGCGGCCGGGGTCGGAGCCGCCGCCCGGCTCGCTGATCGCGACGAAGGTCTTTTCGCCGCGATCGGCGGTGGGGACTGCGTATTTTGCGATCTGCTCGGGGCTGCCGCGATAGATGATGTTCGGCGGGTCGAAGCCGAAGGCGCCGCAGGCCGGGATGTAGGGGCCCATGCGGCATTTCGAGGCTTCCTCGGCGACGACGCACTGGCCGAGCAGGCTGAGGCCGGCGCCGCCATATTCCGAGGGCGTCTGCACGTTCCACAGGCCGAGCGCGCGGGCCTTCTTCTGCAGGGCCTGGAGCTGCTCATCGGGGAGGGTGTAGGCGTCGTGCGGCAGGCGGTCTTCGAGGGGTTTTACTTCCTCTCTCATGAAGCGCCGAACGGTTTGCTGCAGCATCTGCAGCTCTTCGGGGAGTTCCCAGTCCATGGCTACCTCCGAGTAAGGCCAGGGGCTCTGCCCCCAAACGCTGAAGTATGGGACCCCGGCAGGGACCGTCGTCCCTGCACCCTCTTACTTAAGTCATGGGGTCTGGGGCCGACGGGCCCCAGCGGGGTCGAGGGGCAGAGCCCCTCGCCTTGCTTTCTTCTCATTGCGGTACGCCGTAGTCGCGCTCCGCGGTCTCGCGGCTGATATATCCAAGCTCGAGATCGCGCTGCACGGCGGCGCGGTCACGCTGCCGTGGATCGCCGAAGCCGCCGCCGCCGGGCGAGGCGACGCGGATGGCGTCGCCGGCGCGCAGCACCTCTTTCTCCTGCTTGCTGCGCAGCGCCGGCGTCCAATTGCGGCCGTCGGTGTGGAACACGACTTCGCTCGGTTTCGCGGGACCGCCGCCGGCGATGCCGAAGGGCGGATGGTCGACGCGGTCGCCGAGCACCGAGACGATGCACTCCGACGTCATGGCGAGGCCGTAGCTTGTGCCGCAGCCGCCGCGGTGCAGGCCGGCGCCGCCGGAGTCTTCGCGCAGCGCGAAATACTCGAAGCGCAGCGGGAAGCGGTGCTCGGAGAGTTCGAGTGACATGAAGTTGGCCATGGATTGCGGCGGCGTCGCGTTGACCAGCCCGTCGGAGGCGCGGCTGGCGCCGTAGCCGCCGGGATAGGGGAAGACGCCGACGAAATAGCTCCCGGTGCGGGGATGCACGCCGCTCACCGTCAGCACGCCGATGGTGCCGAAGAACGCCGCGGGGACGCGGTCGGGTATCGCCTGCGCCAGGGCGCCGAACAGCATGTCGATGACGCGCCCGACGACTTCGAGGTAGCCGCCGACGGCGGCCGGGTATTCGGCGGAGAGCAGGGTCCGCTCGGGGATGGTGAAGCGGATCGGCCGGAAGGTGCCGCCGTTCACCGGCACGTCGGGGAAGATGTGCTTGAGCGCCACGTAGCAGCTGGAGACCGCGGTGTTGCGCGAGATGTTGATCGGGCCCGCGGTGGTGCCGGCGCTGCCGGTGAAATCCACGTGCATCGACGAGCCCTCGACGGTGATCGCCACCGTGAGCTTGATCGGCTCGTCGGTGATGCCGTCATTGTCGATGAAATCATCGAAGCGGTAGGTGCCGTCGGGGATCTCCTCGATATACGAGCGCATCTGGCGTTCCGAGCGCTCGATCATGGCGTCGAGGCAGTCGGTCACCACCTCGCGGCCGAATTTGGCGACCAGGGCGGCGAGGCCGCGTTCGCCGACGGTGAAGACGTTGGTCATGGCGTTGAGGTCGCCGGCGATCTGGTCGGGCAGGCGCACGTTGGCGGTGAACATCTTTACGAGCGCAGTGTTCAGGCGGCCGCCCTCGATGAGCTTCACCGGCGGGATGATGATCCCCTCCTGGTGGATCTCCTGCGCCTTGGGCGCCCAGCCGCCGGGCACGTTGCCGCCGATGTCCATCCAGTGGCCGGTGCTGGCCATGATGGCGAAGAGCGTGCCCTCGACGAAATACGGGGCGATCAGCTGCACGTCCTGCAGATGGCTGCCGCCGAGATAGGGGTCGTTCATCACCCAGACGTCGCCCGGCCGGAAGCCGCCTTCGGCCTCGGCAATCTTCAGCACGTTCTGCACGGCGAACTGCATGTAGGCGAGGAACACCGGCAGGCCGTAGCGTCCCTGGGCGATGGTCTCGCCGGTCGCGGGATGGAAGATGCCGTGGGCGCAGTCGTTGGTTTCGGAGATGATCGGCGAGATGGCGGCGTGGATCAGGTGCAGGTCCATTTCGTCGGCGATCTGCTCGAGGCTGCCGCGCACGACTGCCAGTGTCACGGGATTCATGCGCGCACCTCGACGAGGAGATTGCCGGCGGCATCGACGGTCAGGCGCATGTCCGGTTCGACGACGGTGGTGGTGTCGCTCTGCTGGACGATGGCGGGACCGTCGAAGGCGGCGCCGGGCAGCAGGTCCTCGCGCCGGAAGATCGGCGTGTCGTGCCACGTGCCGAAGAAGACCTGGCGCTGCCCGATCGGCTGCGGCTCGCCGGTGGCCGGCGCGAGTTCCTCCGGGCGGATGACATCGCGGCGTCGGCCGGTGACGGTGGTGCGCAGGCCGACGAGCATCACCGGGATGTCGCCGAGCGTGTTGCCGAACTCCTCGCGATAGGCGGCGGTGAAGGCCTCGGCGAGCCGGTCCGGCTCCCAGCCTGCTTCAATGGGCACGCGGAGCGCGTGGATCTGTCCGGCATAGGCCATGTCGGCGCTGTGCACGGTGTCGGTGCCCTCGATGGGCGTGGTGCCGCGGGCGAGCTCGGCCTCGCCCTCTTCGCGCTGCTCGGCGAGGATGCGCGCGATGGTGGCGCCGTCGAGGCGTTCGAGCCGGTCCTCGATGGTGCGCGAGAGGTCGATGCGCAGATTGGCCATGACGCAGCCCATGGCGCAGAGCACGCCGGGATAGCGCGGCACCAGCATGGCGCGCACGCCGACCTCGCGGATCAGCGCGCCGCCATGCAGCGGGCCGGCGCCGCCGAACGCCACCAGCACGAAATCCCGCGGATCGAGGCCGCGCTCGATGGAGAGCAGCCGGATGCGCCCGGCCATGCGCTGGTTGACGACGGCGAGGATCGCCTCGGCGGTCGCCTCCACCGACAGCCCGAGTGGCTCGCCGAGTGCGGCGACGGCGCGGCGCGCGGCCGGCACGTCGAGCCGGCTGTCCGGGCCGCTCATCCGGCTGTCCGGGTCGATGCGTCCGAGCACGACGTTGGCGTCGGTGACCGTCGGCTCGGTGCCGCCGCGGGCGTAGGCGACCGGGCCGGGCATCGCGCCGGCGCTGCGCGGGCCGACCTGCAGGATGCCGCCGCGATCGATCTGCGCGATGCTGCCGCCGCCGGCGCCGATGGTGTGCACGTCGATCATCGGCAGGCGCAAGGGAATGCGGAAATCGAGGTTGGTGAGCTCGGCGACCTTCGGCTCGCCGTCGATGACGACGGCGACGTCGAAGCTGGTGCCGCCCATGTCGGCGGTGATGACGTGGGAGAATCCGGCCGCCGCGGCCAGGCGCGCCGCCGCGGTCACCCCGGCGGCCGGGCCGGAGCGCACGATATGGGCGGCGCGGCCGGCGAGCCGGCTGAGCGGCGCCACCCCGCCATTGGATTGCATGATCAGCACGTCGTGGCGGAAACCCCAGGCGGCGAGTTCGCGCGCCAGATTGCCGGCGTAGCGCGCCACCAGCGGCTGGAGATAGCCCTGCACCACCGCCGTGCTGGTGCGCTCGAACTCGTAGTATTCGCGCACCACGTCGGTGGCGACGATGATCTCCCAGGCCGGTTCGATCTCGGCGAGGATGGCGCGGGCGCGCTGCTCGTGCACGGGATTGGCGTAGGCGTGCAGGAAGGAGATCACCACCGAGGCGACGTCGCGGCCGCGCAGCGTCTCGCCGATCTGCCGCAGCATCGCCTCGTCGAGCGGCGTCAGCACGGCGCCGGTGAAATCGAGCCGCTCCGTCACCTCGTAGCGCAGGTCGCGCGGCACCAGCGGTTCGTGCGTGCCGGTGAGCCCGTACATCGTCGGCCGGTCGCGGCGGCCCAGTTCCAGGAGGTCGCGGAAGCCCTGCGTGGTGACCAGGGCGGTGCGCGCGCCGCGCCGCTCGATGACCGCGTTGGTGGCGATCGTCGTCCCATGCAGCAAGGCGCCGAGCCGCTGCGGATCGAGCTCGGCCGCGTGCAGCGCCGCCAGCAGCCCCTTCGAGGGATCCTGCGGCGTGGACGGCACCTTGAGGACGAGCTGGCCGCGCTCCCCATCACCGGAGAAGAAGAGGTCGGTGAAGGTGCCGCCGACATCGATCCCGACGAGCCCAGACATCGTGCCGGACATCACAGCGCCTCCGCCATCGCCGGCCGGCGCCGCACCTGCTCGGCATAGGCGCGGACGTGGCGTTCCATGCGGCGCTCGGCAGCCTCGGCGTCGCCCTCCCTTATCGCCTCGGTCACCCGTCGATGCGCGCGCATGACGGTGGCCCGGATTTCGTCGGAATTGAAGTTCTGCAGGTCGGTGCCGGCGTGCAGCGCCTCCGAGATCGCCAGCATGAAGGCGAGCAGCAGCTCGTTGTGGCTGGCCCGCACCACGGCGAGATGCCACTGCAGATTGGCGTCGAGGAAGGCGGGAATGTCGGCATAGGCCGCCTCGAGCCGCTCCTGCAATGCGCCGAGCTCCGCGATGTCGGGCTCGGTGCGGTGCAGCGCGGCGAGGCGGGCGCAGGCCGGCTCGATGGCCTCGCGCGCCTCCAACAGCGAGCGCAGCAGGATGTTCTGGCCGCGGATGAACTGGTTGACCGACCGGGCGAGCCCCTCGTGGGTCGGGCGGCGGGCGGCCGAGCCGCCGTTGCGGCCGAGGCGGGTGGTGATCAGGCCTTCCACCTCGAGGATGCGCAGCGCCTCGCGCACCGAGGCGCGGGAGAGGCCGGAGGTTTCGGCGAGGCTGCGTTCGGTGGGCAGGATGGCGCCCTCGCCGATCTGCCCGGCCAGGATGCGCTCGCGCAGCTCGGAGGCCAGCACGTCCGCCGCTTTCGGGACCTGGATGCGACCTATGGCGATGCCGTCGGACACCGGCGCGCTGGCTCCTCCCTCGACCCCGCCTTTTGCCGGCGGGTGTCGCGGGGAGAGTGCCGGAGGCTGGATTAGGTTGTCAATTCGAAAGGTCTGGCCTTTCCGTTCAGGCGAGGACCGACTCGGCGGTGGTCAGGGCCAGGCCGAGGTCGCGGGCCACAGCGGCGTGGGTGACCTTGCCCTCGTGCACGTTGAGCCCGCGGCCGAGATGCGCGTCCTCCTGCAAGGCGCGGCGCCAGCCCTTTCCGGCGATCGCCAGCACGAAGGGCAGGGTCGCGTTGGTCAGCGCCAGGGTGGAGGTGCGCGCCACCGCGCCGGGCATGTTGGTGACGCAGTAATGCACCACGCCCTCTTCGACATAGGTGGGCTCGTCGTGGCTGGTCGGGCGGCTGGTCTCGAAGCAGCCGCCCTGGTCGATGGCGATGTCGACCAGCACCGAGCCCGGCCGCATGCGCGAGACCATCTCCCGGCTGACCAGCTTGGGGGCGGCGGCGCCGGGGACCAGCACGGCGCCGATCACCAGGTCCGCGGGCAGCACCTCGTGCTCGATCGCCTCGGCGGTGGCGTAGAGCGTGCGCATGCGCGAGCCGTACTGCATGTCGAGTTCCATCAGCCGCGCCAGGGACCGGTCGATCACCGTCACCTCGGCGCCGAGACCCATCGCCATGCGCGCGGCATTGCTGCCGGAGACGCCGCCGCCGAGGATCACCACGCGGCCTGGGGCGACGCCGGGCACGCCGCCGAGCAGCACGCCGGCGCCGCCCTGGCGCCGCTCGAGGCAGTGCGCACCGACCTGCACCGACATGCGTCCCGCGACTTCGCTCATCGGCGCCAGCAGCGGCAGCGAGCCGCGCGCGTCGGTCACCGTCTCGTAGGCGATGCAGGTGGCGCCGGAGCGCATCAGCCCCTCGGTCTGCACCTTGTCGGCGGCGAGGTGGAGATAGGTGAACAGCACCTGGCCGCGCCGCAGCCGGGTGATCTCGGCGGGCTGCGGCTCCTTGACCTTGACGATCATGTCGGCGGCGGCGAACACCGGCTCGGGGCCGTCGGCCAGGCTGGCGCCGGCGGCGCGGTAGGCCTGGTCGGTGAAGCCGATATCGGTCGCGGCACCCTTCTCGACGAGCACCTCGTGACCCTGGGAGACCAGTTCGCGGACCGAGGCGGGGGTCAGGCCGACCCGGTACTCGTAGGCCTTGATCTCCTTGGGAACGCCGATCTTCACGCTTCTTCTCCCTGTTCCGCTGACCTCCCCTGAGATCACGCTTCATCCCGCGGTCCGTCAACCGTTCCGGGATTGGCATTCCGGTTGGGGGCGGACGGCGCCGGCGTCCTGCGATAGGATCGGCGGCGCAGCAGAACGGAGGCAGCGATGCCCGATATCCACCCCGGTCCCCAGCCTGGCTTTGCCGAGGCGCATGGCGGGCCGGTGCAGGTGTTCTACCGCAAGGCCGGCGCGCCGCGGCTGCCGACGGTGGCGCGCGCCGAGGGCATCTACATGTGGGACACCGAGGGGCGCCGCTACATCGACGCCTCGTCCGGCCCGGTGGTCAGCAATATCGGCCACGGCAATGCGCGCGTCATCGAGGCGATGGTGGCGCAGGCGCGGAAGGTGGCGTTCGCCAGCCGCGCGGTGTTCGAGAACGAGCCGAACACGCAGCTCGCCGACCTGCTGACCGGGCTCGCCGGACCGGGGCTGGAGCAGGCGTTCTTCGTCTCCGGCGGGTCGGAAGCGACCGAGGCGGCGATCAAGCTCGCCCGGCAATACGCCGTCAGCATCGGCGAGAGCGGGCGGTGGAAGGTGATCGGCCGCGATCCCGGCTATCACGGATCGTCGCTAGGCGCACTCTCCGTCACCGGCGATCCGGTGGCGCAGCGTGCGTTCGGCGCGATGATGCAGACGATGCCGAAGGCGCCGGCGCCGTTCACCTACCGCCTTCCCGCCAACCATGACGCCGACAGCTATGCCCGCCATTGCGCCGCCGCGCTCGACGCGATCATCCGCAGCGAGGGGCCGGAGACGGTGCTCGCCTTCATCATGGAGCCGGTCGGCGGGCTGGCGACCGGCGCGCTGGTGGCGCCCGACCATTACTACGCGGCGGTGCGCGAGGTCTGCGACCGGCACGGCGTGCTGCTGATCTATGACGAGGTGATGAGCGGGGCGGGGCGCACCGGCACGTTCCTCGCCGCGGACCACTGGCCGGGAGCGCGGCCGGACCTGGTGACCCTGGCGAAGGGCATCGCCGCCGGCTACACGCCGATGGGGGCGGTGCTGGCGCCGAACCGCATCGTCGATCCGGTGGTCGCGGCCGGCGGCTTCATGCACGGCCACACCTATGCCGCCAACCCGCTGTCCTGCGCCGTCGGCTACGCCGTGGTGAGCGAGATGCTGGACCGCAGCCTGATGGCCAATGCCGAGAGCATGGGCGCGCTGCTGCGCTCGCGGCTGCTGGAGCTGCAGGCGGGGAGCGCCATCCTCGGCGACGTGCGCGGCAAGGGCCTGCTGATGGCGGTCGAGATCGTCGGCGACCGCGAGACCAAGGCGATCCTGCCGGCGCAGCGCCAGGCGGTATACCGCATCATGGATCTCGGCATCGAGCGCGGGCTGCTGCTCTATTCGCGGCGCACCGCCAACGGGCAGTACGGCGAATGGCTGATGATCTCGCCGCCGCTGATCGTCACCCCGGCCGAGATCGAGGAGATCGTCGGCCGCCTCGGCGACACGCTGGCGGCGTACGAGAAGGAGCTGCGCGCCGACGGGGTGATCGGCAAGCGATGAGCGCGGGAGCGAGCATCGCCGCGGCGCCCGGCACCACCGTTCGCGCGGTGGTCGCCGGCACGCTCGGCAACATCCTCGAGTGGTACGACTTCTCGGTCTACGGCTTCCTGGTGCCGACGATCGCCGCCGTGTTCTTCCCCAAGCAGTCCACGCTGGCGCAGCTGCTGTTCACCTTCGGCGTGTTCGGCGTCGGCTTCTTCATGCGCCCGGTCGGCTCGATCGTCATCGGCGCGTTCGGCGACCGTGCCGGGCGGCGCGCCGCGCTGACGCTCACCGTCGGGCTGATGGGGCTGTCCACGGTGATGATCGGCGTGCTGCCGGGCTACGCCAGTGCCGGCGTCTGGGCGCCGCTGCTGCTGACGCTGGCGCGCCTGGCGCAGGGCTTTTCCGCCGGCGGCGAGTGGGGCGGTGTCGCCGCCTTCCTCGTGGAATACGCGCCCGAGGGACGGCGGGGCTATATCGGCAGCTGGCAGCAATTCAGCGTCGGCGCCGGGCTGCTGCTCGGTTCGGCGTTCGCCACCGTGCTGGCCGCGGAGCTGGGCCACGACGCGATGCTGGCCTGGGGCTGGCGCATCCCCTTCCTCTGCGGCATCGCCATCGCCGCCTTCGCCGTCTACTTCCGCATGCGGTTGCCGGAGACGCCGCAATTCGAGGCCGTCGAGCGGCAGCACATCGTCTCGCAGCGGCCGCTGCGAGACCTGATCGCCGAGCATCCCGGCGAGCTGCTGACGCAGTTCGGCATCACCATCCACAACACCGCCAGCTACTACATCACGCTGACCTACATGCCGAGCTGGCTGATCTCGGTGATCAAGATGCCGCAGCGCGAGGCGCTGACGGTCAGCACGATCGGCCTGGTCGTGCTGGTCTGTGCCACGCCGCTGATCGGCGCGCTCTCCGACCGGGTCGGCCGCAAGCCGCTGCTCATCATCTCCTGCATCGGCTTCATCGTGCTGTGTTATCCGCTCTACGCCATCGCCAGCTCGGCGGTGTTCGGCACGGTGCTGGCGGTGCAGATCGTCCTGGTGCTGCTGACCGCGTGCTACTCGGCCTGCGGCCCCGCCACCTATGCCGAGCTGTTCCCGACGCGGGTGCGCTATTCCGGCCTCTCCGTCGGCTACAATCTGGCGGTGCTGGTGTTCGGCGGCTTCGCGCCGTTCATAGCGACCTGGCTGATCTCGGCGACCGGCAGCACGCTCTCGCCGACCTTCTACGTCATCGTCTGCGCCATCCTGACCTTGATCTTCGTGCTGCGCATGCGCGAGACCGCCTTCACGCCGCTGCGCAGCTGACCGGGAGGACCGCCATGCGATTGGAATTGCAGGGACGCAACGCCCTGGTGACCGGCGGCGCCGGCGGGATCGGCGG
>JAFAYM010000010.1 GCA_019240395.1 Acidisphaera sp. | reverse complement strand
ATGGCTTCCGAGATCATGTGGCAGATCTCGCTCTCGCCGTTGGCCGAGATGGTGCCGACCTGGGCGGAGTTGTTCTGGGTGGTGATCTTCTTGCTGCGCTTCTCCAGCTCGCCGACCAGGGCGGTCACCGCCTTGTCGACGCCGCGCTTGAGGTCCATCGGGTTGATGCCGGCGGCCACCGCCTTGCCGCCCTCGCGCACGATCGCCTGGGCCAGCACCACCGCGGTGGTGGTGCCGTCGCCGGCGAGGTCATTGGTCTTGCTGGCGACCTCACGCACCATTTGCGCGCCCATGTTTTCGAACTTGTCGGAGAGCTCGATCTCCTTGGCGACGGTGACGCCGTCCTTGGTGATGCGCGGCGCGCCGAAGCTCTTGTCGAGTACCACGTTGCGCCCCTTCGGGCCGAGCGTCACCTTCACCGCGTCGGCGAGAACGTCAACGCCGCGCAGCATGCGCTGGCGGGCTTCGCCGCCGAATCGAACGTCTTTGGCAGGCATGTGTGCAATCCTTGTTCAGATCTGTGAAAACCGGTGGAAGCGATCAGGCCCGCGCTTCAGGCCGCTCGCTTTCAGGCCGCCTGCTTCTGGGCGACGGTGCCCTCGATGATGCCCATGATGTCGCTCTCCTTCATGATCAGCAGCTCCTCGCCGTCGATCTTGACCTCGGTGCCCGACCACTTGCCGAACAGCACGCGGTCGCCGGCCTTGACCTCGAGCGCCGTGACCTGACCCTGCTCATTGCGTGCCCCGGGGCCGACCGCGACGATCTCGCCCTCCATCGGCTTCTCCTTGGCGGTGTCGGGGATGATGATGCCGCCGGCCGTCTTCTCCTCGCCGGTCAGCCGGCGCAGCACGACGCGATCGTGCAGGGGACGAAACTTCATGGGGAACCTTTCAGGGGTGTGAATTGATCTCATGGGTCGACAGCCCGCCGCGCGGGATCAGGGCGGCGGGCAGCCCGCGGCGTCCTTCTAGAGCAACATCCGATCGGGTGGAAGCACCCGATCGGATGACGTTGCTCGTCAAACAGAGAACCAGAGCATTGCAGTGCGCCTGTCAGCACCGAAGATGCTCCAAGCTCAGGACTCACGGCCGCACCCATGTCACGCCAGGAAGATCCAACCGTGCTGTCGCCGCCCCGTATCCCCGAGGGCCGGCCGCTGCGCGTGGTCGGCGACGTCCATGCCGACGCCCGCGGGTTCGACCACGCCGCGGCGACGGATCGGTTCGTCGTGCAGCTCGGCGACCTGACCGATGAAGGCCCGGACAGCGCCGGTGCGCTGCGCCTGATGTTCCGCCTGATCGACGAAGGGCGCGGCTTGTTCCTGCTGGGCAATCACGAGCTGCGGCTGGCCCGCGCCTTGGCCGGCCGCCCGGTGCGCATGACGGAGACACTGGCCGCCACCCTGGCGCAGCTCGACCCGGCACTGCGCGCGCGCACCGCGGCCGAGATCGCCCGCGCCCCGGCCTGGCTGCGCGGCGGCGACCGGCTGTTCGTGCACGGCGGCTTCCATACCGCGATGCTGGAGCAGCCGGCGCCGGCAAGCCTGCCGATCGACGGTGGCCGGGTGCAGGATGTGCTCGCCCGGGCACTCTACGGCGAGCCGACCGGCCGCACCCAGCCCGACGGCTATCCCGAGCGCAGCCTGCGCTGGGTGGACCGCATCCCGGCCGGGCTGACGGTCTATTGCGGCCACGACCGGCGCAGCCGCGACGGCCGGCCCTATCGGCGGGTCGGGAAGGCCGGCGGCGTCGCGGTGTTCCTCGATACCGGGGCCGGCAAGGGTGGGCACCTCTCCTGGATCGACCTGCCCGCTTGCGGCCGCCTGCCCTGACCTGCCGGCTTCCCTGAAAGTCTCCCACGACAAGGGCAGGGCGGCGTGGCAGGATCGTTGCCGCGGGTCGGACCCGGATCGCCATGCACCAGCTCCTTCTCCTGCGCCACGCCAAATCGTCCTGGGACGAGCCGAAGCTGGCCGACCATGCCCGGCCGCTGAACCCGCGCGGCAAGCGGGCGGCGGCGGCGATGCGCCGGGCCATGCGCGATCTCGGCCTGCAGCCGGACGTGGTGCTGGTCTCCTCGGCGCGGCGCAGCCTGCAGACCCTGGAGGCGCTACAGCCCTGGGACGAGACGCCTCTGGTCGAGCCGATGGACGCGCTCTACCTGGCCACCGCCCCGCAGCTCCTGCAAGCGGTGCGCGAGGTCTCCGAAACCACCCGCAGCGTGCTGCTGATCGGCCATAATCCCGGCCTGCACGACCTGGCGCTCCTGCTCGCCGGGTCGGCCGGCCAGAGCGCGCCAGGGACCAGCCTGCACCGGCTGGCTGAGAGCTTTCCGACGGCGGCGCTGGCCGAGTTCACCGTCACCGGCCCCTGGCGCTCGCTGGGCGAGGGCGGCGCCCGGTTGCTGCGCTTCCTCGCCCCCCGCGACCTGCCGGAGATGGCCGCCTGAGCCGTCCGCCGCGGGGCTCACCCGAATTTGCTGCGGGCGCGAAGGTTGCACTGCCCATTTGTTCGCCGTTTATTATGAGACGGGACCCCAGCCGGGTCCGGCGCCTGCCCGTCCGAACAATCTGGCACGCGGTGGCAGCACCCGCCTGCACGAGGGATACACAATGAGCGGCACGGCCGACGGATCCGTCACCATCACCCGCGACGGCACCAACCAGTCCATCCGCCTGCCCTTGCTGGCCGGCACGATCGGCCCGGAGGTCGCCGACATCCGCAAGCTCTACAGCGATTTCGGCATCTTCACCTTCGACCCCGGATACGGCGGCACCGCGGCCTGCGAGAGCAAGATCACCTACATCGACGGCGATGAGGGTGTGCTGCTGTATCGCGGCTATCCCATCGAGCAGCTGGCCGAGCAGTCCACGTTCCTCGAAGTGGCGCATCTCCTGCTCAACGGCGAGCTGCCGAACAAGGCGGAGGCCGAGGACTTCCACCAGGGGGTGATGCTGCACACCATGCTGCACGAGCAGTTGCGCAGCTTTTACAACGGCTTCCGGCGGGATGCTCACCCGATGGCGGTGATGTGCGGCGTCGTCGGTGCGCTGTCCGCCTTCTATCACGACAGCCTGGACATCAATAATCCCGAGCACCGGCGGATCAGCGCCTTCCGGCTGATCGCCAAGGTGCCGACGATCGCCGCCTGGACGTACAAATACGCCATCGGCCAGCCCTTCGTGTATCCGCGCAACGACCTGAATTACGCTGAGAATTTCCTCTACATGATGAATGCGGTGCCCGCCGAGCCCTACCAGGTGAGCCCGGTGCTGGCGCGCGCGATGGACCTCATCCTCATCCTGCACGCCGATCACGAGCAGAACGCATCGACCAGCACGGTGCGGCTGGCCGGCTCGACCGGCGCCAACCCGTTCGCCTGCATCGCCGCCGGCATCGCCAGCCTGTGGGGCCCGGCGCATGGCGGCGCCAACGAGGCGGTGCTGAAGATGCTCGGCGAGATCGGCACGCCGGAGAAGGCGCGCGAGTTCATGGCCCGGGTCAAGGACAAGCAGAGCCACACAAGGCTGATGGGCTTCGGCCACCGCGTCTACAAGAACTACGACCCGCGGGCGAAGATCATGCAGCAGACCTGCCACGCGGTGCTGGCCGAGCTTGGGATCAAGGACGATCCGCTGTTCGACCTGGCGATGGAGATGGAGCAGATCGCGCTGAAGGATGACTATTTCATCAGCCGCAAGCTCTACCCGAACGTGGACTTCTATTCCGGCATCATCCTCAAGGCGATGGGCTTCCCGACCAGCATGTTCACCGTGCTCTTCGCGGTGGCGCGCACCGTCGGCTGGATCAGCCAGTGGAAGGAGATGGTGGAGGACCCGACCAACCGGATCGGCCGCCCTCGGCAGCTCTATACCGGCGCACCGATGCGCGACTACGTGCCGGTCGGGCAGCGGGGCTGAGGTTCGAGCGCAAGCTCGACCTGTGAAGAAGGTTTCTCCACAGCCTGTTTATGTTGTGGATAAGGAGCAGCGACTAACCCTTTCACGCACCTAAACTAGGGCCCTCGGGACGGCGCGCTACGGTATATGTGAATGACTGGATTTCAACCATAGGTTAAATAAAGTCTTTCCGATTTCCCCTTTTTGCTTGTAATCCTACCCGCGTCGGCGGCTGAGCGACGATGCGGAGGGAGGGGGAGGGTGGACGAGCTTCGCAGACTCGACAATCTGGTGAAAGCTCGGTTGAAGAAGTGGCCGCAACGCCCTCCAGGATTGACTCAGAACGCGAATATACGGGGATCCTGGCTGCGCGGCCGACCGGCCGAGGTCGTCGATGGCCAGCAGCCCTTTCTCAAGCTTCCCGGCAGCAACCGGCTGCGCACTCTGCCGGATGGATTGTGGCTCAATTTCGCCGGCACGCCGGTGGAGCCTTTTGTGGATATCTTCGCCATCGAGGCGTGCGGGACGCTGCAGAACCTGCTGGACAAGCGGTCGCGCTTTGCCCCCAGCACACACTCGCTGCTGGCGGTCCGTCCGGTGCCGTGGCTGCTCGCCGCCGTGCTGCCGGACGACCCGACGCCGCGCTGGCGGGCGACCGGGGTGCTGCTGCACCCGCCGGTGACGCCGCTCGTGCTGCCGGTGCGCGACGTGCGGGTGATGTACGGCCTCAAACAGCGGCACTACCGGGGGTTCGTGCAAAGCCAGGTGCCGCACCCGCACGAGTATTTCGTTCCCATGGAGGCGCTCACCGCCGAGGACAGTGACCAGAACCCCGAGTTGCAGGCTCTGGTCGCCCGCGCCTCCGCGACGGCCAACTTCTTCAATCTGCCCTAGGCAGAGCCCGGCTTTCCGGGGTCGGCGCTTTTGCGCAGAATGGCGCATGGACACGCGCTTCCTCGGCGTGCTGGGCGGCATGGGGCCGCTGGCCAGCGCACATTTCATGACACGGCTGACCCTGCTGACGCCGGCCGCCCGCGACCAGGATCATATCCCGACCGTGCTGTGGTCCGATCCCCGGGTGCCGGACCGCACCGCCGCGCGGCTCTCCGGAGAGGCTGACCCGCTGCCCTGGCTGTTGCGGGGCCTGCGCGGATTGGAGGAGGCCGGGTGCGCCGCGGTCGCCATCCCCTGCAACACCGCGCATGGCTGGTTCGAGCCGATGCAGGCGGCGACCCGGCTACCCATCCTGCATATCGTCGAGGCGACAGCCGATGCGCTGCGGCGCGGCGGCCATGGCCCCGGCCCGGTCGGGCTGATGGGCACCGCGGGCACGCTGGCCATGCGGCTCTACCAGCAGCGGCTGGAGCCGCAGGGCTGGCAATGCATCACCCCCGAGGCGGAGGAGATGCAGAACCTCGTCACGCCGGCCATCGCCCTGGTGAAGGCCAACCGGCCCACGGAGGCTTATGCCCCGCTCGCCGAGGCGGCGCGCCGGCTCGGGAAACGGGGCGCCGGGGCGGTGATCCTCGGCTGCACCGAAATTCCGCTCGGCCTGCAAGCGGGGCCGCTACCGGCGGAGGTCGCGCTGATCGATACGATCGACGCCCTGGCCGAGGCGGCGATCGCCTGGGCCACCGGTCAGCAGGATCAGGGGCAGTCGCAGCCCGAGGTCGGCCCGCTGTCCTGACGCACGACGTGGTGGTCGATCCACTCGGCCACCAGCCGGCGCGCCTCGTTCAGCGACGCCTCGGGGTGGTGGATGCGATACAGCGTCGTGCACGCCCGGAAGGCATCGTAATCGGCATTCCCGTGCAGGCGCAGGTCGCGATAAGCGGTGACAACCGCTCGCTCGCAGCGGCGGGCGATTCGGCTGGTGTCGTGGCCCATGGCGGTATTCTAGCGGCCGGGTTTGCAGAGAGGCAAGGCCAGGCCGGGCCTTACTTGCTGCTGACCGCCTCGGCCAGCGCCCGCCCGACATCCTCCGTCCCGGCCTGCCCGCCCATGTCGCGCGTCCGCGGACCGCCCTCGCGCAGCAGCGCCTCGATGGCGCCGACGATCGCCTGCGCCGCCGCGGTCTCGCCGAGATGCTCCAGCATCATTGCACCCGACCAGATCTGACCGATCGGGTTGCACACATGGCGCCCCGCGATGTCCGGCGCCGAGCCGTGCACCGGCTCGAACATCGAGGGATGCGCCCGCTCGGGGTTGATGTTGGCGCTGGGCGCGATGCCGATCGAGCCGGCCACCGCCGGCCCGAGATCGCTGAGGATGTCGCCGAACAGGTTCGAGCCGACCACCACGTCGAACCAGTCGGGGTGCTGCACGAAATGCGCGCAGAGGATGTCGATGTGGAACTGCGCCGTGCCGACATCGGGATACTCCTTGCCCATCAGCGCGAAGCGCTCGTCCCAATACGGCATGGTGAAGGTGATGCCGTTCGACTTGGTCGCGGAGGTGAGGTGCTTGCGGGTGCGCGTGCGCGCCAGCTCGAAGGCGTATTTCAGCACCCGGTCGACGCCGTGGCGAGTGAAGACGCTCTGCTGGCTGACGAACTCGCGCTCGGTGCCCTCGAACATGCGCCCGCCGCTGCTGCTGTATTCCCCCTCGGTGTTCTCGCGCACCACGTAGAAATCGATGTCGGCCTCGCTGCGATCGGCCAGCGGCGTGCGCACCCCGGGCATCAGCTTGCAGGGCCGCAGATTGACGTACTGGTCGAAGCCGCGACGCAGCGGGATCAGCAATCCCCAGAGCGAGACGTGGTCGGGCACGCCGGGCCAGCCGACGGCGCCCAGGAAGATGCTGTCGCAGTCGCGCAGCCGGTCCATGCCGTCCGCCGGCATCATCGCCCCGGTCTTGCTGTAGAGCTCGCAGGACCAGTCGTAATGGTCGAGCGCCAACTCGAAGCCGAAGCGCCGCGCCGCGGCGTCGAGCACACGCAAGCCTTCGGGCACGGTCTCCCGGCCGATGCCGTCGCCGGGGATCACCGCGATGCGATAGCGCTGCGCCATGGCCGGGGGTCCTTTCTGCTCCTGGGGATCACTCCAGGGGGAAGCGCCGGATGATCTCCGCCGCCACCCGGCCGGCCTCGTCGAGCGGCGTACGCGGCCAGGGCGAGACGGAGCCGCCGAGCAGGCGCGCCTGGCCGGCCTCGAACAGGCTGGCGTGCAGCCGCCGCTGCTGCGCGCCGGCGAGTTCGGGAAGTGCCACGAAGACCGCGGCGTCGGTGGCGCAGGCCTCGCTGAGCATGGCGATCGAATCGCCGGTCACGACGATCGCATCGGCCGAGGCCAGGAACGCCTCGTACGGGTTCGGCCCCGGCTCGCCCCAGCGATAGAGAACATGCAGCGACGGCGCCAAGCCGGCCGCCAGCGCGTCGGTGGCTTCCGCACCGGTGCGCCGGCTGGTGGTGGCGAGCACCGATCCGTTCAGCGACTTGGCCAGGCCGGCGATGCGCGTTCCGAGGGTGTGCGCGACCGCCGGTTTGAGGTCGGTGCCGCGCACCGGCCCGCCGACCAGGAGGGCGATGCGCGGATGCGGCAGGTGGGAGAGGCGCTCCTGCCAGGCGAGACGGGCCTGGCGCAGCAGCAGCGGCGACAGGCGGTGGGTGAGGCCAAGGGTGGCCAGCACGTTGGCGGCGTCCGGCGGCTGCTCATGGCGCGGCACCACCAGCAGGTCGAAGGCGCTGCCGCGCAGCCCGGGCCGGGCACAATGCACGAGCCGGGTGCCGAGGCGCGCCTTCAGCCACAGCGCCACCGCCGCCGAGCGGCTGCCCGACGAGAGTGTCAGCACCGGCCGCGAGACATGGGCGAGCGCCGGCGAGGCCGGGCACAGGCGCGACCACGCGGCCTCGGCAGGGTTGCCCTCCTGCCAGGACGGAGCAGCCGATCCGGCAACCGGCGGAGGGTTGCGTCGCCCCGGCGCCGCGTAGCCGATCGCCTGCTCCCACCCTTGGCCGATCCGACCCGCGCTGCCGCTCCCGCGGCCGACCGCCGCGAGGCCGAGCAGAGAGCCGTGCGGCGACAGCGCCGCCACGTGCGCCAGCCAGTTCCAGGAGAGCGGGATGCGGCGGAAGGGGGTGCCCAGCCGCTCGGCGATGCCGATCGCCGCCTCAGCGCCGCCGGCACGGGGATCGTCGAGCACCCAGACCCGCCCGGCCGGCCGGCCGTCCTGGTCGACATCGCTGACCCCGGTGGACGCATCGGCCATTTGCGGACTACCTAGCCTCCGCACTGCACGGGGTGAGGATGCGAGGCATGGCCGCCACCAACCAGACCCCCGCCAACCAGACCCCCGTCAACCAGACCCTCTGGCAGGGAGCCGCCAACCCGACCATGACGGATTGGGACCGCGACGCCGCGCTGACCACCGCTCGGATCCTGCTGGAGATCAAGGCCGTCAATTTCCGCCCCGAAGAACCCTACACCTTCACCTCGGGCTGGAAGTCGCCCGTCTATATCGACTGCCGCCGCATCATCTTCTTTCCGCGTGCCCGCGCCAAGATCTGCGAACTCGGGGTCGAGAAGATCGGCCGCCACGTCGGCTATGAAAGCATCGACGCCGTGGCCGGCGGCGAGACCGCCGGCATCCCCTTCGCCGCCTGGATCGCCGACCGCATGCTCGCCCCGATGGCCTATGTGCGCAAGAAGCCCAAGGGCTTCGGTCGCAATGCCTTGATCGAGGGCGACGTGCCGGAGGGCAAGCGGACCCTCCTGGTCGAGGATCTGACCACCGACGGGCGCTCGAAAATCCAGTTCGCCCAGGCGCTGCGCGACGCCGGGGCGATCGTCGACCACGCCTTCGTGGTGTTCTTCTACGGCGTCTTCCCCGGCAGCTTCGAGACCCTGGCGGAAATGCGCATCGCGCTGCACCACCTCTGCACCTGGTGGGACGTGCTCGAAGCCTGCCGCGACCGCCCGTATTTCGAGGAGAAGGCGCTCGCCGAGGTGCGCCGCTTCCTCGAGGACCCCGTCGCGTGGTCGAAGGCGCATGGCGGGATCGGCAGCGCCGAGGAGGCGGCCCGGCACAAGGCCGCTGCCGGCTGAACCTCTCGGCGCTCAGAACCCCCCCCCGCTTAAAACCCCAGGATGGCGTCCGCCGCCACGGTGAAGGCGTCGCTGTTGCGCCCGCCCGAAAACGCCATCCGGCCGTTCAGTGCGCGGTCGTAGCGGATCTCCGGGCGGATCATCAGCGTCGAGATCGGCGCCGGCAGGCCAGGCTTGTAGGTGACGCCGAGCGTCACCTCGCCGTAGGTGGTCCGCGGCGTCGGTATCGAGGTGTTCGGCAGGCCGAGCTCCGCCTTGATGTAGTCGAGATTGCCGGGGAAGCTCGCGACGTAGAAGCCGGCATTGTCGCGCCACACCTCGGCACGGCCGTTCAGGGTCAGCGTGTCCGTCAGTGCGTAGGACGCGTATTGCGCGACGCCGTAGCCCTCGGCCCGAAAAGCCTCCTCGCGGATGTAGTTGAGCTCGGTGGTGAAGCTCAGCTTGTCGCTCGCCTTCCAGGTCAGATACGCATCGTTGAGGTAGCGCATCGCCGAATTGGCCAGCGGCGTCACCAGGCGGCTGTCCTCCGGCCCGATATGGGTGAGGGCGAGGAAGGTCAGGCTGTCGGAAAAGTTCAGGCCGATGCCGGCGATGCCGCCCGGCTCGTCGTTCTCGTCGCCGCCGGCAAAGGTGGTGTTCACCCCGGTATCGGCGCCGAGATAGACATCGACCAGGGAGGAGACGTGGGTCTCGGTCAGCAGGCCGGTATGCGTGAAGGGCAGGCCGAAATTGAAGATGTAGGAGTGCGAGTAGAACGGGTTGCCCTTCGGATCGATCACCTCGTAGCCGAGCGGCGTGGCGAACTGCCCGAGCTTGACGTCCATGCCGCCGGCGGTCAGCCAGGGCAGGTGGGCCGCGGCGTTCGCCTCGATGACCGAGATCTGGTAGCGGCTGTCGATGAGGTGGTTGAACTCGCCGAGATAGTGGAGGTAGCGGGCGTCCGAGCCGTAGAGGAACTGGAACTTGAAGCCGAAATCGTAGCCGGCCGCCTTCGGGTCGGGGTCGCGCTCGGCGGTCAGCAGGATCTGGTTGAGCTGGGCCTGGCCGTTCTTGTCGGTGAAGAGCTGGCCGTTGTTCTCGGCATCCTCGGGGCGCATGGCGTTGAAGACGATGCCGCCCTCGAATTGCGCCGACAGCTTGATGCCGCTGACCCAGCCGGTCGGGGCGGCGGCCGGCGCGGGGGCGCTCTGGGCTCGCACCACCTCGGTCAGCACCGGCAGCGAGGCCGCGGTCAGCAGGGCGGGAGCCAGCATCCCCAAATAGCGGCGGCGACGCGCGCTCGCCGCGCAGGGCAGAGTTGCGGTTTCGGTCTGCGAAAGCGTCATACGAGAATGTCCCCTGTTCGGTCCGAGGCAGAGGGCAAGGCCAGCGGCCAAGGCTACCGGCGGTTGCCATATAAAAACGAGTAAGCAAGACCCTTGCCAAAACCGCTTCAGGGTTGTGCGCGGCGCCCGGCTCCCGATGGCCCGGCTCCCGGCCGGGAAAGCCGGGCGGCCGGTGCGCCGGCCGATGGCGGCGAGGATGCGGGTTCCCCCGCCGCTCTATCGGCGATAGACTGCAGGCCGCATTGCGCTGCGCCGGAGCAGCGGTGCTGTGGAAGCGAAAGAGAACTCATGAACCCGCCCCGCGCCAATTCCGCGGCCGCCCGCGATATCGCGAACGTGCTGCACCCCTACACCGATCTGAAAAGCCACCTGCAGAACGGCCCGATGGTGATCAGCCGCGGCGAGGGTGTGCGGGTGTTCGACGAGAACGGCCGCGATTACATCGAGAGCGTCGCCGGCCTGTGGTGCGCCGCCCTCGGCTTCAACAACGACCGGCTGGTGCAGGCGGCGACGGCGCAGATGCGCAAGCTGCCCTTCTATCACGGCTTCACCGCCAAGTCGCACGAGCCGCTGATCGAGCTATCCGAGATGCTGATCCAGCGCGCGCCGGTGCCGATGAGCAAGGTGTTCTTCGCGAACTCCGGCTCGGAGGCCAACGACAGCGCGATCAAGATGATCTGGTATTTCAACAACGCGATCGGCCGGCCGAAGAAGAAGAAGATCATCGGCCGCATCCGCGGCTACCACGGCATCACCATCGCCGCCGCCTCGGTGACCGGCCAGGTGGTGAACCACCGCTCCTTCGACGTGCCGCTGCCCGGCTTCGTGCACGCGATGACGCCGCACCACTACCACGCCGCCGAGCCCGGCGAGAGCGAGGACGCCTTCGCCAGCCGCTGCGCCGAGGAGCTGGAGAAGCTGATCCTGGCCGAGGGGCCCGACACCTGTGCCGCGATGTTCTGCGAGCCGATCATGGGCGCCGGCGGCGTCGTCGTGCCGCCGCGCGGCTACTACGAGAAAATCCAGGAGGTGCTGCGCCGCCACGACATCCTGTTCGTCGCCGATGAGGTGATCTGCGGCTTCGGGCGCACCGGCAGCTACTGGGGCAGCCAGACGCTGAACATCCAGCCCGACATCCTGACCTGCGCCAAGGCGCTCTCCTCCTCGTACCTGCCGATCAGCGGGGTGATGGTGAACGAGCGCGTCTTCCAGGGCCTGGCGGATGAGAGCCATGTCGTCGGCACGTTCGGCCACGGCTTCACCTATTCCGGGCATCCCGTGCCGGCGGCGGTCGCCATCGAGACGCTGAAGATCTACGACGAGATCAACATCATCGACCACGTCCGCCAGGTCGGCCCGTACATGCAGGAGGGTCTGCGCCGGCGCTTTGCCGACCACCCGCTGGTCGGCGAGGTGCGCGGCACCGGCCTGATCGCCGCGGTCGAGCTGGTGGAGGACAAGGCGGCGCACCGCAACTTCGATCCGAAGGCGAAGATCGGCGCCCGCCTGGTCCGCCACATGGAGGAGCACGGCGT
>JAFAYM010000224.1 GCA_019240395.1 Acidisphaera sp. | reverse complement strand
CGCCGGCTGCGGCATCACCATGATGGACAGCGCCATCGACGTGATCCCGACGGTGCTGAAATATCTCGGCCACGATCCGAACAGCACCGATGCAGCCGACCTCGCCAGCGTGCAGCGCACGCTCCTGGCGATCCGGCCCTACATCCGGACCTTCGCCAGCGCCGGCGCCCTGGAGGCGCTCGCCAACGGCGAGACCTGCCTCGTCTTCGACTATTCCGGCGACGTCGTGCAGGCCGCGACGCGCGCGGCCGAAGCCAAGAACGGCGTGCAGGTGCGCTATGTCGCACCCAGGGAAGGCGGCCAGCTCTCCTTCGACATGCTGGCGATCCCGAAGGACGCGCCACATCCCGAGGCCGCGCTTGCCCTCATCGACTTCCTGGAACGGCCGGACGTGATGGCCGGCATCACCAATTTCGTGCACTACCCAAACGCGGTGCCCGCCAGCCTGCCGATGGTGCAGCCGGCGATCGCCGCCGACCCCAACGTTTTTCCGCCGCCGCAAGCTTTCGCCCGCTTCTTCACCGTCGGCCCGGTGCCCGCGGCCGCGGAGCGCGCACGCAACCGCATGTGGGCCCGCTTCAAGGCGGGGGACTGACCCTGGAGCCGCACCTGCGGGTCCGCGGCGTGCGCAAGCACTTCGCGGATGTCGCGGCGCTCGATGGGCTGGATCTCGACGTGCAGCGCGGCGAGATGTTCGTGCTGGTCGGCGGCTCGGGTTCCGGCAAAACCACGCTGCTCCGCTGCATCGCCGGCTTCGAGCGTCCGGATGACGGCACGATCCGGCTCGCCGGGCGCGACATGACCGCCCTGCCGCCGTACCGGCGCCCGGTGAACACGATGTTCCAGTCCTACGCCCTGTTTCCGCATCTGAGCGTGGCGCGCAACGTCGCCTTCGGCCTGCGCGGCCTCCCGCGCGGCGAGGTCGAGGCGCGGGTCGCCGAGATGCTCGGGCTGGTCCGCCTGGAGGGCTACGGCGAGCGTCGCCCCGACCAGCTCTCCGGCGGCCAGCAACAGCGCGTGGCCCTGGCCCGGGCGCTGGCCCGCAGGCCCGAGCTGCTGCTGCTCGACGAGCCGCTCTCGGCTCTGGATCGCAATCTGCGCGAGGCCACCCGCCAGGAACTATCGGCTCTGCAGCGCCGGCTCGGCGTCACCTTCGTCCTGGTGACCCACGATCAGGAGGAGGCGTTGACGCTCGCGACACGCATCGGCGTCATGCAGGCAGGCCGGCTGGCGCAGGTCGGCACCCCCGCGGACATCTACGAGCGCCCCGCCAGCCGCTTCGTGGCCGAGTTCCTGGGCGCCGCCAACATCCTGCGCGGCGTGGTGCGCGCCAGCGACGCCGGCGGCGCGCTGATCGCCCTGTCGACGGGCGGGCAGGTGCAGTCAGCGATGCCGGCTCCCGCGGCTGTGGGCCACCCCGTCGACGTCGTGCTGCGGCCGGAGCGCCTGACCCTGGTCCCTGCGGGGCCAGCCGCACAGCCGAATCGGCTGGATGCAAGGGTGGCGCACGCCGCTTATCGCGGCGAGGCGCTGTCCCTGACCCTGCACCTCGCCGACGGCACCGCCCTGCGCGTCACCCGGCCTCTCGGCGATGGCCTGGCAGATCTTCCGGCAGCCGGCGAGGCGCTGACGGTCGCCTGGTCGCCCGCCGCGGCGGTGCTGCTGACGGCATGAAGCTGTGGCGCGTGCCGGTGCTGGCGGTGCCCTGGTGCTGGCTGCTGGTTTTCCTGGTGGCGCCGCTGGCGATCGTCGTCGGCATCTCCTTCGCGCAGCCTGCCGACGGTATTCCGCCTTACGCGCCGGTACTGGCCTGGCACGATGGCTGGCCGATCCTGAGTCTGGACCCCGCGAACTACGCAGTCCTGCTGCAGGACCGCTTCTACCTCGCCGCCCTGCTGCGCAGCGTCGTGGTGGCCGGCCTGTCGTCGCTGGCCTGCCTGCTGCTCGGCTATCCCATGGCGCTCGCCATCGCGCGCGCGCCGGCCGCCTGGCGCAGCCGGCTGCTGCTGTTGGTCATCCTGCCGTTCTGGACCGGCTTCCTGTTGCGCGTAACCGCCTGGATCGGCCTGCTGCGCGATGACGGATGGATCAACGGCGCGCTGCTCGCGGTGGGGCTGATCCATGCGCCGCTGCGGCTGCTCTACACCGATTTCGCGATGTATGTCGGCATCGTCTACGCCTACCTGCCGTTCATGATCCTGCCGTTGTATGCGCGGCTCTCGAAGCTCGATCCGGCGCTCGAGGCGGCGGCGGGGGATCTCGGAGAGTCGCCCGTCGGTGTGTTCCTGCGCGTGACCTGGCCGCTGTCGCGCCCCGGCGTGCTCGCGGGAATGATGCTGGTGTTCATTCCCGCGGTCGGCGAGTACGTCATCCCCGAGCTGCTCGGCGGCCCGGGCGCGCAGACCATCGGCCGCGTGCTGTGGACCGAGTTCTTCGACAATCACGACTGGCCGATGGCCTCCGCCGTCGCCGTCGCCCTGCTTGGCGTACTGCTGGTGCCGGCCGCCCTGCTGCAGCGCTCCGGGTCCCGGCGCTTCGACGATCGCGGCGCCTGACCGGATGCACCGTCGCGCGCTGCTGACCTTGGGTCTGCTCCCGGGTCTGCTGTTCCTCTATTTGCCGATCATCCTGCTGGTGCTGTTCAGCTTCAACGATGCACGGCTGCTGACGGGATGGGCAGGGTTCTCCTGGCGGTGGTATGCGGCGCTCTGGCACGACCGTGCGCTCATCGAGGCGGCGCTGCTCTCGCTGCAGGTGGCGGCACTGGCGGCGACCGGCGCCACCCTGGTCGGGCTCGCCGCCGGCCTTGCCCTCGCACGCTTCGCGCGCTTTCCCGGCCGCGCCGCCTTCACCGCCGCCCTGGCCGCCCCGCTGGTGCTGCCCGACGTGCTGATCGGGCTGTCGCTGCTGCTGCTGTTCGTCGCCACCGAGTCGGCGATCGGCTGGCCGCACAACCGCGGCGTCGCGACGATCGTGCTCGCCCACGTCACCTTCTCGCTCTCCTATGTCGCCGTCGTGGTGCAGGCGCGGCTCGCCGACACCGACCCGGCGCTGGAGGAAGCGGCGGCCGATCTCGGCGCGCCGCCCTGGCGCGTCTTCCTGGCGGTCACCCTGCCCTTGGCGGCGCCGGCCTTGCTCTCGGGCTGGCTGCTGGCCTTCACCCTGTCGCTCGACGACCTGGTGGTCGCCAGCTTCGTCTCCGGTCCCGGCGCCTCGACCTTGCCGATGGTGGTGTTCTCCTCGCTGCACCTGGGTGCGACGCCTGAGCTTGACGCGCTGGCGACGGTGATGCTCGCGATCTGCGCCGCCGCCCTGGCGATCGCGGGCCGCATCGGTGTTGCCCGGCGTCGGCGCCGCCTGTAGGGTCCCGGCCCCGCAACGTCGCCGCAGGACGCCATGGACCTCATCGCCGAACGTCTGGAGCGGATCAATCCGAGCCTGACCATCGCCATCTCCACCAAGGCCCGCGCACTCCAGGCGGAGGGCCGGGACGTCATCAGCCTTTCCGCCGGCGAGCCCGATTTCGACACGCCGGCCAACGTCAAGGACGCGGCGATCCGGGCGATCCAGGAAGGGCAGACGAAATACACCGACGTCGCCGGCACACTGGCGCTGCGCCGGGCGGTTGCGGAAAAGTTCAAGCGGGACAGCGGCATCGAGTACAAGCCGGAAGAGATCATCATCTCCACCGGCGGCAAGCAGGTGATCTTCAACGCCATGCTGGCGACGATGAACGCCGGCGACGAGGTGGTGATCCCGACGCCGTGCTGGGTCAGCTATCCCGACATCGTCTCGCTCGCCGACGGCAAGCCGGTGCTGGTGGCGTGCGGCCAGAATCACGGCTTCAAGCTGCGCGCCGAGGATCTCGAGGCGGCGATCACGCCACGTACCAAGTGGTTTATGCTGAACAGCCCGTGCAACCCGACCGGTGCGGCCTATTCCGCCGAGGATCTGCGCCCAATCTGCGACGTGCTGCTGCGCCACCCCGACGTCTGGGTGTTCACCGACGACATCTACGAGAAGCTCGCCTATGACGGCTTCAAGCCGGCCACCGTCGTCGAGGTCGAGCCGCGCCTGAAGGACCGCACCATCACCATGAACGGCTGCAGCAAGGCGTACGCCATGACGGGATGGCGCATCGGCTTCGGCGGCGGGCCGGCCAAGCTGATCAAGGCAATGGGCAAGCTGCAGAGCCAGTCCACCTCCAACACCTCGAGCGTCAGCCAGGCGGCCGCGGTCGAGGCGCTGACCGGGCCGCAGGGCTTCATCGGCGAGATGCGCGAAGTCTATCAGCAGCGCCGCGATCTCGTGGTGTCGATGCTGAACGTCGCACCGGGGATCACCTGCCACAAGCCGGAGGGCGCGTTCTACGTCTTTCCGGCGGTGCATGGCTGCATCGGCAAGACCAGCCGCGGCGGCACCGCGATCACCGACGACGAGAGCTTCGTCACCGCACTGCTTGACGAGGAGGGCGTGGCGGCAGTGCACGGCGCCGCCTTCATGTATCCCGGCCATTTCCGCATCAGCTACGCCACCGACACCGAAAGCCTGCGCGAGGCCTGCACCCGCATCCAGCATTTCTGTCATGGACTTCACTGAGTCCCGATGAGCGACACAGCTATAAGCGACGGGCCGGACAGCATCGGTGAGCCGACCTGATGCCCGCACTCGCCGCCCGCCTGGAGCAGGTCAAGGTCGCCGCCACTGTACAGATGACTATCAAGGCGCGCGAGATGCGGGCGCGCGGCATCGACGTGCTGTCGCTGGCGATCGGCGAGCCGGATTTCGCCACTCCCCGCCACGCCACCGAAGCGGCCTATGAGGCGGCATTGCGCGGCGACACCAAGTATCCGCCGCAGGACGGTGTTCCCGCGCTCAAGGGCGCGGTGCAGCGGAAATTCCGCCGGGACAACGGCCTCGATTACGCGCCCGACGAGATCATGGTCGGCAACGGCGCCAAGCAGGTGCTCTTCGACGCCATGATGGCGACCGTCGATCCCGGCGATGAGGTGATCACGCCGGTGCCGTGCTGGGCTGCCTACCAGCTGATCGTCAAGCTGGCCGGCGGCGTGCCGGTGCCGGTAAGCTGCCCCCAGAACAACGGCTTCAAGCTGCGCCCCGAGGATCTCGACGCCGCCGTCACACCGCGCACCAAATGGCTGCTGCTGAACTTTCCGAACAACCCGACCGGGGCCGCGTGTTCGCGCGCGGAGATGCAGGCGCTCGGGGAGGTGATGCTGCGGCATCCGCATGTTTGGATCCTGTGCGACGACATGTACGAGCACCTGATCTATAACGGTTTCGAATACGTGACGATGGCGGCGGCCGAGCCGCGGCTTCGCGATCGCACGCTGACGGTCTCCGGCGTTTCCAAGACCTACGCCATGACCGGCTGGCGCGTCGGTTTCGCCGGCGGTCCGCGGGCGCTGATCCGGGCCATGGTGAACATGCAGGGCCAGGCGACCGCCGGCGTTTCCCCGGTCTGCCAGGCCGCAGCGGCGGCGGCGCTGGACGGCCCGCAGGAACTGGTGGCCGAGCGCGCCGCCCTCTATCGCCA
>JAFAYM010000044.1 GCA_019240395.1 Acidisphaera sp. | reverse complement strand
AATGCGGCCTTGCGCTGGTCCGCTTCTACGAGGTGGATCATCCGGCCGGTGGCGATTGCCAGCACCAGCCCGGGAAATCCGGCGCCGGAGCCCATGTCGATAGCCGACCCGGGCCGCTCGTTCATCAAAGGGGCGAGCTGCAGGCAGTCGAGCACGTGACGATCCCAGACCGCGGCTTCGTCCAGGTCGCCGACAAGGTTCATCCGTCCGGACCATAGCAGGATTTCTTCAACGAAGCGGGCAAGCCGTGACTGCGTTTCACGTGAAACAACTTCTAGGCCCGGGGGCGCTTTGGGCCGCACCTGTTGTTTCACGTGAAGCGCGCTCGCCCGAGCTTGCGCGCATGAGCGCACACGGCAGCCAGCGCCGCAGGCGTCATGCCCGGTAGGCGGGAAGCCGCGCCCAGAGATGCAGGCCTGTGCGCTTGCAGCTTGGATCGGATCTCGGTGGAAAGTCCGCCGATTTCGTCGAAATCCACACCGTTGAGCGTCATGGCCGCCTCGCGACGGAACGCGCGCGCATCCGCGTCTTGCCTAGCGAGATAGCCAGCGTAGATCGCATCGGTCCGGACCTGCTCTACGGCTCGCGGGGATGCTTGGTCGAGCCAGGGGAATAGGCATCGCAGCAAGCTGATCGGAAGCTCCGCCTGCAACAATTCTTCGACAGACCGCCGCCTCGGCTGACCGGACACGTCCGCCCCGACGGCCGCGAGGTCGACGGGCGAGGCGCCACTCACCCGCGCGCGCTCCCTCAGCACCGCCACCTCACCCGAGAATTTATCAAAGCAAAGACGTCGGTGTTGCCCAACGCATCCCCAGTGCACCCCCGATGCCGTCAGTCGGAGGTCCGCATTATCGGCCCGAAGCGACAGGCGGTATTCCGAGCGCGAGGTGAACATCCGATAGGGCTCACTCACGCCTTGGGACGTCAGATCGTCGATGAGAACACCAATATAAGCCTGCGACCGATCCGGTCCCACTCCGTCGAGCCCGGCACTCCGTCTGCCAGCATTGAGACCGGCGATGAGGCCCTGTGCCGCGGCTTCTTCATAGCCGGTCGTGCCGTTTATCTGGCCGGCCAGAAAGAGACCGGGCAATCTCCAAAGTTCCAGGGTCGACGCGAGGGCGCGCGGATCGATGTAGTCGTACTCGATCGCATATCCCGGGCGGAGGATTTCCGCCCTCTCCAGTCCCGGAATGGTGTGCACCAACCGGTGCTGCACCGCTTCCGGCAAGCTTGTGGAGATCCCGTTCGGGTAGACCGTATCGCTATGCAGACCTTCCGGTTCGAGAAAGATCTGATGCCGGGTCCGATCAGGGAACCGTACGACCTTGTCCTCGAGGGAAGGGCAATAACGCGGCCCCGGCCCGCTGATCCGGCCGGAATACACGGGCGAGAGATGCAGGCTTTCGCGGACGATGTCATGGCTCGCCGGGGTGGTGCCGGTAATCCGGCACGAGATCTGCGGCGTTGTAATCTCTGCGTTCAGAGTGCTGAAGGGTTCGGGCTGCGCATCGCCGCGGTCTTCCGTCAACCCGTCCCAGTCGATACTCCGGCGATCCAGCCGGGGAGGAGTTCCGGTCTTCAGCCGGCCGAGCGGCAGCTTCAGCCGCGCCAAAGTTTCTCCCAGCGCTACGGCCGCGCCCTCCCCCATGCGTCCGGCCGGTAAGCGTTGCGCGCCGATGTGGATCACTCCCCGGAGGAAGGTTCCCGTCGTCAAAACGGCGGCCCCGCACGCAATTTGCTCCCCACCGGCACACACCACCCCACGCAGCGAACCTTCGGGCGAAAGCAGCAGGTCCTCGACGCTCGCTTCCCTGATCTCAAGCCCGACGCATTCGGCCAGGAGGGCCTGCATCGCTCGCCGATAGAGCCCGCGATCCGCTTGCGCCCTCGGACCACGCACCGCCGGCCCCTTGCTGCGATTGAGCACCTTGAAGTGGATCCCCGCCTGGTCGATGGCGCGCGCCATCAGTCCGTCGAGCGCGTCGATCTCACGGACCAGATGCCCCTTGCCGATTCCGCCGATGGCGGGGTTGCAGGACATCGCTCCGATCGTCTCGCGGGAATGCGTCAGCAGCAGCGTCCTGGCGCCGAAGCGCGCGGCCGCGGCCGCCGCCTCGCAACCGGCATGCCCGCCGCCCACAACTACGACATCGAAACGATCCACAATTTTGCTACCCACCTGGAAGACATGACGCGCGCTTTATTTGCCTATACAGAACTCGCTGAATATCGAAGCCAGCACATCATCGACGCTGACGAACCCTGTCGCCCGGCCGATGCTGCGCAAGGCCAGCCGCAAATCCTCCGCGCGCAGTTCCGGGAGCCGCGCCTGCGCCGCCCCCGTCAGCCTCGCCACCGCATCGCGCATCGCCGCGCGATGACGCGCACGCGTCAACGGCGCCGGCCCCGAGCGCTCGGTCAGCCGCCTCGCCTCGCCCTCCAGCCGGCTGCGCAGCCGGTCGAGCCCGAACCCGGTGCGCGCGCTGACCGCAACACTGTCCCCGAAGGCCGCCGCGTCGCCCACAAGATCGACTTTGTTGGCCACGGAAATCACCGCCCCGCCGGCCTCCTCCCGGTCCTGGCATGGCTCGGCTGCGTCGTGCACCGCCAGGACGAGATCCGCCTCCCGGGCACGCGCCCTTGCCCGTCGTACCCCCTCGGCCTCGATGGCATCGCCGGTCTCGCGCAGGCCGGCGGTGTCCACCAGGGTCACCGGCACGCCGGCCAGCACCATCCGCGCCTCGACTGCGTCGCGCGTCGTGCCGGGCAGCGGCGAGACGATGGCGACGTCGCGCCCGGCGAGCGCGTTCACCAGGCTGGACTTGCCCACGTTCGGCGGCCCGGTGATGGCGAACACCAGCCCGCTCCGCACCCGCTCGCCACGCCGGTCATCCTGCAGGTGGCCGCCGATCGCCGCGCGCAGATCGTCGATCTCGCGCAGCACCCCTGCTTCCACCTCCGGCGGCAGGTCTTCATCGGGAAAGTCGATCAGCGCTTCCTGCTGCGCCATCAGCCGACGCAGGCGCTCCGCCCAGCCGCCATAGAGCTCCCCGAGAGCTCCATCGAGCTGGCGCAGTGCCTGACGCCGCTGTGCCGAGGTTTCGGCCTCGACCAGGTCGGCGACGGCCTCGGCCTCGATCAGGTCCATGCGCCCGTTGAGGAAGGCGCGGCGGGTGAATTCGCCCGGCTCGGCCGGACGCGCCCCCGCGTGCGTCAGCGCCTCGCTCACCCCCTCCACCACGGCGCGGCCGCCGTGCAGGTGCAGCTCCCCGCAATCCTCCCCCGTGTAGCTGCCCGGCCCGGGAAACCAGAGCACCAGCGCCCTGTCGAGGACCTCGCCGTCATCGGCGCGCAAGGTCCGCAGCCCGGCATGCCGAGGCGGGGGTCGCCGGCCGCAGAGGGCATCGAGCGTTGGTCCCGCGGCCGACCCGCTGAGACGCAGTACCGAGACAGCGGCCCGCCCGGCGCCCGAGGCCATCGCAAAGATCGTGTCGCCGGCGCGCGCCGCCTGCATCCCTTGACTATTCGCCCGCGGCGTCCGGCAGCAGCAAGCCGGTGGCGCGTCCGCCGTCGCGCACATGCGTCGCCAGCACGGTGTCGACGTCCTCTGTCGAGCCGAGCCGGTACCAGACGCCCTCGGGATAGATCACCAGGCACGGGCCGAGCTCGCAGCGGTCCAGGCAGCCGGAAGCGTTCACCCGCACATCCGGCAGGCCCATTTCCTTGGCGCGCGCCTTCATGTAGTCGCGCAGCCGTTCTGAACCCTTCTCGGCGCAGGAACCCCTCTTGTGCCCGTCCGGTCGGCGATTGCAGCAGACGAACAGGTGCGCCTCGTAGAACAGCGGCGGATCGCCGGGTCGGCGCGAACCCATGCCAGCGTGTCTCCCTTGTCGCGGTGCCGCGCCTATCTACAGGCTTGAACCCGTGTTGCAAGGATCACCGCGATGACAGCCCAGGCCAATCTGCTCGGCCAGGAGACCTCGCCCTATCTGCTGCAGCACGCCGACAATCCCGTGCATTGGCGTCCCTGGGGAGGAGCCGCCCTGGCCGAGGCGCAGGCCGCCGATCGGCCCATTCTGCTGTCCATCGGCTATGCCGCCTGCCATTGGTGCCATGTCATGGCCCATGAATCCTTCGAGGATCCGGAGATTGCGGGGCTGATGAACCGGCTCTTCGTCAACATCAAAGTGGATCGCGAAGAGCGGCCGGACATCGACCAGCTCTATATGTCGGCCCTGCATGCGCTGGGCGAGCAGGGCGGCTGGCCGCTGACCATGTTCCTGACCCCGCAGGGCACGCCATTCTGGGGAGGCACCTATTTTCCGCCGGAGCCGCGCTGGGGCCGGCCCTCCTTCCGTCAGGTGCTCCAGGGGGTCGCCGAGGCCTACCGCTCCGATCATGCCGCGGTGGCGCAGAATACCGGCGCGCTCTCCCGCGCCCTGGCCTCGCTCTCTGCCAGCAAGCCGGGCGCCATGATCGAGGCGCCGATCCGCGCCCGCATCGCCGCCTCCCTGCTGCGGGCCACCGATCCGCAGCAGGGTGGCATGCGCGGCGCGCCCAAATTCCCCAATCCGCCGATCTTCCGGTTCCTCTGGGAGGAGGCCTTCCGCCCCGGCGATCCGGCCGGCGCCGAAGCGTTGCACCTGCTGCTCACGCGGATGTCCCAGGGCGGCATCTACGACCATCTCGGCGGCGGCTACGCCCGCTACGCCACCGACGCCGTCTGGCTGGTGCCGCATTTCGA
>JAFAYM010000233.1 GCA_019240395.1 Acidisphaera sp. | reverse complement strand
GGCATCGATGCCGCGCTCAACAGCGGGCCAGTCGATTACTTCTTCTCCGGCGACCAGTATATCCGCGTCACCCGCGGCGACGCCGGCCCCGGCACGGTGGATGCCGGCTACCCCGCGCCGATCTCCAACTGGGGCTGGAAGAATTTCGGCACAAACGGCATCAAGGCGGCGCTGTTCAGCGGCGTCGACTTCACGGATGCGGCGCAGGCGCCGGCGACGCTCGCCAGCAACTCCAACTACGTGATGAGCGACAGCGGGAAGAACCTGACCAATGTCGAGGTGACGGTCGATTTCACGCAGGACATGGTCGTCGCGAAGAACGGGCCGCCGCAGGCCGGCGCCAGCTCCGTCTCCGGGTTCACGGTGCAGCTCAACTGCTTCTCGCCGACGAAGGAGGCCGACGCCTGGCAGCAATATGTGATCGGCTTCGACGGGGGCAGCCTGTACGGCCAGATCAACAACTGGAAAGACGTGATCCCGTTCAAGGCGCTGATCAACCAGGTCTACGGTCTCACCTCGACGCCGAGCGGCAAGGTTCCGATCGGCTACAAGCTGCGCATCGTGCTGCAGAACGACAGCAAGGACAACGTGAGCGGCGTCGTCTTCGAGGTGCGCAATGACGACGGCAAGGTGATCGGCTCGCACACGCAAACGCTCACCAGCATCGGCGGCGTGTCGAGCGCCGACATCGCCCCGATCGTCGCCTACCAGGTGGTCGTCGTCGGCCCCGGCAACAGCGAGAGCGCGACCTTCTCGTCGGGCGCCGGAACGATCATCATGCAGGGCTCGCAAGCGGTCACGCCGAACTCGGGCGAGCCCTCGGATTCCGAGGTGACGTGGGGCACGGCGGAGACCGCCAACTCGACGTATACGCGGCTCTTGTCGACGGCGGGCCCGTATTTCGCCCAGAGCTTCGGTATCGATAAGACGGTGACAGCGGTCCCCACCACGCCGCGCAAGCTGCTCCACCCGCTCCCGGCGCCGGGACGCATCCCGGTCGCCGCCTGAGCGGCCTTTCCGGCCGGGCGCGAAATCGCGTCCGGCGTTATGGGTGAAAGCCGCTTGCCACCTTGCAGGCGCTCCGCACCCAGACTCTTGATCGGTCGGCCGCTATGCCGCTGTGGCCGACTGTCAGGTGATTACCGTACCAGCACAGCCTGAGCGGGCCTGCACCGGGGCAAGCGTGGCCCTTTCAGTATTGCGTTGAACCCGCCATCCTGTCTCCGCCAGGGAGGTCAGGGTGATGGACGAGGATTTCCGCAAGACGGCGCTCGACTACCATCGGCTGCCGCGACCGGGAAAGCTGGCCATCGAGCCGACCAAGCGCATGGCCACCCAGCGGGACCTGGCGCTCGCCTACTCTCCCGGCGTCGCCGCCGCTTGCGAGGAGATCGCCGCCGATCCCGCCACTGCCCATGACTACACCGCCCGCGGCAACCTGGTCGCGGTGATTTCCAACGGCACCGCCGTGCTCGGCCTGGGCAATATCGGCGCGCTCGCCGGCAAGCCGGTGATGGAGGGCAAGGCGGTCCTGTTCAAGAAGTTCGCCGGCATCGACGTCTTCGACATCGAGGTCGACGCGCAGGATCCCGACCGCTTCTGCGACGTGGTCGCCGCCCTGGAACCCACCTTCGGCGCCATCAACCTCGAGGACATCAAGGCGCCGGAGTGCTTCGCCATCGAAGCCGCGCTGCGCCAGCGCATGCGCATTCCGGTGTTCCATGACGACCAGCACGGCACCGCCATCACCGTCGCCGCGGCGGTGCGCAACGGCCTGGTGCTGCAGGGCAAGAAGCTCGAGGACGTGCGCCTGGTCAGTTCCGGCGCCGGTGCGGCCGCACTCGCCACCGTCGACCTGCTGGTCGCCATGGGGCTGCGGCCGGAGAACGTCACCCTCACCGACATCAACGGCATCGTCACCGCGCAGCGCCAGGGCATGCGCGAGAACATGGCGCGCTACGCCCGCGACAGCGCCCCCGGCACCCTGCATGACGCGCTGCCGGGGGCCGACGTCTTCCTCGGCCTCTCCGCGCCGCGGGTGCTGAAGGCGGAGTGGCTCGGCCTGTTCGCCGACCGGCCGCTGATCCTGGCGCTGGCCAACCCCGACCCGGAGATCATGCCCGAGGCGGTGCGCGCGGCGCGGCCGGACGCCATCGTTGCGACTGGGCGCACCGACTATCCCAACCAGGTCAACAACGTCCTCTGCTTTCCCTTCATCTTCCGCGGGGCGCTGGATGTCGGGGCGACCACGATCAACGAGGAGATGAAGCTCGCCGCCGTCGAGGCGATCGCCGAGCTGGCGCGCGTCGAGGCGAGCGAGGTGGTGGCGGCGGCCTATGGCGGCTCGGCACCGGTGTTCGGTCCCGACTACATCATCCCCAAGCCGTTCGACCCAAGGCTGATCCTGCAGATCGCCCCGGCGGTGGCGCGCGCCGCCATGGCGAGCGGCGTCGCCGGCCGGCCGATCGAGGATTTCGCCGCCTACCGCCGCGAGCTCGAGCGCTTCGTCTTCCGTTCCGGGCAGCTGATGCGCCCGGTGTTCGAGGCCGCCCGGCAAACCCCCAAACGGATCGTCTATGCCGAGGGCGAGGACGAGCGCGTGCTGCGGGCGGTGCAGACCCTGCTGGATGACGGCACCGCCGAACCGGTGCTGCTCGGCCGGCGGACGGTCATCGAGCGACGGGTGCGCGAGATGGGCCTGCGCATGAACCTCGAGGAGAGCGTGCGCGTGCTCGATCCCGAGGCGGATGCCGCGACCTTCGCCTCGCTCACCGCCGCGTATCAGGTGCTGGTCGGCCGCCGCGGCGTGCCGCCCGACGCCGCGGCGCGCCGGCTGCCCGCCATGCCCACGGTCGCCGCCGCCATGCTGCTGCAGGCCGGCCAGGTGGATGCGGCGGTGGTCGGCGGCACCGGCGACTGGTGGCAGTATATGCAATTCGTGCTGCCCATCATCGCCAGGCGGCCGGAGGTGAGCCGGGTCTACGCGCTCTCCTGCCTGATCCTGCAATCCGGCGCGCTGTTCCTCTGCGACACCCACATGAATGTCGAGCCGAGTGCGGAGCAGCTCGCCGAGATGACCGGGCTGGCCGCCCAGGCGGTGCGCAGCTTCGGCATCGTGCCGAAGGCCGCCCTGCTGTCGCATTCCAGCTTCGGCGCGAGCAACTCCGCCTCCGCCCGGCGCATGCGCACCGCGCTCGGGCTGATCCGCGCCGCCGACCCCGAGCTCGAGATCGACGGCGAGATGCACGCCGACGCCGCGCTCTCGGAGGCGATCCGTGATCGCGCGGTGCCCGACAGCCGGCTCGCCGGCACCGCCAACCTGCTGATCATGCCGAGCCTGGATGCCGCGAACATCGCCTTCAACCTGCTCAAGGCGGCGGCCGACGGGCTGCCGATCGGGCCGTTGCTGCTCGGCATGTCCAAGTCGATCCAGGTGCTGGTGCCGAGCGTCACGGCGCGCGGCATCGTCAATGTCAGCGCGCTCGCGGCGATCCAGGCCCAGGCGTGAGCATAACCCCGGCATGAGTGCGGGATGATCTGGCTGCTGCTGGGGGCTGGCGCCTT
>JAFAYM010000231.1 GCA_019240395.1 Acidisphaera sp. | reverse complement strand
GCGCACGGTTGCCAGCAGTTCGTCGAACACTGCCGCAGCGGTGCTGACGTCGAGATTGCCGGTGGGCTCGTCGGCCAGCAGGATTTTCGGCGCGTTGGCGAGCGCGCGGGCCAGCGCCACGCGTTGCTGCTCGCCGCCGGAGAGTTTTCCCGGGAGATGGGCGAGCCGCTCGCCCAGGCCGAGAGCGCGGAGCAGTGTGGCGGCGCGTTCCCTCGCACGGGAGCGCGCCACGCCGGCGATCATCTGCGGCAGCACCACGTTTTCCTGGGCGGAGAACTCCGCCAGCAGATGATGGAACTGATAGACGAAGCCGATCGTGTCGCGGCGGATAGCGGTGCGCTCGGGGTCGGCGAGGGCACCCGCATCGCGCCCGCCGACGAAAACCGCGCCGCCGTCCGGCTGTTCGAGCAGCCCGGCCAGGTGCAGGAGAGTGGACTTGCCGGTGCCCGACGGGGCCACCAGGGCGACGATCTCGCCGGCGCGCAGCGTGAGGTCGGCGCCGCGCAGCACCGGGAGGTCGCCGGCGCCGCTGCGATAGGTGCGGACCACGCCGCGCAGCTCCAGCGGCGCCTCATTCATGCCGGAGCGCCTCGACGGGATCGGTGCGCGCGGCGCGCCAGCTCGGATAAAGCGTCGCCAGCAGCGACAGGACGAGCGCCATCACGATGATCTGCATCACCTCGTGCCAGTCGAGCCGGGCGGGCAGATGCTCGAGGTAGTAGACCTCGGGATTGAACACCTGGGTCTGGGTGATCGTCTCCACCCAGTGCTGGATGGTCTCGATGTTCAGGCAGAATACCACGCCGAGCAGCGTTCCGAGCAGCGTGCCGGTGACGCCGACCGAGGCGCCGCACATCAGGAAGATGCGCATGACAGCGCCGCGGCCGGCGCCGATCGTGCGCAGCACGGCGATGTCGCGCGTCTTGTCCTTCACCATCATGATCATCGAGGAGATCACGTTGAAGGCGGCGACCAGGATGATCAGGGTCAGGATCAGGAACATCACGTTCTGCTCGACCTGCACGGCGCCGAAGAAGCTGTCATTGCTGTGCTGCCAGTCCACCACCCGGATCGGCTGGCCGCGCAGCGCCGTGCGTATGGCGTCGGCCACCTCGCGCACGCGCAGGGGGTCGGCGACACGCACCTCGATCTGGGTCGCGGCATTCTGCTCCTGGAAGAAGATCTGTGCCGCGCCGAGCGGCAGGAACACGTAGCTGCTGTCATATTCGTTCATGCCGACCTGGAAGATCGCCACGACGTGATAGGCGCGCACCCGAGGCACCGTGCCGAAAGCGGTTGCGGCGCCCTGCGGCGAGACCAGGGTGAGCGAGCCGCCGATCTGCAGGCCGAAATGCTGGGCGAGACCGACGCCGATTGCGATGGCGTCGTCGCCAGTCAGGCGGTCGAGGGCACCGGCGACGATGTGCTCGCTGACCGCGGACACCGCGGAGAAATCCTGCTCGCGCATGCCGCGCACCAGGCCGCCGGTGGCGCCGCCGCGATCGGTGGTGAGCAGCGCCTGGCCATCGACCACCGGAATTGCCGAGACGACGCCGGGAATGGCGCGAATGCGCTGCACCAGCGGATCGAAATCGGTCATCGGTTTGCCCGCGGCATAGACTCCGAGATGGCCGTTCAGCCCGAGGATGCGGTTCAGCAGATCGACCTTGAAGCCGCCCATGACGCTCATCACGATGATCAGGGTCGCGACGCCGAGCGCGATGCCGATGAGCGAGAACGCCGCGATCACCGAGACGAAGCGCTCGCCGCGCCGCGCGCGCAGATAGCGGCCGGCGACGGCGCGCTCGAACGGCCCGAACATCGTTCTCAGATCAGCCGCAATACGTCGGCCGCCAACACTTCCTGCCGCTCGCCGGTGGCGCGGCGCTTCAGCTCGACACGGCCGTTGGCTGCGCCGCGGGGGCCGACGACGACCTGCCAGGGATGGCCCATCAGGTCGGCGTCGGCAAACTTCACCCCTGCCCGCTCCTCGCGGTCGTCGTACAGCGCCTGGCCCGCGAAATCGGCGTAGAGCTGCTCGCAGATGTGGTCGCAGGCGGCATCGCCGAGCTTGAGATTCAGGATGGCGGCGCGGAACGGCGCCACGCTGTCGGGCCAGATGATGCCGGCCTCGTCATGGCTTGCCTCGATGACCGCCCCGACGAGGCGCGAGACGCCGACACCGTAGCTGCCCATCTCCGGGATCACCGGCCGGCCATCCGCGCCGGCGACGGTCAGGCCCATCGGCTTGCTGTATTTGGTGCCGAAATGGAAGATGTGGCCGACCTCGATGCCGCGTCCCTCGCGGCGGCGATCCGGCGCCACGCGCTCCCAGGCTGTCGCGTCATGCTTGTCGTCGGTCGCGCCATAGCAGGTGGTCATCAGGTCGAAGAAGCGCTCCAGATCGGCTTCCGAGGATTGGCTGAACTCGCCGGAATAGTCGATGTCCTCGAAGGCGGCGTCGTAGAACACCTGGCTCTCGCCGGTCGGCGCCAGGATGATGAATTCGTGGCTCAGGTCGCCGCCGATCGGCCCGCTCTCCGCGAGCATCGGGATCGCCTTCAGCCCCATGCGCTGGAAGGTCCGCATGTAGGCCAGCATCATGCGGCGATAGCTGACCACCGCGGCTTCGTGGTCGAGATCGAAGCTGTAGGCGTCCTTCATCAGGAATTCGCGACCGCGCATCACGCCGAAGCGCGGGCGCACCTCGTCGCGGAACTTCCACTGGATGTGGTAGACGATCTGCGGCAGCTCGCGGTACGACTTCACGGACTGTCGGAAGAGATCGGTGATCATCTCCTCGTTCGTCGGGCCATAGAGCAGCTCGCGATCGTGGCGATCGCGGATGCGTAGCATTTCCTTCCCGTAATCCTCATACCGGCCGCTTTCGCGCCAAAGCTCGGCCGGCTGGATCGTCGGCATCAGCAATTCCTGGGCGCCGGCGGCGTCCTGCTCCTCGCGGGTGATGCGGGCGATGTTGGCGAGCACGCGCAGGCCGAGCGGCAGCCAGGCGTAGATGCCCGCGGCGGTCTGGCGGACCATGCCGGCACGCAGCATCAGGCGATGCGAGGCGATCTGCGCTTCCGCCGGCGTTTCCTTCAGGGTGGGGATCAGGCTGCGTGACAGACGCATCGGGGACCCTCATGAGAGCCGCCGACCCTAGCCGCGCACGCGAGACGCTGCCAGCGGGGCACATGCGTTTCTTACTCAGCGTCCGGGCGCTCCGGGTGTGCGCAAGCGCACACTTGTTGCGGCGCACAATAACATAGGGCAAGAAAATTCCGTGAAACGGGCAAAAGCCCGTGACTCGGCGCACAGCGGCGTGTACTTAGGAAAAAGGCCCGCGCGCGCAAAGCGCGACGGGCCAAGTTTAGGGAGGAAACGCCAGTCACACGGCAGGAAGGGGCCGCAGCCTCTTCCTGTCACTGATTGTGCGGACACGTCGGGCACACTGTCCAAGCAATTCCACCAATCCCGGCGTTAAATCGCGCTCACCTCCGCGTCATCTGCCTAATGATCCGGCAGCACCTGACATCGCAAGCGGCAAGTGCTCAGTGCGGCGGCAAGGCCAGCCAGCCACTGCGAAAACTGGCCCAGGGGCTCTCGATGACGGCGACGCAAACGCCCCAGACCAGCAGGGACACCAGCGTGGTGGCCACCACCTTGCGTCCGATATGGGCCTGAGCCGGCGCGCCGCGCCAGCCTGAACGCGGATCGGCCTCTTCGACCGGGCGCGTGCCGAATGGCAGGACGGCGAACAGCACCGTCCACCAGATCAGCACGTACAGCACGAACCCGGTGAACCAACCCACGGCTCACACCCAGATCAGGTGGACGTCGACCAGCGGCCGCTTCTGCAGCTTGCGGCCGAGCGCCCGGCGGAGCGCGCCCCGCGCCGCGTCCGCCAGCCCCGGACGATCGCGCCGCAGAGAGGCCGGCAGGTCGGCGAGGGCGCGCGCGAAGTCGCCGGCGACGCGCGCCGCCTCCGGATCGTCGGCCTCGAACAGCCCGGGAGCGCTGATCTTCGGCGTGCCCCGCACGGTCCCGGCCTCATCGACGGCGAGGCTGGCCAGCACGACGCCGTTGAACAGCATCCGCCGGCGCGCCGCGAGCACGCCGCCGTTCAGCGGCACCAGGCGGTTGCCGTCGAGTGCCAGCCGGCCGGTGGGCGCGCTGTCGACCACTTCGACACTGCCTGGTGCCAGGCTCAGGATGTCGCCGTCTTCCATCAGGATCGGCGTCGCCCCCATCTCGCGCGCCAACGCCGCGTGCGAGGCGAGATGCCGCCATTCCCCGTGCACCGGCACGCTGTAGCGCGGGCGCACCAGCTTGTAGAGCCGGCGCAGCTCGTCGCGCGCGGGATGGCCGGACACATGCACCATGTGGTCGTCGGCGGTCATCAGCCGCACGCCACGGCGAACCAGATTGTCCTGCACCAGGGCGATCGCCCGCTCGTTGCCGGGAATGACGCGGCTCGAGAAGATCACCGTGTCACCCTCGCCGAGCGCGATATTGGGATGGGTGTCGGCGGCGATCCGCGCCAGCGCGCTGCGCGGCTCGCCCTGGCTGCCGGTCACCAGGATCAGCAGATTGTCGTCGGGGATCGAGCCGGCCTCGTCCTCCGGCACGAATTCCGCAATGTCCTTGAGATAGCCGCACTCGCGCGCCGCGGCATCGAGGTTGCGCAGGCTGCGGCCGACCAGCGCCACGCTCCGCCCGGCGTCGCGGCCCGCCAGGGCGATCGATTCCACCCGCGCCACATTGCTCGCAAAGCAGGTCACCGCCACACGTCCGCGCAGGTCGCGCACCAGCGCGGCGAGGCTGCGGCGGACCTCGATCTCGGAGCCGGAATGCCCCTCCACCATGGCATTGGTGGAGTCGCAGATCATCGCCAGCACGCCGCGCGAGCCCAGCTCGGCGAAGGCGTGCTCGTCCGTGGGCGGCCCGATCAGCGGGTGCGGATCGAGCTTCCAGTCGCCGGTGTGCAGGACGACGCCGTGCGGCGTGGTGATCACCAGGGCCTGGGCCTCCGGCAGCGAATGCGCGACGCGCAGGAAGCGCAGGCCGAAGGGCGGCAGGTCGATGCTGCCGCCGGGCGGCACGACGTGCAGCTTCACCTCACCCAGCAGCTGCACTTCCGCGAGCTTGCGGCGCAGCACGGCGGCGGCGAAGGGGGTGGCGTAGACCGGGCAGCGGAGCTGGCGCCAGAGCCAGGCGACCGCGCCGATATGGTCCTCGTGGGCGTGGGTGATCACCAGGCCGACCAGGCGGTCGCGGCGCTCGGCGATGAAGCCGGGGTCGGCCATCATCACCTCGACTTCCGGAAGATCCCCGCCGCCGAAGCCGATGCCGCAATCGACGGCCAGCCAGCGCCCGCCGCAGCGGTACAAGTTGAGGTTCATCCCGATCTCGCCCGTCCCGCCCAGCGGCAGGAAGGCGAGGTCACCGGATACTGCGTCCATCTCTGTTGTTCTTCTTTCGAGCTGCGTGCCTCTGCCCGCTATGTGGGCAGGGGAGAGCAGCTAGCCAAGGCGAGGGACCGCCCCCGCGAGGGCAATGCCTTCCGAACCGGTTATCCGAACAGCACCCCGGCAGCGGCCTGAGCGGCGCTCAGGATAGGGGCGGGGAAGACGAAGAAGAACACGGTGAACACGCCGCTCGCCGCGGCGACCAGGGAAATGGAAGGCGGCCGCGGGTCGAACGCCTCGCCGCCGGCGTCGAAATACATCACCTTGATGATGCGGAGATAATAGAAGGCGCCGGCGACGCTGGTCAGCACGCCGATGATGGCGAGCGTCCAGAGCCCGGCCTGCACCGCGGCGAGGAAGACGTAGAGCTTGCCGAAGAAGCCGGCGAGCGGCGGAATGCCGGCCATGCTGAACATGAAGATCACCATGCCCATGGCCAGTATCGGGTCGGTGCGGCCGAGGCCAGCAAGATCGGAAATCTGCTCGAGCGCGCGCCCGCGCCGGCGCATGGCGATGATGACGGCAAAGCAGCCGGCGTTCATGAAGACATAGATCACCATGTAGATGAGCACGCCGCGGATCCCGGCCGGCGTGCCCGCCGCCAGGCCGATCAGGGCGTAGCCGATATGGCCGATCGTCGAGTAGGCCATCATCCGCTTGATGTTCTCCTGGCTGATCGCGGCCAGCGTCCCCCAGATCATCGACACGATGGCGACCAGCACGATCAGCTGCTGCCATTGCACCAGAAGATGGCCGAACGGGGTCGCCATCGTGCGCAGCAGGAGAACGACGGCTGCCACCTTGGGCGCGGTGCTCATGAAGGCGGTCACCGGCGTCGGCGCGCCTTCATAGACGTCCGGCGTCCACATGTGAAAGGGCGCCGCGGAGATCTTGAACGCCAGACCGGTGACGACGAACACCACGCCCACCACCAGCCCGGCGGTGGCGGTCGCGGGATCGGTCAGCGCGTGCGCGAGGCGGGCGAACTCCATCGTCCCGGTGAAGCCGTAGACCAGCGAAATGCCGTAGAGCAGCAGGCCGAAGGAAAGCGAGCTGAGCACGAAATACTTCAGCCCCGCTTCCGAGGAGCGGGCGTCGTCGCGCGCGAAGGCCGCCAGCACGTAGATCGCCAGGGATTGCAGCTCGAGTGCGAGATAGAGCGTCATCAGATTGGTCGCGGAGGCCATCACCATCATGCCGACCGTCGCGAACAGCACGAGCACCGGGAACTCGAACCGGTCGATCAGGTGGGTGCGGTTGTAGTCGAGCGACAGGATCAGCGTGATCACCGAGCCGGACAGGATCAGCAGCTTCGAGAAGGTGCTGAACGGATCGACGACGAACAGCCCGGAATAGCCGATACCGGACGCCGTCGAGAGCATCAGCATGGCGGTGAGCAGGAAGGCCCCGAGGCACAGCATGGTGCAGATCAGCGCGCTACCCTGTCGGCGCAGCACCCCGAAAACAAGGATGGCCATGCCGCAGACCGAAAGGACGATCTCCGGCACGGCGATCGGCCAGTTCATCATGGTGTCAACCCCGCGAGGTGGGTCGGTGCGGCGAGTGCGGCCTGGTGATGCTCGACCATGGCGCCGACCGAGGCGTCCCAGAACCGGGTGAAGCTGCCGGGGTAGACGCCCATCCACAGGGTGAGCAGCACGAGCGGCGCGAACACCGCGATCTCGCGCGGCGAGAGGTCGAGCATGGCGCGCAGATCGTCGCGGGTGAGTCGCCCGAAGATGACGCGGCGATAGAGCGAGAGCGCATAGACCGCGCCGAGGATCATGCCGGTGCCGCCGAGCAGGGACAGCCAGAAGCTGACGCGGAAGGAGCCGATCAGCACCAGGATCTCGCCGACGAAATTCGCCGTGCCCGGCAGGCCGATATTGGCCATGGTGAACAGCATGAACACCACCGCATAGGCCGGCATGCGGTGCACCAGGCCGCCGTAGCGGGCGATCTCGCGGGTGTGCATACGGTCATAGACCACGCCGACGCAGAGGAAGAGCGCCGCCGAGACGACGCCGTGCGCCAGCATCTGGAACAGCGCGCCGCTGATGCCCTGCGGATTGAAGGTGAAGATGCCAATCGTCACCACGCCCATATGCGCCACCGACGAATAGGCGATCAGCTTCTTCATGTCCTCCTGGGCGAAGGCGACGGCCGAGGTGTAGATCACCGCGACGACGGACAGGGCGAACATCAGCGGCGCGAACACCATCGAGGCATGCGGCAGCATCGGCACGGAGAAGCGGAGAAAGCCGTAGGCCCCCATCTTCAGCAGCACGCCCGCCAGGATCACCGACCCCGCGGTCGGCGCCTCGACATGCGCATCGGGCAGCCAGGTGTGCACCGGCCACATCGGCACCTTGACGGCAAAGGAGGCGAGAAACGCCAGGAACAGCCAGTTCTGCATCGCCGGAGGGAACGGCGTGTTGAGCAGCACGGTGAGATCGGTGGTGCCGGCGCGGAACCACATGGCGAGCAGCGCCAGCAGCATCAGCACCGAGCCGGTGAGCGTGAACAGGAAGAATTTCAGCGCGGCATAGACCCGGCGGGCGCCGCCCCAGACCCCGATGATCAGGAACATCGGGATCAGCACGCCCTCGAAGAACATGTAGAAGACGACGAAGTCGATGGCGCAGAACATGCCGACCATCATCGTCTCGAGGATCAGGAAGGCGAGCATGTACTCCCGCACCCGGGTCTGCACGGCCTCCCAGCTCGCCAGGATGCAGATCGGCGTCAGCACGGTGGAGAGCAGCACGAACAGCACGCTGATGCCGTCCACGCCCATGCGGTAGCCGACGCGGAATTCCGGCAGCCAGGTGATGCTCTCGATGAACTGAAAGCCCGGCTCGGCGGGATCGAAGCGCGTCCAGAGCACCAGCGAGAGCGCGAAGACGATCAGGCTGGTCCACAGCGCCGTCCAGCGGGCATTGGCGGCGACCGTCGCGTCGTCGCCGCGCACGCACATGATGATGACGCCGCCGAGCAGTGGCAGCCAGGTGATCAGCGAGAGCAGGGGAAAGCCGGCCGCGTTGCCCATGCCGCTCACCGGAACACCAGGAAGATGCTGACCAGCAGGACGAGGCCGATCAGCATGGTGAAGGCGTAGACGGCGATCGAGCCGGTCTGCACGCGGACCACCTGCGCCGAGGAGTCCACGGTGAGCTCGGCCAGCCCATTCGGTACGCCGTCGATGATGGTGGCATCGCCGACCTGCCACAGAGCGCGCGCCAGCCGCCGGTAGGGCTGCACCAGGACCATGTCGTACAGCTCGTCGAAATACCACTTGTTCAGCAGCAGGCGGTAGATCGGCGCGAAGCGATCGGCCAGCAGCGACGGCAGCTCCGGACGCAGCACGTACATGACGTAGGCCAGCCCGATGCCGAGCACGCCGGTGATCAGCGGCGCATAGCCGACCAGGCCGGGCAGATCCTCCATGCGCTCGAGCACGTGGTTGTTGGCCCCGTTTGTGATGCTGTTGTTCCAGTAGGCGTGCCAGTAGTCGCCGATGAAATACGGCCGCAGCGCGAAGCCGGCGACCGTGGCGCCGATCGCCAGCACGATCAGCGGTCCGGTCATCACCGCCGGGCTCTCATGCACGTGCTCCATGGTGTGGTGGTCGGCGCGCGGCGTGCCGTGAAAGGTCAGCAGCAGCACGCGCCACGAATAGAAAGCGGTGAGGAAGGCGGCGAGCAGCCCGCAGGCATAGCCGTAATCCCCGGTGGCGCTGCCGGCGGCGTAGGACGCCTCGAGGATGGCATCCTTGGAGTAGTAGCCGGCGAAGGGGATGATGCCGGCGAGCGCCAGGCTGCCGATCCACATGACGGCGTAGGTGATGGGAACGCTGCGCCAGATGCCGCCCATCTTGCGCATGTCCTGCTCGCCGGACATCGCGTGGATCACCGAACCGGCGGCCAGGAACAGCAGCGCCTTGAAGAAGGCATGCGTGATCAGGTGGAAGATCGACACCTGATAGGCGCCGACGCCGGCGGCGACGAACATGTAGCCGAGCTGCGAACAGGTGGAATAGGCGATCACCCGCTTGATGTCATTCTGCACGCAGCCGATGGTCGCGGCGAACAGCGCCGTGGTGCCGCCGATCACCGTGACGAAAGCGAGCGCCCCCGGCGCCATGGACATGATCGGCGACATGCGCGCCATCAGGAAGACGCCGGCGGTGACCATAGTCGCGGCGTGGATCAGCGCCGAGACCGGGGTCGGACCCTCCATGGCGTCGGGCAGCCAGACATGCAGGCCGATCTGCGCGGACTTGCCCATCGCGCCGATGAACAGCAGCACGCCGATCAGCTCGTAGGCATGGTGGACGCCGAACAGCGCGTAGGTGTCGTTGGCGTGCTGCTGGATCGACGCGAAGATGGTCGGCAGCTCGACGCTGTCGAAGGTGAAGAAGGTGAGCGCGATGCCGACAGCGAAGAACAGGTCGCCGACGCGATTGACGACGAAGGCCTTGATCGCGGCGGCGTTGGCGCTCGGCTTGTCGTACCAGTAGCCGATGAGGAGGTAGCTGGCGAGGCCGACGCCTTCCCAGCCGAAGAACAGCTGGACCAGATTGTTGGCGCTCACCAGCATCAGCATGGCGAAGCTGAACAGGCTGAGGTAGCTGAAGAAGCGGCTGGTCGGCGTCGGCTCGTGGCTCATGTAGCCGACGCTGTAGATGTGGATCAGGGTGGCGATGAAGGTCACCATCGCCACCATGGTGGCGGCCAGCGTGTCGTAGCGCAGCGCCCAGTCCAGATGCAGCGATCCCGCCTCCATCCAGCTGCCGAGCGTCACCACGCCGTCCGGCGCGCCGAGCCAGATATGCTGCACCCAGGCGGTGACGCCACAGATCGCGGCGAGGATCATGCACAGGATGGTCACCGCCTGGCTGGCGCGGTCGCCGATGGCGCGGCCGAGCAGCCCGGCGATGATCGAGCCCGCGAGCGGGGCGAGCACTGCGACGGCGTAGATCATCTCAGCCCTTCATCAGGTTCACGTCCTCGACCTCGATCGAGCCGCGATTGCGGAAATAGGTCAGCACGATGGCGAGCCCGATCGCCGCCTCGGCCGCCGCCACGGTCAGCACGAACATGGCGAAGACCTGCCCGACCAGGTCGCCCAGCGCCGCCGAGAAGGCGACGAGATTGAGATTGACCGACAGCAGGATCAGCTCGATCGACATCATGATGATGATGACGTTCTTGCGGTTGAGGAAGATGCCGAACACGCCGAGTACCAGCAGGATGGCGGCGACCGCGAGATAGTGACCGAGCCCGACGGCGGCCATTTCAGTGCACCTCGGCCGGCGGCGCGGGCGCATGAACCTCCGGATTGTCCGAGCCCGGCGGCGCCTGACCGTCCGCCGCGGCCGGCGCGGTGATCGGGCGGTAGATGCCGAGGCTGGCGATGCCGGCGCCGAGCGGCGCGCGCACCAGCTCGAGCGTGTCGGCCACCCGGCGGCTCTGCTGTCGATTGATGTCCTGCCGGCGCGCATCGTGCCGGTCGCGCAGGCTCAGCACGATGGCGCCGACCATGGCGACCAGCAGCACCAGGCCGGCCATCTGGAACAGCAGGATATAGCGGGTGTAGAGCAGCGCTCCGAGTGCGGCGGTGTTCTGCACCTGGTCGGGTCGCGGCGCCAGGCGCAGGGTCGCCGCCTCCGGCGCGAATTTCCAGCCGCCGAGCACGAGAGCCAGCTCCGCCAGCAGCACCACGCCGACCGTCGCGCCGACCGGGGCGTAGCGCTGGAAGCCTTCGCGCAGCCGGGCGAAATTGACGTCCAGCATCATCACCACGAACAGGAACAGCACGGCGACCGCGCCGACATAGACGATGACCAGGATCATCGCCAGGAACTCGGCGCCGGCCAGCAGGAACAGCCCGGCAGCGTTGAAGAACGCCAGGATCAGGAACAGCACGGAGTGCACGGGATTGCGCGCGCTCACCACCATGGCGGCGGAGATCAGCAGCACGGCGGCGAAGATGTAAAAGGCGATGTCGGCAATCATCATGCCACCTCGTCAGCGATGGGGGCGTCAGCGATAGGGGGCATCCAGCTCGAGCCGCTTGGCGAGCTCCGGTTCCCAGCGGTCGCCGTTCGCCAGCAGCTTTTCCTTGTCGTAGAGCAGCTCCTCGCGGGTCTCGGTGGAGAATTCGAAATTCGGTCCCTCGACGATGGCGTCCACCGGACAGGCCTCTTCGCACAAGCCGCAATAGATGCACTTCGTCATGTCGATGTCGTAGCGCGTGGTGCGGCGCGATCCGTCCTCGCGCGGCTCGGCCTCGATGGTGATGGCGAGCGCCGGGCAAACCGCCTCGCAGAGCTTGCAGGCGATGCAGCGCTCCTCGCCGTTGGGATAGCGGCGCAGCGCGTGCTCGCCGCGGAAGCGCGGCGAGATCGGATTCTTCTCGAACGGATAGTTGATCGTCGCCTTCGGCCGGAAGAAATAGCGCATCGACAGCACGAAGGCCTCGACGAACTCCTTGAGGAACGCCGCCTTCGCGGCTTTATCCAATCGCATCTTCGTATCCCTTACTGCGGCGTCCAGCCGGCAAGCTGCAGCACCGCGGCGACGACCGCCACCATCGCGAGCGATAGCGGCAGGAAAACCTTCCAGCCCAGCCGCATCAGCTGGTCGTAGCG
>JAFAYM010000142.1 GCA_019240395.1 Acidisphaera sp. | reverse complement strand
GCGCAGCCGGCCGGCGCGGAACGCCGGCAGGAATTTTGCCGGGGTGGCCGGGTCGGGGTCGCCGGTTTCGGTGGGGCGACCCTCGGCGCGCCATTTCGGCAGCCCGCCGTCGAGCACCGCCGCCTGGTCATGCCCGAACAGGCCCATGAGCCACCAGCCGCGAGCGGCCGAGGCGAGGCCCTTCTGATCGTAGAAGACGACGAGGGAGTCGTTGCCGATCCCCGCCTCGCCGGCCAGCTTGGCGAAGCGCCCGGGGGTCGGGACCATGTGCGGCAGGTCGGTGTCGGGATCGGCGAAGAGGTCGATGTCGAACATGCCGGCGCCGGGGATATGCGCTTCGCGGAAGCGGGCCAGGGCGTCGGCGTTCTCGTTCGGCAGGTATTTCGTGCAATCGAAGATGCGCAGTTCGGGCGCGCCCAGCCGGCCGGCGAGCCAATCGGTGCTGACGATCGGCGTCACGGCCGCCTCCTCCTGGGTTGCGCGACCTGAGGGCGCGCAGGGCGGCATCGTCGCACCGGCTCGCCGAGCGGGCAAGCGACGACGAGCTCTCACTACAGCCGAATGTTGGCCATGATGCGGTCGGCGGTCCTGCGCACCATGCCTTGCGAACGGTCGAGCAAGCCGGCCCGATCCGGCGCGGCGACGTCGGCGTGCACCCGGCGGTGCAGCGCGCGCGCCAAGGCCGAGACGTAGGGTTCGGGTTGAGCGTGCAGAAGGCGCAGCAGCCGGTAGCGTTCGCCCGTCGTCACGCCGGCACACCGGTCGTGGGATTATATTACACCGAGGTCGGGAAGCGCTCTGGAAGACCCTCGACTGCCGCATCCCGGGCTTCGAGCTCCGACAGGCTTTCGAGGCTATGGCCTTCGGGGCGCTCGCCGTTCAGCTGCCGCGCCGGTGCGAAGCCATCGGAATGCCGCAACAGGCTTGTGACCGCCGTGGCGTCCACCGGCTTGGAGAAAAAATAGCCCTGGCCGAAATCGCAGCCCATCGCCTTGAGCTGCGTGACCTCGGCCTCTCGCTCGGTGCCTTCGGCCACCACGTCCATGCCGAGATTGCGCGCCAGGTTCAGGATCGTGTTGACGATCTGCAGGCTCTCGGGGCTGTGGCTCATCGCCGAGATGAACGAACGGTCGATCTTGAGAACATCCAGGGGAAAGCGCTGCAGGTAGCTGAGCGACGAATAGCCGGTGCCGAAATCATCGAGGCTGAGGCGAACCCCGAGCTGCTTGAGCTGCGACAGCACCCGGATCGCCCGTTCGGCGTTCCCCATCGTCACGCTCTCGGTGACTTCCAGCCGCACCGTCCTCGGGTCGATGCCGACCTCCTCGATGACCCGGCGGACCTGCTCGACGAGATCGGGCTGGGTGAATTGCCGGGCCGAGAGGTTGATGCTGATGGTCAGGTGACTGGCCTGCGGGAACTCCTGCTGCCACCGGCGGGTGGTGCGGCAGGCTTCGCGCAGCACCCAGAGGCCGAGCGGCACGATCAGCCCGGTTTCCTCCGCCACCGGAATGAAATCGCCGGGCGGCACGAGGCCGCAGCCGGGGCGCCGCCAGCGCACCAGCGCTTCAAATCCCGTCAGCTTCTGGTCCTTCAGCGACATGATCGGCTGATACTGCAGGACGAACTCGCTGTTCTGCAGGGCCTGGCGAAGGTCGGTCTCGAGCTGCAGGCGCTTCAACGCCACCAGATGCATGGTCTGGTCATAGAGTTCGCTGCGTGCCTTGCCCATGGCCTTGGCGCGATACATCGCGAGATCGGCATCGCGCAGCACGTCGTCGGCAGAGCGATAGTTCGCGGCGCTCGTGGCGACGCCGATGCTGGCGCTGGTGTAGATCTCCTGGCCTTCGATGGTGAAGGACTGGAGCAGCGCCTCCTGTATCCGGTCGGCCACCCGTATGGCGTCGGTCGGGTCGCGGATGTCGGTCAGCAATATGGTGAACTCGTCGCCGCCGAGGCGAGCCAGGGTGTTCTCGCCCTCGACCGCCGACGACGCGCGCACCATCGTGTCTTCCCGACGCAAGCAAGCCTGCAGCCGGGCCGCCACCTCGACGATGAGCGTGTCGCCGGCGAGATGCCCCAGACTGTCGTTCACCAGCTTGAAGCGATCGAGGTCGATGAACAGCACGGCGAAACCGGCCTTGCCGCGCTTGCTGCGGGCGAATACCTGATTGAGCCGGTCACGGAACAGCGCCCGATTGGGAAGGCCGGTGAGCGGGTCGTGCGAGGCATCGTGGATCAGCTGATCTTCGGAATACCGGCGTTCGATCACCCGCCCGAGCTGCACCCCGATCTGCGCCATCAATCGCATCTGCCGCTGATCGGGCTCCAGCGCTTTCTCGGCAAAGAACTCGAGTACGGCCACCACCTCCTGGCCGGTCAGCACGGGGAAGGCGCAGGCTGCCTTCAATCCGCATTGCCGCGCCGAGCGCATTCTCGGGAAGTTGGCGTCGTCCACGACGTCGTTGAGCCATACCGGCCGGGCGGTGGTCTGTACCCGTCCCGGCAGCCCGATGTCGGGGGCGAACTCGGTTGCCTCCGTGGCCAGCCGGAATTCCGCGTTCCGCTCGGGATGGGCTTCATGCCAGATCGCCATCGACCGTAACCGCTGCGGATGGCTCGTCCGATCCAGGAGATAGACATGGCCGACCGGCCAACCCATGAACTCGCAGACCTGCGTCAGGGCATACTGGAAAACGTCGCGGATCGAAATCGTCTGGTTTGCCGCGGTCGCGATCTGCTCGAGCAGCTGCAGCTCCTGCTGCTTGGCGTAGAGCTCCCGCAATCCGTTCTCGGCGATCGTTTCTGCCTCGAGCCGCGAGCTGCGCTCCCGGTCGAGCCGCCGGCGCAGCCGCGTGAGCTCCTGCGCGCACGCGTCCGCGGCCAGCTCCGATTTCGGCGCGGTTACGTCAGGGAGATGCGAAGCAGGCATCTCGGGTCTCCCTGGTGCATGCATTGGAGATGGGCGACCTCGATCGCCTGGTCGTAGTGGTTCGCCGCCCCTTCGATGAAGCCGTGCGCCAGACCGCACAGGCGACGCGGCGAGTCATAGCCCATCAGCAGCGCGCCATCCGGCGTCTCTTCAAAGGAGAAGTTCGGGCAATGCGCGCCGGAGTAGAGTTTCCGCACTTCCGGATGGATGATGCCGTTCACGCTCAGAATGAATGGCATCACTGATTGGTGGGCGTCGAAGAAGGCGGGATAGCGGCCGGCCAGCAGGGGCATCGCCTCCCGCCCGAACCAGCGCAGCACCGCGGCCGGCTTCAGGCTCAAGGCGCTCGACGCGGCCAGCACGAGCTGCTGCATCTCCCCGTCGGGATAGCTGCCGAGAGAAGTGTAGGAACCCGCTAGCCCAGCCTCGTCCAGCAGCGTGTCCCAGACGGCCTCGCCATGATGGCGGGTCACCACCTCCTCGAGCAGATTGAAGACCACGCCCTTCATGCCGGACCTCGAGGACTGCGCGACCGATACCGGGAGGACGGGGGCCGCTATGCGCGCAGTCTGGTCCGCTAATGTTAATTCATGCTCAACGGTTGGCGGCGTCTCGGGCTCAGCCGAGAACCAAACTGACGCGCCGGTTCTGCCGGCCCTTGTTCTCGATCTTCTGGATGCTGGCGGCGCCGATCTCGCCGGTGCGGGCGACGTGGGTGCCGCCGCAGGGTTGCAGGTCGACGGGAGGAATACCGGCGCCGATGCGCACCAGGCGGACGCGGCCGGCGCCGCGCGGCGGCTTCACGGAAAGCGTGCGCACCAGCTCGGGGCTGGTGTCGAGCACGGCCTCGTCCACCCACTCCGCGGTCACGGGGTGGTCGGCGGCGATCAGCGCGGCCAGATGCCGCTCCAGCTCCTCGCGCGGCGGCGGCACGGGGAGATCGAAGTCGAGGCGCGAGCGCTCCTCGCCGATCTGCCCGCCGGTGACCGCGGCGCCGGGCAGCACGCTGCACAGCAGATGCAGCGCCGTGTGCATGCGCATCAGCCTGTAGCGGCGCTCCCAGTCGATCGCCGCCGTCACCGCCTGTCCGACCGGGGGCAGGCTCGCTCCCGGGGCCGGGATGTGCAGCACGATCCCCTCGCCCTTCAGCGTGTCGACGACGGGCATCTCGCCGCTCTCCCAGCGCAGAGTGCCGGTGTCGCCGGGCTGGCCGCCGCTGCGCGCGTAGAAGACGGTGCGGTCGAGCACCACGCCCTCCGGGCCGCTCGCTGTCACAATCGCTTGCACGTGCGCCAGGCGGGGCTCGGCCTGGAACAGCAGCTCGGTCATGTCCACTGGCTCCGCACCCAGTCCCGGCGCAGGCCCAGCCAGAGCAGGGCGATCGCGGCCACCGAGTTGCCGATGCCGCCCGAGACGGCGTGCTCGATCGCCGCGGCGGCCGGCTGCACCAGCACGCGGATGTCCTCGTTCTCGGTGGCCAGGCCGCCGGACCCGGCGCTGCCGTCCGCGCCGACCGCCGGCGCCGTCACCTCGCCGACGTAGAGCCGGCAGGTCTCGTCGGAGCCGCCCGCGCTCAGCACGAACTCGCCGATCGGCAGCATCCGCCGCACCTCGAGCCCGGCCTCCTCCCGGCATTCCCGGACGATGGCCTTCTCGGGCGCCTCGTCGCCGTCGCACAGCCCGGCGGGGATCTCCGTCATCACCGGGTCCAGCCCGGCCGCCAGCACGGGCAGCCGCCATTGCTGGATCAGCACCACCTGGTCAGAGGTTGGATCATAGGGCAGCAGCGCGGCGGCCCGGCCGCGGCGCCACAGCTCCCAGGTGCGCGGACCCGACAGGGTGCCGTCGAAGCGGCGCTGGCGGAAGCGGACGCGCTGCAGCGGGAAGCGGCCCTGCCAGACCGTGTCGTTCGCCTCGACGATCAGGTCGGGGTGCTCGGGGAGGTCGGTGCGCATCGGAACAGGATAAAGGGAGACAAGGAAGGAAGGCGAGGGCTCTGCCCTCGACCCGCTGGGGTCCGGCGACCCCAGACCCCACTACTTAAGTCATGGGGTTTGGGGGCCGCTGCCCCCAATGGGGTCCCATGCTTTGGCGTTTGGGGGCAAAGCCCCTGGCCTTCCTTCCCGCGCCACGCTCTCAAACACCAGCATCCGGTGCCCATCACGCAGGAACGCCCCGCACTCCACCATGCCGATGCCGCCCAGCACCATCCGCGACGCGGTGTTCTCCTCGCGCGCTACCGCCACCACGCGGGCGATCCCCGCCCGCTCATGCGCGAAACGCAGCACGGCACTCGCCGCCTCCCGCGCCAACCCCCTTCCCTGACTTTCCGGCCACAGCGCGAAGCGCAGCGACAGGCCGCGACCGTCCGGTCGGTCCATCAGCCCGACGATGCCGTGGAAACGCCCGTCCTCGCGCACCGTCCACATGCCGACGCCGCGTGCCCCCCAGGCCTGGAT
>JAFAYM010000043.1 GCA_019240395.1 Acidisphaera sp. | reverse complement strand
ATGATCATCGTGACGCACGAGATCGCCTTCGCCCACGAGGTCGCCGACACGATCGGCTTCATGGTGGACGGCGTGCTGGTGGAATACGGGCCGCCGTCGGAAATCCTCGATCGCCCTGCCGACCCGCGCACGCAGGCGTTCCTGCAGCGCTTCCATCGCTTCATGGGTAGCTATCGGCGTTCCCCATAGGACGGCTGCCCACTACCGGGTGCCGCCTTGCGGAGCCAGTCGTACCAGGAGTCGAGACCCCCACCGGTTTCGGCCGAGAGCTGGAAGATGCGGATCTCGGGGTTGGCCTCGCGTGCCGCGGCGATGCAGCGGTCCATGTCGAAGCGCACATAGGGCAGCAGGTCGGTCTTGTTGATCACCATGACCTGACAGGCACGGAACATGTGCGGATATTTCTGCGGCTTGTCGTCGCCCTCGGTGACGGAGAGGATGACGACGCTGGTGTCCTCGCCGAGATCGAACAGGGCAGGGCAGACGAGGTTTCCGACATTCTCGATCATCACGACGGCGCCGCGTTCCGGCGCCAAATGCTGCACGCCGCGCGCAACCATCTCCGCGTCGAGATGGCAGCCGGTGCCGGTATTGATCTGGATCACCGGCGCGCCGGCGGCGCGGATGCGCGCGCCGTCATTGGCGGTGGCTTGGTCGCCCTCGATGACGCAAATCGGCAGCGGGGCGAGGTCGCGGATGGTACGCTCGAGCAGCGTCGTCTTGCCCGCGCCCGGCGAGCTCATGAGATTGATGGCGAGCACCTCGCGGCCGGCGAACCAGCCGCGATTGCGTTCGGCCGCGAGCCGGTTCTTGGCGAGGATGTCCTGCTCCAGACTGACGGTGCGCGCATGCCGGTGGTCGTGATCGTGCTCGTGATGATGGTGGTGACCATGGTGATGATCGTGATCATGGTGGTGATGGCCGTGATCGTGCGCATGGTCGTGCGCATGGCGATGCCCGGCGTTTTCGGGCTCCGGCCCGGGAACGACGATCTGCATCCCGGTGGCCGGCTCGCTGTAGACGACCTCACCGGCGGAGCAGCCGCATGTCGTGCACATCACGCGATCTCCATGTCTTTCACCCGGAGCTCCTCACCGGCGACGATGCGCAGCGCGCCGCCGCACAGGCATCGGCCGATCGGGGTATCCAGGTCGGTGGCCTCGCCGCAGCTGGCGCAGACGGCGCGGCCGGGGATGTCAAGAATTTCCAGTGCCGCGCCCTCAACGGCGGTGTCCTGCGCGCACAGGTCGAAGCAGAAACGGATGGCGTCGGGCATCACCGCGGCGAGCCGGCCGATCTCCAGACGCACGCGCAGGACGCGGGCGCCGGCGGCGCGCTCGGCGCAGGCCTCGACGACGGCGGTGGCGATGCTGAGTTCGTGCATCTCAGATGCTCAACTCGTGCATCTCAGCAGATCCGCGGGAGCTGCTCGCCGACCAGCATGTCGACGATGCGGTCGCCGCCGAAGGCGGTGCGCATGATCACGGTGCCGGCGGGCTGCCCGGTGACCTCGCCGATAATGGCGGCGCCGGCGCCGGCGGGATGCGCGCGCATGGCGGCGAGCAGGCGCGCAGCATCCTCCGGCGGGGCGATGGCGACGAGCCTGCCTTCGTTGGCCAGGAAGAGCGGGTCGAGGCCGAGGATTTCGCAGGCGCCCTTCACCTGCTCGCGCAGCGGCAGGTCGCGCTCGCGGATGCGGATGCAGGCGCCGGCGCTGCGGGCGAACTCGTTCAGCACGGTGGCGACGCCGCCACGCGTCGCGTCGCGCAGGCACCGGATGCCGGGACAGGCGGCGAGCATCGCATCGATCAGCCCGTGCAGCGGCGTGCAATCGCTGGCGATGTCGCCCTCCAGCGCGAGCTGGTTGCGGGCGATGAGAATGGCGGTGCCGTGATCGCCGAGCACGCCGCTGACCAGCACCGCGTCCCCAGGTCGGGCGCTGGCGGCGCCGAGCTTGAGGCCGCGGCGGACCACACCGATTCCGGCGGTGTTGATGAACAGCTTATCGGCCGCCCCACGCTCGACGACCTTGGTGTCCCCGGTGACGATCTGCACGCCGGCGGCGTCGGCCGCCGCGCGCATGCTGGCGACGACGCGGCGCAGGAGGTCGACGGGCAGCCCCTCTTCCAGCACCACGGCGCAGGACAGGAACAGCGGAACGGCGCCGCCGACGGCGAGGTCGTTGACGGTGCCGGTCACCGCGAGGCTGCCGATGTCCCCGCCCGGGAAGAACAGCGGGTCGACGACCGTGCTGTCGGTGGTGAAGGCGAGGCGGTCGCCAAGGCGGGCAAGGCCCTCGATCGGGACCGTCGCCTGGTCTTCGAGCGGATCGAGCAGGGTGTTGGAAAAGGCGCCGAGGAAGACGTCCTCGATGAGCGCGCGCATCGCCTTGCCGCCGCTGCCATGCGACAGGTTGATGTGGCTGTCGCGCAGCCGCGACGGACGGGCGAGCTCGTTCACGCCGGTGCATCCGCCGGGACGCGCGTGTCGATGCGGCCGTAATTGTAGTAGGCGGCGCAGGCGCCCTCGGTAGAGACCATCAACGAGCCGAGCGGGGTCTCCGGCGTGCAGGCGGTGCCGAACACCTTGCACTCCCGCGGCTTGATCACGCCTTTCAGCACCTCGCCGCATTGGCAGGATTTCGGGTCGGCGATCTTGATGTTGGGGACGGCGAATTTGCGTTCCGCGTCGTACTCCGCGTAGTCGGCCCGGATGCGCACGCCGGAATGGTCGATCGAGCCCAGGCCGCGCCATTCGAAGAATTCGCGCAGCTCGTAAACCTCCCGGATCGCCGCCAGCGCCTTGCTGTTGCCGGCTTCGGGGACGATGCGGCCGTACTGGTTCTCGACCTCGCGGCGGCCTTCGGCGAGCTGGCGCAGCACCATCCAGGTGGATTGCAGCACGTCCAGCGGCTCGAAGCCGGCGATGGTGATCGGCTTGCCGTAATGGCCGGCGATGAAGGCGTAGGGGCGGGTGCCGATCACCATGCTGACATGGCCCGGGCCGAGGAAGCCGTCGAGCGTCAACTCGGGCGAGTCCAGCATCGCCTTGATCGTGGGGATGATGGTGATGTGGTTGCAGAACAGCGAGAAGTTGCGGATGCCTTGCCGGCGCGCCTGGATCAGGGTCATCGCCGTGCTCGGCATGGTGGTCTCGAAGCCGAGTCCGAAAAAGATCACCTCCCGATCGGGATGGCGGCGGGCGAGCGCCAGCGCGTCCAGCGGCGAATAGACCATGCGCACGTCCGCACCGTCCGCCTTCGCCTTCAGCAGGCTCTTGCGCGAGCCCGGCACCCGCATCGCGTCCCCGAACGTGGTGAAGATGACTTCTGGCCGCTCGGCGAGGGTCACGCAATCATCGACCCGGCCCATCGGCAGCACGCAGACCGGACAGCCCGGCCCGTGCACATATTCAACGGCGTCGGGCAGCATCTGCTGGATGCCGTAGCGGAAGATGGTATGGGTGTGGCCGCCGCACACCTCCATGATCTGCAGCGGACGATGGCGCGCCCGCGGAATGCGCGCGACCAGCCGGGGAATGTCGCGAGCCAGCGCCTCGGCTTTCGCGGGGTCGCGGAACTCGTCGACGTATTTCATGGCCGGCTCCCGAGCCCGCCGCGATCTTCGGCGAGCAGCGTGTGCACGAGATCCCACAGGATGTGGTAGATCGCGACGTGGCATTCCTGGATGCGGTGGATGCTGTCGCTGCGCACGACCAGGCAGTGGTCGAGGTCCGGGCTGCTCGCCATCCGGCCGCCGTCATGCCCGGCGAAGCCGATGGTGACGACGCCGATTTCGTGCGCTTTCGCAAAGGCCGCCAGCAGGTTCTCGGAATTGCCGCTGGTGGAGAAGCCAACCAGGCCGTCGTTGCGCGAGGCCTGCGCGATCACCTGGCGGGTGAAGATGTGGCCGAACCCGACATCGTTGCCGACGGCGGTGATCATCGCCATGTCGCAGGCGAGATTGATGGCGGTGAGCGCCGGGCGGCCGGCGGTGACGGGGTGCAGGAACTCGACGGCGAAGTGCGCGGCATCGCAGCTCGATCCGCCATTGCCCATGCTGTAGAGTCGGCCGCCGTGGCGATACACCCCGGCGATCGCCTCGGCGACGGCGACCACCGCCGGGCCGCTCTCCTCGAAGAAGCGCCGCTTCGCATCGACGCTGTCACGCGCCTTCTGCTCGACGCTGTCCAGCAGGGCGGTCCGCATGCGCGCCGGGTCCTGCTTGTCGCCGTGCAAGAAGGGATAGAGACCGTGCAATGCTTCATCGCTCGGCATGGTGGTGTCCTCCGGCCCTCTCAGGGCAGCGCCGATTGCTGCATCGCTTCCATCTCGGCGCGCATGTCTTCCATCTCCTGCAGGATGGCGAGCGTGCTCGCCGCCTCGTCCTCGTCGATGCGGCTCATGGCGAAGCCGACATGCACCAGCACCCAGTCGCCGATGCAGGAGTGGGCGGGGTGATCCTCCGAGGTGATGAAGCTGATGTTGATCGGGCGGCGGACGCCGCCGACCTCGACCATGGCCAGCGAGTCCGCTTCATCGATCACGGCAACGATGCGTCCGGGAATGCCGAGGCACATGCTGGAGCCTTCCTGTCAGCTGGTCGCCGCGGCGACGATTGCCTGGCCGAGGGCGAGGCCGCCATCATTCGCCGGCACGACACGATGCGCAAGAACGTCGAGACCCTGCCGAGCGAGACGATCGGTCACCTGTTCGAGCAGGACACGGTTCTGGAACACGCCGCCGGACAGGGCGACGCTTGTGGCGCGCGCGGCCTCGCCGTCGCATTCGCGCATTCGTGCGATCGTCCCGGCGATGGCCACGGCGAGGCCCTTGTGGAAGCGCGCGGCGATCGTGCCCGTCGGCGTGCCGGCGGCGAGGTCGGCGAGAAGCGCGTGCCACATCGGCCCGGCCTCGAGCTGCGCCGGCCCCTCTGCCGGACGCGTCAGCACGAAGCAATAGGCGCGGTCTTCGGCGGCGTCGCGCAGCGCCTCGGTATCGACTGCGCTCTCCAGCGCGATCGCGGCCTGGCCTTCGTACTGGGCGCGGTCGGGGCAGAGGCCGATCGCGGCGGCGACGGCATCGAACAGCCGGCCGCAGGAACTGGCGAGCGGGGCATTGACGCGGCGCTCGATCATGGACGCCAGCGCCGCGAGCGGTTTCGTCGCGAGGAAATCCGCAAGCCGTGTGCCGACCCAGGTTGCGGCAAAATGCTGCCAGCCCATCGCCGCGGCGATGTGGGCGTAGGTGTTGCGCCAGGGCTCGCGAATTGCCTGTGTGCCACCGGGCATGGCGACCGGCGCGAGGCGGGCGAGGCGGCGATAGGCGCGGTAGTCGGCGAGCAGGAATTCGCCGCCCCAGATCGTGCCGTCGGGGCCGAAGCCGAGCCCGTCGAGCGCGATGCCGAGCACCGGCGGTGCGTCGCGCGGCACCGCATTCTCGGCCATGCAGGCCGCGACATGGGCGTGGTGGTGCTGGACCGTCGAGATCGGCAGCCCCCGCTCGGCCCGCGCGATGCCGAGCTTCGTCGAGAGATACTCCGGGTGCAGATCGACGGCGACACGCCGCGGTGCGTGGGCGAACAGCGCGAGATACTGCTCGATCGAGCGTGCATAGTCGGCGAAGGTGGCGGCGTTCTCGAGATCGCCCATGTGGTGCGACAGGATGGCCTCATCGCCGCGGAGCAGGCAGAACGCCGCCTTCAGCTCGCCGCCCAGGGCGAGCAGCGGCGGCATGGCAACAAAGCCCGGCGGAAGCGGCAGCGGCGCCGGGGCGTAGCCGCGGGCGCGGCGCAGCAGGCGTGGCCCGCCGGCCATGCTGCGCACGACGCTGTCGTCGACGCGGCGGGCGATCGGGCGGTCGTGCAGCAGGAAGTGATCGGCGATGCCGGCGAGCCGCGTTCGCGCTTCGTCATTGCCGATGCATTGCGGCTCGTCCGAGAGATTGCCGCTGGTGAGCACGATCGGGCGATCGATCCCCTGCAACAGCAGATGATGCAGCGGCGTGCTCGGCAGCATGAAGCCGAGCGTGGTCACCCCGGGCGCCACGGCAGCGGCGGGGCTGCGCACAGCGTCGAGAATAACGATCGGCGCGGCCGGGCTGCGCAGGGCGGCCTCGTCTTCAGGCGAGAGCCGGCAGTAGCCGCGGATCATATCGGTGTCGCGCGCCATCAGGGCGAAGGGTTTTGCCTCACGGCCCTTGCGGCGGCGCAGGCGGGCGACGCTCGCCTCGTTGGTCGCATCGCAGGCGAGCTGGATGCCGCCCAGCCCCTTCACCGCGATGATGTCGCCGCGCAGCAGCAGGATGCGCACGGCATCGATCGCGTCGCCCGCGCCGAGTGTCCCCGGGCCGAGGCACTCGCCCTCGGCACTTTCCAGCCACGCCGTCGGGCCGCACTCCGCGCAGGCGATGGGCTGGGCGTGGAAGCGCCGGTCGCCGGGTTCTGCGTATTCCGCCGCGCAGGACGCGCAGAGGCGAAAGCCGCGCATCGTCGTGTTCGCGCGGTCGTACGGAATTGCTTCGAGAATGGAGAGCCGCGGACCGCAATGCGTGCAGTTGGTGAAGGGATAGCGATAGCGGCGCGCATCCGCGTCGAGGGTTTCCGCGCGGCATTCGGCGCAGGTTGCGGCGTCGGGGACGACGCCGGTGCGCGCGGCTCCGGCCCGGCTCTCCAGGATGCGGAATCGGCCGGGTTCGGACGGGTCTGCGGTCCGGCGACGCTCGATGCTGTCGATGCGCGCGAGCGGCGGCGCTTCGGCCGTGAGGTCGTCGACGAAACGCGCAATGGCGGCGTGCGGTCCGCTGACGCAGAGCGCCACGCCTTCGCCGTCATTGGCGACCCAGCCAGCCAGGCCGTGCCGGTGCGCCAGCCGCCAGGCGGTCGGGCGGAAGCCGACGCCCTGCACCAGGCCGCGCACGCGGATCAGCTCGGCGGTTGCGCTCACCGCGGCGGCGTCTCACATGGCGCTGATCTTGATGTAGCGATAGACGTCCTTGGCGTTGACCGCGATCACCACCAAGGCGAGCACGCCGAAGACCGTGCCCCAGATGTTCCAGCCTTTCATGCCAGGCTCCTTTCAGGTTGTTTTGCCGAAATCGGCGCGCCGGGGAGGACGTCATCGTCGCGCAGCAGCGTCGCGATCAGCCGCTCCAGCATGGCCAGCGCCGGCTCGATCGCGGCGGCAACCGGCGGGCTGAGCCCCATCGCGCCGTCCTCGCCGCCGAGGCTGAGCGGCTCGCAGGCGAGCACGAGAATGCGCGGGCAGGCGCCGCCGAGCCGACCGACCAGCTCCAGCACCGCCGCCGGATCGAGATCATGCGCCGACATCGCGGGTTGCGTCGCGGCGTCCACCGCCGGTTCGATCAGCGAGAGGGTTCCCGGCGCCTCGCCGCGTTGCGCGGTATCCACCAGGATGGCGGCGCGGTAGCCGTTGAGCAGCTCGTAGGCGAGGTGCACGCCGCGGATGCCGATGTCCATGACGCGAACCCCGTCGGGAATCGTGCGCTGCGCCAGACGTTCCACCACCTCCACGCCGAACCCGTCATCCCCGCAGAAGATGTTGCCGATGCCGGCGACCAGGATGGCGTTCATGCCGCATCCTCCGCTGGCACTCTTTCCAGCTCGTCGAGGCCGAAGAAGAAGCGGTGGCCGGGCATGCGGTCCATGCCGAGATCGCGGCCGGGATCGTCGACGATGGTGACGGCGACATGCACGCGGTCCTCGAAATCGTGCTCGATCGCCTCGACGATGGCGAGCTTCTCCCGCAGCACGATGTCCATTATGTCGGCACCTTTCTTCGGGTGCAGGCGGACGCGGTCGCCGATCTGGAGCCCGCTGCTCTCCGCTCGGCCGCGCACCGGGCGCATCGTGCCGTGCAGGCGGGCGAGCTCGGCCGGGGTCAGCCGTTCGGTGCGCATCAGCAGGGCGCGGGCGCGGGCGTCGGCTGCGGCCACTTCGCGCTTCTCGGCATCCGTCAGGGTGAGGATGCGCAAGGTCAGGATTTCGTCGATCTCGCAGCCGTCGAACAGATCGCCCGGGCTTTCCGGCGCGACCTGCGGATAGTCGTAGAGGATGATCGGCGAGGAGAGCATCAGGTCGCGATCGCCCTCCGCGCCTACCAGAACCGGAAAGCAGCCCTGGTTGTCACAGGCTTCAGCGGCCGTGCGCAGTGCTTCCGGCGGGTCGAGGAGCGAGACGAACGCGCCATCCGTCACGCCGAGCAGCGTGTGTGTCGAGGCGAAAGCATGGAGCTGCGCATGCTCGCGGCTGGCGCGATCGGCGGTCGCGAGCGGCGTCTCGTTGCTGATCCGCAGGGAAAGCCGGACCGCATCGGCGGCAACGCGTTCGGCGGCGATGGTGAGCCTGCCCTGCACGGCGGCGGTGGTGCGGATGACGAGGCCGACGACCTTTCCGTCCTCGCGTATCGGCTCGATCCGCCGGTCGCCGGGGAAGGCGAAAGCGGTTTCCACCGGCGCCTCGAGCAGGTCGCGGACCCTGCAGAGAGGTGCGACGACTTCGCGCTCGGTGGCCTCCTCCCAGGCCAGGTATTCGGCACCGCCGGCCTGCAGCGAGGCAACCCGGGTGAACGCAGGCTCGCCAACCGGCGGCAGCTCGGCCAGCGGCGTCGCCAGGGCACCGATCTCACGACTGACGATGTGCAGGAAGCGGACGCGGATTTCCACCGCGGTCGCCGGGCCGTCCTGCAGCAGGCACTGCGTCTGCACCGTGCAGGGATCACTGCCGCCGTGCTCGGCATGATCGCGCGGAAACACGCCGCCGAAGGTCCAGCGCTGGCGATTCTTGATCGAGGACGGACGATAGGGATAGAGGATGTAGCCCTCGTAGAGCACGGCGTTGACGATCGCGGAGGCGCGGTCGAGCTTCATGGCGCGGCCTCCGCCGATACGCTGTCGAGAAGCGCCTCGAGTGCGCGCTCCCAGGTCGGATGACCGCTGCGACGCTTGTAGGCGTGCAGCCTCTCGAACACGTCGCGATCGAGACAGAGCCAGTGGCCGTTCGGATAGTAGTGGCGCATCATGTCGTGCCAGAGGGCGACCGGCAGTCGATAGCTCGCCTCCTTGCTCCAGGCGATCTGGTCGATCTGCAGCTGCCCGTCGTCGTCCCCGTAAAACACCGAGCCGCTGAACAGCAGGGTGAGCGGCACCTCGCCGTCCTCGATCCCGTGGAAATACTTTGTCGCGGCGATGTTGAAATCGTAGCTGCACGGGACGGGAAGCTCGATCCGGCACGCCGTGTCAAAGCCGGGAACGAGCGCGCCCGTATGGGTCCAGAGAAAGCCGCGCAGCGTGTCACCCCAGCGCTCGGGCGTGCCGAACAGCTCGACGAGGCGGTCCTTTTCCGACGGTCGATAGGGGCGGCGCGTCGGCTCGATGCGGATCTGACAGCGCAGCATGACGTTGCGCACCGCGATCGCCGGCGTGCGATTGATGACGCGCAGCCCGAAGGCGAGGTGCGGCGACGCGGCGTGGCGCTCGACGGTGGCGTCCTCCACGGCGAAGTCGAGGTCAACCATGCGAGGCAGCAGTTTCGAGGCGCAGCGCGTCGAAGAACGCGTCGATGGCGCGCCAGGCTTCGGCGCCGCCGGAAAGGCCGCGCCAGTGCCGGCGGATAAGCCCGACCAGCGCGAAGCAGCGGTCGATCGGCACGAGGTAATACTGGCCCTCGCCCTGCTGGCGATTGACCAGCAGCGCCTCGACATCCGGCGTGATGCGCGCGAGTGCAGGGCTGCGCGCGACGATGTGCGACCAGCCGTCGATCGGCAGCAGGGATTCGATGGCGCCGGCCGGGCCGGGATAGAGCGCCACGGCGCGGTCGAGCGGCGTGCTGCGATAGAGGAAGGCCAGGCCGATCGGGATCTGCAGCGCGTCCCATTCCGCGTCCGACAGCGAAAAACCGGGGAGCGCGTGGACGCGGTCGGGCACGCGACGCAGCGCACCGCCTTCATGATCCAAGGTGGTGGCGCAGGCCCGGCAGGCGCAGAGCAGGCGGCGAGCGGCAATCTCGACGAGGTGCGGGTGCGCTGACGGGATCACCGCGCCGCAGAGTTCGCAGCGCTCGACCGGCGGCGGCGGGGTGACGAACCGCCGCAGCTGCCAGGCCCAGTTCTGCGTTGGCGCGACGACCAGCATGTTCTTCCGTTCCGCGGCGGTCAGCCGACCAGTGCGGCCACGCTGTCCACGCCCGCTTCGTGCACGTCGAGCCCTTCGATGACGATCTCCTCCAGCTCGGGTGCCGCTTCGACGATGGCGGCCTCGATCACGGCGCGAAGCGCATGCCGGTCGGCGTGGTCTGCGGCGTGCACAAGCAGCCGTGCTCGCCGCGCATCGCAATGGAGCAGCTCGACGCGAACCGGGAGGGCGGCAAGCGCCTTGGCGATGCGCACGCCGGCTTCCTCGGGATGCAGCCCATGCAGCAGCAGCATCGCGCGCACGGTCTCATCAGCGGCGAGGCGCTCGAGCAGGGCCGGGCCGCCGGCCTCCACGGCCATCGCCGCGATGCGCGCCAGCGCCAGGCCGTGCAGGTCGAGCACCAGCTCGAGCAGCGCGCGGGCCGGTTCGCGGGCGCGCGGATCGGACAGCCCGTCGAGGGCGGCGATCAGCCCTTCCAGCCGACGCAGCGAGGTGGCGAGATCCTCCGCCTCCGCCGCGCAATCAGCCGTGGTCATGGCCGGCTTGGCGCCCCACGCCGAACATCGGCGAGTGGTGCGTCTCCAGCGTGCGGCCCTTGCCGAGATACATATGCACGCCGCAAGGCAGGCATGGGTCGAAGCTGCGCACCGTGCGCATGATATCGATGCCCTTGAAGTTCTCCGGCCCGTTCTCCTCGAAAATGGGCTGGCCCTGCACCGCATCCTCGTACGGCCCGGGGGTGCCGTATTTGTCGCGCGGGCTGGCGTTCCACGGCGTCGGTGGGTAGGGGTGATAGTTGGCGATCTTGCCGTCGCGGATCACCAGATGGTGCGACAGCACGCCGCGCACCGCCTCGTGGAAGCCGCAGCCGATCGCCTCGTCGGGCACCTTGAAGTCGGTCCAGGTTTTGGTGCGGCCGGCCTGCACCTCGGCCAAGGCTTTCTCCAGAAAATGATAGGCCGCGGCGGCGCAATAGGCCTGGAAATAGGTGCGCGCGCGGTCACGCTCGATGGTGTTGCTCCACTTCGGCACCTTCCACTCGAACTCGGCCTCCGGCTTCAGCGCGGTCTTCGGCAGGTAGATCTTGACGCTGTGACCGGTCGCCTTGATGTAGCCGATGTCCACCAGGCCGGCGAGTGCGGTAGCCCAGAGGCGGGCGATGGCGCCGCCGCCGGTATCCAGCGCCAGATGATCGCCGGTGCGCTTGTCGAGCCAGCGCGGCGACATCACCCAGGAGTAGTTGTTGCCGAAATCCCGCTTCTGCGGCCGCGGCACGGTGGTCTGGTTCCAGGGATGGTCCTGATGCACGGGATTGCCCAGCGGGTCGCGCTGCACGAAGGTTTCCCGGTTCTCCCAGCCGTCATAATAGGAATGGCCGAGCAGGATGCGGATCTGCAGGTTGATGTCGACGAGGTCGGTGGTGACGAGCTCGCCGTCGACGACGACGCCGGGGGTCACGAACATGCCGCGCCCCCATTTCGTCATGTTGCGATAGGTATAGTCGCAGACGTCCGGATCCTGGTAGGCGCCCCAGCAGCCGAGCAGGATGCGGCGCTTGCCCACTTCCTCATAGCCGGGCAGCGCCTCGTAGAAGAAGTCGAACAGGTCATCGTGCAGCGGCACGACGCGCTTCATGAACTCGGCATATTTCGCCAGCCGCGTCATGTATTCGGTAAACAGCTGCACCGAAGGCACGGTGCCGACGCCGCCGGGATAGAGCGTGGAGGGATGCACGTGACGCCCCTCCATCAGGCTGAACATCTCGCGGGTGTAGCGGCTGACCACCAGGGTCTCGCGATAGAACTCGCCGGTGAACGGGTTCAGCGCCGTCATGATGTCGGCGATGGTGCGGTAGCCGTGGTCGGCAGCGTGCGGCGCCGCGGTCTTCTGTGCCTTCTCCCAGACGCCGGGGTTGGTTTCCTTGACCATCTGCTCGCAGAAATCGACGCCGACCAGATTGTCCTGGAAGATGTTGTGGTCGAACATGTACTCGGCGGCCTCGCCGAGATTGACGATCCACTCGGCGATCGGCGGCGACTTGATGCCGTAGGCCATGTTCTGTGCATAGACCGAGCAGGTCGCGTGGTTGTCCCCGCAGATGCCGCAGATGCGGCTGGTGATGAAGTGCGCGTCCCTCGGGTCCTTGCCCTTCATAAAGATGCTGTAGCCGCGGAAGATCGACGACGTGCTGTGGCACTCCGCCACCTGGCGGTTCTGGAAGTCGATCTTGGTGTAGATGCCGAGATTGCCGACGATGCGGGTGATCGGGTCCCAGTTCATCTCGACGAGGCTGCCCGGCGCATGCTGCGCCACCGCGCCCGCCCTGGTGTCGATATCGCGGGGGGTTTCGGCCATTCTGGTCCTCCCTTGGGCGGTTGCGCCTATTGCGGCCGGTAGCCGGTGGTCAGCACGGGCTCGTTATGCCGCCACTTGGGTTCCTTGTTCAGCGTGTGGTTGGTGATCTTGCGCAGGTTGCGGATGATCGCGCCGTAGGGCCGGATCATGCCGCTCGAGAACACGGCGCCGGGCGGCTCGTCCATGAACGGCTGGAACTTGTCGGGGAAGCCCGGCATGGTGCAGCCGATGCAGATGCCGCCGACATTCGGGCAACCGCCCATGCCGGAAATCCAGCCGCGCTTCGGCACATTGCATTGCACCACCGGCCCCCAGCAGCCGATTTTCACCAGGCATTTCTGCGAGCCGTACTCCTTGGCGAAATCGGCCTGCTCGTAATAGGCGGCACGGTCGCAGCCGTTATGCACGGTGTTGCTGAACAGCCATTTCGGGCGGCCGAGATGGTCGACCGGGATCATCGGCGCCAAGCCGGCGAGCTGGCGCAACAGATAAAGCAGCGTCTCCATGAAATTGTCGGGCTGCACCGGGCAGCCCGGGACATTGACGATCGGCAGGCCGGCCTTGGACTTCCACTCATGGCCGAGATAGTCGCCCAGCCCCATGCAGCCGGTGGGATTGCCGGCCATGGCGTGGATGCCGCCATAAGTCGCGCAGGTGCCGGCGCCGACCACCGCCAGCGCTTTCGGCGCCAGCCGGTCGATCCACTCATTGGTGGTGATCGGCTCGCCGGTCGCGGGATCGGAGCCGAGCGCGGCCCAGTAGCCCTCGCCGCTCAGCTTTTCGTTGGGGATCGAGCCCTCGAGGACGAGCACAAAATTGTCGACCTCGCCGCGCGCCGCGCGATGGAAGATCTGCATGAACTCGTCGCCGACCGCGTAGGCCAGCACGGGGTTGTGCAGATGCACCTTCGGCAGGCCGGGTATGGCGCCGAGCAGCACGTCTTCGATGCTGGGCTCGCTGGCGGCGGTGATGGAGACGGTGTCGCCGTCGCAACTGAGGCCGGCGGTGAGCCAGAGGATATGCACCTCTGCGACCTTCGGCGCGTGCTGGGTCTTGCGCCCATAGGGCACGGGTGTCGCTTCATCGACCATTCGGATGCTCCCGTCCGGTTCCGAGTTCTAGCGCTCCGGTGCGATCACGGTAGCGCCGCGCCTACCCGCCTTCCAGCAGTTTTTCTGCGCTGAGGGGTCTGGGGCCGCCGCGTCCAGCTTGTTCCACTCCTGGCGTTCGGGATGGGAGCCCTCGCCTTCCTCGCTCCCTGCCACTAGGGTGCAGGAATGACGAAAAAGCTGCTGACGAATTGCGTCCTGTTCGACCCGCGGGACGGCACGCTCGCCGCGAATACGTCCATCCTGATCGCGGACGATCGCGTCGCCGAGGTCTCGGGCCAGCCGATCCGGGTGTCGGCGGACGAGACGATCGACCTGCGCGGCCGCACGGTGATCCCCGGGCTCATCGACTGCCACGTCCACGTCAATGCCGTGCGCGTCAGTTCCGGCCTGGCCGCCACCCGCGTCCTGCCGGCCTCCTTCGTCGCTGCCGCTGCCGCCAGCATCATGCGCGGCATGCTGATGCGCGGCTTCACCTCAATCCGCGACGCCGGCGGCGCCGACCGCGGGCTGCGCGAGGCCGTCGAGCAGGATCTGTTCACCGGACCGCGCCTGTTCATCGCGGGGCGGGCGATCAGCCAGACCGGCGGACACGGCGACTTCCGTGAGCGCGTCGATCTGTCCGAGCCGTGCGGCTGTGCGCATATGATGAACGGCATCGGCGGCATCGCCGACGGTATCCCCGCCGTGCAGCAGGCGGTGCGCGACGAGATCCGTCTCGGCGCCGACCAGATCAAGATCATGGCTTCCGGCGGCGTCGCCTCCGCCGCCGACCCCGTGCATTTCATGCAGTATTCGCGCGGCGAGCTCGACGCCATCGTCGACGAGGCGCGGCGCGCCGCCACCTACGTGATGGCGCATGCCTACACGCCGGAGGCGGTCAGCCGTGCCATCGAGGCGGGCGTGCGCACCATCGAGCACGGCAATCTGATCGACGCGGCGACGGCCAGGCTGATGGCCGAGCACGGCGCCTATCTCGTGCCGACGCTGGTCACCTATCACGCCCTGGCCGAGCATGGCAGCACGCTCGGCTTTCCGCCGGCAATGCTGGCCAAGCTCGGCAGCATCATCGAGGTCGGCACGCGCTCGCTGCGCCTGGCGCAGGAAGCCGGTGTGAAGATGGCGTTCGGCACCGACTTGCTGGGCGAGCTGCACCAGCACCAGTCCCGCGAATTCCTGATCCGCGCCGAGGCGCTCTCGCCGCTCGACCTGTTGCGCAGCGCCACGGTGATCGGCGCCGAGGTGCTGCGCATGGAGGGGCGTCTCGGGGTCGTCGCACCGGGCGCTTATGCCGACCTCCTCGCCGTCGACGGCAATCCGCTGGAGAGCCTGGAGCTGCTGCAGGAGCAGGGCCGTCACCTGCCGCTCATCATGAAGGGTGGCCGGGCGATCAAGAACACGCTGGACGGCTGAGCCAGCCGAAAGGAGCGCCGATGCCGGTTCGCAAGTGGATGCTCACCCGCCGCGTCCTGGGGCAGGCGGGTGCGGCAACGGCGCTGGCCGCCGTGGTCGGACGGCCGGCACGGGCCGACCGCCCATATCGCATCGGCGCGCTCAACCCGATCACCGGCGCCGGCAGCACCTACGGCTCGGGCATGCAGAAGACCATCCTGTTCGCGCTCGAGGAGGTGAAGCGGGCAGGGGGCGTCGATGGCCGGCCGATCGAGGTCTATGCCGAGGATACGCAGACCTCGCCGGACGCCGCGGTGCTGGCCGCGCGCAAGCTGATCGACGCCAACAAGGTGGATGCCATCATCGGCACCTGGTCCTCCTCCGTCTCGCTCGCCGTGCTGCCGATCACCAACGAAGCGAACTGCCTCCTGCTGCACACCTCCTCGGCCCCCGCCCTGAGCACGCCGGCGCAGAACCCGAAGCATCTGGCTTGGCGCTTCCAGGCGGCGAGCCATCAGATCGGCGACGCCTACGCCGCCATCGCCGCCCACGAAAAGGCGAGCCGCGCCGCCGCCATGGCCTTCAACAACGACGTGCAGATCGCCAGCGTCGGATTCTTCCGCAGCGCCTGGGAGAAGGCCGGCGGCAAGCTGCCGAACCCGGTGGTCTACGAGCCCAACCGCACCAGCTACGCCGCCGAATTGCAGCAGGCCTTGTCGGAGAAGCCCGATTTCCTCGTCGTCTCCGGCTACGTGCCCGACACCAGCATCATCCTGCGCGAGGCCTATGAGGCCGGGAACACGGCGAAGATCGTCATTCCGGGCTGGGCGATGGGCCCGGCGACCGTCAAGGCGCTGGGAGCGGAGGTGCTGGAAGGATTGATCGTCGTCGACGCCGTGCCGGATGCCGGCAGCGCGGCCTTCAAGACGTTCGATGCGGCCTACCGCGCCGCCACCGGCAATCCCGGATCGTCCAACATCTACGCCGCCATGTGCTACGACATGGTCGCGGTGCTGACGCTTGCCATGCAGAAGGCGGGGCCCTCTGCCGACAACGCGGCGATCGCCCAGGTGATTCCGGAGGTCGCCAACCCGCCGGGACAGGCGGTGAGCAGCTTCGCCGAGGGCCGCAAGCTGCTGCAGGCCGGACAAAAGATCAATTACGAGGGTGCATCCGGCCCGATCGACTTCGACGAACGCGGCGACGTGACGCCGGTGTTCGGCGTCTCGGTGTTCCACGACGGCAAGCTCGAGCAGAGATACCTGTTGAAGTGAGTGCGGCGGTCGGCCTGAACCTCGCGGTTGCGGGACTGATCCAGGGATTGCTGATTGCCTTGGCGGGACTCGCCGTCTCGCTGTGCTTCGCGGTGGCGCGGTTCCCGAACGCGGCGACCGGCGATTTCATGACGTTCGCCGCCTATGCCGGCGTCGCCGCGCAGGCGTGGACGGGGTCGCTGCTGGCCGGCGCCGCGTCGGCCGTCCTGCTCACCGCCGGCCTGGCGGTCGCCTCCTACGTCCTGGTGTTCCGGAATTTCCGCGGCCGGTCGCTGGTGGCGCCGCTGATCGCCTCAATCGGCCTGGCGTTCCTGCTGCGCAGCGTGCTGACCTTCTTCGTCGGTTTCGATCAGCACTCTTTCCATGTGCCGATCGCGCGGGCGATCGTCTTCGCGGGTGCGAGGGTGCGGCCGATCGATCTGTGGCTGGCCGGAACCTCCGCCGTCACCTTGCTGGCGGTCCTCGCCGTCCTGTTTCTCACGCCAATCGGCCGGCGGATGCGCGCCGTCGCCGACAATCCGGAGCTCGCGCGGGCCAGCGGCATCCGCGCCCGCGCCGTGATGCTCACGCTCTGGACACTGATCGGCGCGTGCAGTGCCGTCGGCGGGGTGATGCTGGGGCTGCAGACGGTGGTGGTGCCGGAGATGGGCTGGAACCTCCTGCTGCCGGCCTTTGCCGCCGCCGTGCTGGGCGGCGTCGGCAATCCGACGGGGGCTGTCCTGGCCGGGATCGCGCTTGGCCTCGTGCAGGCGCTGTCGACGCCGCTGGTCGGCTTCACCTACCAGACGGCGATTTCCTTCATCCTGCTGATCGCCACCCTGGTGCTGCGTCCGCAGGGCCTGCTGGGACGCGCCGAGCCGGTGCGCTGATGCAGGGCTACCTGACGGCGGTCGGCACGGTCGGCGGCATCTACGCGCTGCTGGCGCTCGGGCTGAACCTGCAATACGGCTTTACCGGCCTGATCAATTTCGGTGTCGTCGCGTTCTATGCGGTCGGCGCCTACACCTCCGCCCTGCTGGCGCTGCGGGGCGTGCCCTTCGTGCTCGACTTCGCCGCCGCGGCCGTGCTGGCGGCGCTGTTCGCCTGGCCGCTCGGCGTGATGTGCCTGCGGTTGCGCGACGACTACCTCGCCATCGTCACCCTCGCCTTCGCCGAGATCCTGCGCACCGTGATCGTCAGCGAGGAGTGGCTGACCAACGGTACGCGCGGCATTCCCGGGATTCCGCGGCCGTTTTCCGGGCTGGGTGCCGCGGCCGGCGGCTTCGCCTATCTCGCCCTGGTGCTGGCGGCGATGCTGGCCGGGGTGAGCCTGACGGTCCGGCTCGTCGGCAGCCCGTTCGGCCGGCTGATCCAGGCGATCCGCGACGACGAGGACGCGGTGCGCTCGGTCGGCAAGAGCCCGGCGCGCTGCAAGCTCGTGGTGTTCATGATCGGCGCCGGGCTGACCGGACTGGCCGGCGCGCTCTACGCCCACTATCTCACCTACATCAGTCCCGATCAGTTCGTGCCGCTGCTGACCTTCTACGTGTGGATCGCGGTCATCATGGGGGGCGCCGGTCGGGTCGGCGGCGCGATTGCCGGCGCGGCGCTGCTGACGTTGTTCCTCGAGGGCTCGCGGTTTCTGCGCGACGTGCTGCCGTTCGTCTCGGAGGTGCAGATGGCCAGCCTGCGCCTCGCCGCGATCGGCCTGATGCTGATCCTGTTCACGCTGTACCGGCCGCAGGGATTGCTCGGGCGGGTGGCGCGATGAGCCTCGGCGTGCACGGAGTGAACAAGAGCTTCGGCGGGCTGCGCGTCGTCGACGACGTCAGCTTCCAGGTTCAGGCCGCCGAGCTGACCGGGCTGATCGGACCAAACGGCGCCGGCAAGAGCACGCTGTTCGCGGTGATCAGCGGCTTCCAGCCGGCGGATGCGGGATGCGTGCGTTTCGACGGGCATGAGATCCAGCGCCTGTCCGCGGCGGCGCGGGCGCGACTCGGGATCGCGCGCACCTTCCAGGTGCCGCGGCCGTTCGCGCATCTGACGGTGCGGGAAAATCTGCTGACCGGCGCGCGTGACCAGCCGGGCGAGCATGTGTTCAACCTGCTCTGCCGTCCCGGCGTGGTGCGCCAGCGCGAGCGGCAGATCGTCGCCCGCGCCGACGCGATGCTCGAGTTTCTCGGCTTGACGCGGGTCGCCGGCGAGCGCGCCGGCGCGCTGTCGGGCGGGCAGCAGAAGCTGCTCGAGCTCGGCCGCGCGCTGATGACCGAGCCGCGCTTCATCCTGCTCGATGAACCCTATGCCGGCGTCAACCCGGTGCTCATCGAGGAGATCGAGCGCCGCATCCGCACGCTGTCGGAGCAGGGCACCGGCTTCCTCATCGTCGAGCACAACCTTCCCGCCCTCGCGCGGCTGGCCGCACGGCTGCTGGTGATGGATCGCGGCCGGCTGATCGCCAGCGGCACGCCGGCGCAGGTGCTGGCCGACCGGGCCGTCCAGGAGGCCTATATCGGCGGCGGCCCGTGAGCCTGCTGGAGGTCGCGGGCATCGCCGGCGGCTATGGCGAGGCCGACATCCTGCGCGGCATCGACCTGCGCATCGAGCCTGGCGAGATCGTCACCGTCGCCGGCACCAATGGCGCCGGCAAATCCACCTTGATCAAGGCGATCATGGGCCTGGTGCCGCGCTGCCGTGGCCGCGTCGTGTTCGACGGTCGCGACCTTCTGTCACTGGACCCGGAAGATCGCGTCGGGATCGGCATCGGCTACGTGCCGCAGGTGGCCAATGTGTTCGGCACGCTCAGCGTGCTCGACAATCTGCGCGTCGTCGAGGGCGTGGCCGGTCGCGCCGCGCGCATCCGAGACATGCTGGACCGGTTCCCGGCACTTGCCGAACGGCGGCATGTCGCCGCACGGGCGCTGTCCGGTGGCGAGCGTCAGCAGCTCGCCTTTGCACGCGCCCTGATGTCGCGGCCGAAACTGCTGCTGCTGGATGAACCGACCGCCGCCCTCTCGCCGAACCTGGTGGGGCAGGTGTTCGCGCTGATCGCCACTCTGCCGGGCCACTCCGCCGCCGCGCTGCTGATCGAGCAGCGAGCGCGGCAAAGTCTGGCGATCAGCAATCGCGGCTATATCCTGGACAGCGGCCGCGTCGTCCTGGAAGGACCGGCCCCGGAATTGCTCGGCGACGAGCGCATGGCCAGGCTCTATCTCGGCGGCGGCTGAGCGCCTCGGCTCACTTCCTCACGAGATCGATCGAGGCTTTCGACATCGGCTCGGCGCCGCGCTCGCCGACGACCGACGTGCGCCCGAGCGTCATCGCGTGCCCGCGCTGCTCGTCGAAGGCGATGATGTGGATGAAGAACACCATGCCGGCGGCGGCTTCCACCGGGTTGTCGTGGTACAGCATCGGCCAGTCCATCCAGTTCGGCGCATAGGTCGTGCCGAGCGAATAGCCGCAGGCGTTCAGCCGGCACGCGCGCAGTCCGGCGGCGTCGAGCACCCGGGCATGGGCGTCGAACACTTCGCCGATCGGCCGACCCGGGCGCAGCGCGTCCTCCGCCGCGAGCAGGGAATCGCGGCAGGCCGCGTGCAGCTCGACCAGGCGCCGGTCCGCCGTGCCGATCAGCAGCGTGCGCATCAGGCAGGCATGGTAGTGTCGATAGACGCCGGCGAATTCCAGGGTGAGCTGATCATCGGCGGAGAGATTGCGGCGCCCGGTGTAATAGCGGCACATCAAGGCGCCGCTGCCCGAGCCGATGATGAACTCGTTGGCGGGATCATCGCCGCCGCCGCGGAACACCGCGCCCTGCATGTCGGCGAGGATGTCGCCTTCGAAGGCGCCGGGCCTGGTCGCCGCTTCGGCGGCCGCCAGCGCGGCGTCGCCGAGTTCGGCGGCCCGGCGCACATAGGCGAGCTCGGCCGAACTCTTCACCAGCCGCAAGCGACTGATGAGGTCCGACGCGTCGCCGAGCGTGCAGAAGCCGTCGAGCGCCGCGGCAAGGCGCTGGCCGTTGCGCGCGGTGAGGCCATAGGCCTCCCATTCCACGCCGAGCCGGCGCCCGGCGCAGCCCTGCTGGCGCAGGATCTCGCGCAGCTCGATTGCCGGCGCGGCGTCTGGGCCGTCCACCCAGATCCGCACATCCTCGATGACCGAGGTGAAGCGGGCCTGCAGGCGGTCCGGCGCGCGGGTCAGCAAAATCATGCGCCCGTCGGCGCCGAGAACGAGGCATTGGAAATAGACGTAGCCGAACGTGTCGTAGCCGGAGAGCCAGTACATGCTCTCCTGGCGAAATATCAGCATGCCGTCAAAGCCCTGCGCGCGCATCGCCTCGATGGTGCGTGCCTGCCGGGATGCCAGCTCCGCCGGCTCGAAATGCAGATGTTCGGCTGGACGCATCATCGCGGCATTCCTTTCCGTCAGTGGCTGCCGGCCTTGCTTTCGGCGACGACGCACAGCATCTCGAACAGCAGGTTGGCGGCGTTCAGCTGGGTCTGGCCGGTCGGGTCGTACATCGGCGCGACCTCGCAGATGTCGCCGCCGACCAGGCGCTTGCCTCTGAGGCAGCGGATCATCATCTGCGCGTCGCGCATGTTGAAGCCGCCGACCTCGGGAACGCCGGTGCCCATGGCATAGGCGGCGTCCAGCCCGTCGATGTCGAAGCTGATATAGGTCGGGCCGCTTCCCGTCACCCGGTCGATCTCGCCTATCACCGCGTCGCGACCCATGGCCTCGTAGTCGTCCATGGTGATCAGCCGCATGCCGACCTGTTCGCCGAAAGCGACATCCTCGGGACCGAAGCGGCTGCCGCGCAGCCCGATCTGGATGGTGCGCCGCGGATCGACCAGCCCTTCCTCGCAGGCGCGGCGGAAGGTGGTGGCGTGGTTGATCCGGCTGCCGAGCAGAGTGTCGAGCGTGTCGGCATGGGAATCGAACTGCACGATGCCGACCGGTTCGCGCTTTGCGACGACGCGCAGGATCGGCAGCGGTATGGTGTGATCGCCGCCGACCGAGAGGGGAACCGCCCCGACCGCGTGGATGCGCTCGAAGAAGTCCTGGATCAGTTGCAGGCTGCCCATCATATCCAGCGCGTTCATCGGCGTGTCGCCGATATCGGCGACGTTGCAGAGCGAGAACGGCGCGGTGCCGGTCGACGGGTGCATCCGGCGGATCACCCGGGAGGCTTCGCGCACCGCGGCGGGGCCATGGCGCGCGCCGGCCCGGAAATTCACCCCGAGATCGAACGGCACGCCGACCAGCGCGATGTCGATATCCCCGCTGATGTCCATGCGCGGCAGCCGGAAGAACGTGGCGATATCGGCGAAGCGCGGGCTCTTTGCTGCGTCGAGCGGCTGGTAGCGTGGATCGTCCTTCATTCCGTTCTCCGGGATCAGCGATCTTGCAGCCGTATAATCACCACACTGCCGATCAACAATACCGCGCCGATGACCCGGGCGAGGCCCGCGGGATGGCGGGGCAAGCCGAACAGGCCGAAACTGTCGATGGCCAGAGAGGCCAGCATCTGCCCGGCGATGAACAGCGCCAAGGCAGTCGCCGCGCCCAGCCGCGGCAGCAGCAGGATCAGGATGACGACATAGATCGCGCCGAAAAACCCGCCGGTCCATGACAGCCAGGAGTTTGTCGAGAGCGCGCCGCTTGTCGGCCAGGAGGCGCTGGTGACCAGCAGCACCGTTCCCATGACGATCGTCCCGCCGAGATAGCTGATGAACGCCGCCCAGGACGGCGAGCCCAGGATGTCGCGTAGCCTCGCATTCACCGCGGACTGCACGGCAAAGCTGACCCCCGCTGCGAGACCCAGCAGGAGCAGCACGAGCCTCATTCAGGCAGGGAGGGTGCGGTGAGGGCCGAACGGTGGCCGCTCCAGCCGCCACGAAAAGCTGCGCAGGCATAGGCGAACGCCAGGACGATGCCCGGCCACCGTATCGTCGGGTATCGCGCAGCGAGTATACCTGTCCGGGAACATGCCTGTGCGGATATGTCGGATCGGTAGATGTCGCCTTGCCGAATGATCGCAAGAGCCTGACTCGCTGCACGGATGGGCGTCAAGCGGAAGGGAGGAATGACAATGGCGGGAAGGCTTGACGGCAAGGTCGCGATCGTCACCGGGGCGGGATGCGTCGGTCCGGGCTGGGGAAACGGGCGGGCCGCCGCCACCATCTTCGCCCGCGAGGGTGCGCTGGTGTTTGGCGTGGACAAAAATCCGGAATCGATGCGGGAAACCGCCGATCGCATCGCCGAATTCGGCGGCCGCTTCCATGGCGCGGCGTGCGACGTGACGCACGGGGACGCCGTCGCCGACATGGTCTCGGCTTGCCTGTCGCATTTCGGGCGGATCGACATTCTCCTCAACAATGTCGGAGGCTCGGCGGCCGGCGGCCCGGTCGAAATGGCAGAGGAGGTCTGGGACAGGCAGATCGACGCAAATCTCAAGAGCGTCTTTCTCACCTGCAAGCACGTGCTTCCCGTCATGGAGTCGCAGGGCGGCGGCGCCATCGTCAACATCGCCTCCACCTCGGCGCTGCGCTGGACCGGTTCGGCGCAGATCGCCTATGCCTCGGCCAAAGCCGGCGTCGTCCAGTTCTCCCGAGTGCTGGCGGTGCAGTACGCGTCGAAGCGCATCCGGGTGAATACCGTGGTGCCGGGACAGATGCACACGCCGATGGTGGAGGCGCGACTGGCCGGCCAGCGCACCGGCGGCGACGTCGACAGACTGCTGGCCGAGCGCCAGGCGCGCATTCCGCTCGGCTTCATGGGCGACGGGCGGGATACCGCGCATGCCGCGCTGTTCCTGGCCTCGGACGAAGCGCGCTTCATCACCGGGACGGAGATCGTCGTCGACGGCGGCATGACGGCGCGATGCGGCTGAGTCGGAGGTCCGAACGCTTCAACCGTGGCCCTCGATCAGCGCCGCGGGAGGCGAGTTGGCCGGATCGACGCAGCGCTGCACGTAGCCCTCGATCATCGGCACCCACAGCGACCAGAACCGCCGAAGCTCGGCGACCGGTGTCTCGGAGTAGTCGACGCGCAGATCGACCGGCAGCAGCGGCACACCCGGGCGCGCCACCTTCAGGGCGGCGGAGCGGAGCGGGTAGGCCTCGCCCCCGGCCGCCATGCCCGCTTCCAGGGCGATGATCAGCCGCTCGGCGAGAGAGCGGTCCCCGGCCTCCTGAAACCCTGCGAGCATCGCGCCGACCACGTTGTCGTTGGCCAGGCCGTTGCCGGCGGCCAGCGCGCCCTGCGCCATCCGCTCGCCCTTGGCTTGCGTGCACTCCGCGCCGGTCGCCGCCGCGGTATTGCCGTCCCGATCGAGCACGGCGAGCTGGCGCCAGGCGGCGTGCGGCGAGGCGTCGAGCATCGCCTGCAGAACCTGCTGCGCGCCGCGCCCGCGCTGCAGTTCGGCAATGCCGAGCTGACCGAGGCGTGGATCGGAGCGTGCCTGGGACAGCACCACGCCGGCATCCGGCGCCACGAACGCGGCGCGCGCACCGGCCGCCATCGAGGAGGTGGTGAGCGCGCAGCCGAATTCGCCGGTGCGGGAACACAACCCGGCGATGGAAAACGTCATGAGCATGCTCTCCGTCGGCACCGTTGCCTGCGCAAGGTCGATGGTACATGCTCGCACACGGAGCGACAATGCGATGTGGAGCGATCGCCACCGGTGAACCGGCCGATGCGCAACGAAATGCCGGCCATCGGCGCGG
>JAFAYM010000218.1 GCA_019240395.1 Acidisphaera sp. | reverse complement strand
TGATGGCGTGTGGTCCGCCCGGGTGATCCGCACTGCTACCCCCATCTGATCCCTCCGCTACGGCGAATCGCCGCTCACCAAAGGGAATCAGACTTCCCGCGCCCTGGGAATCACCCCAGAGTCAGAGACCGGGGCGGTTGGTATTAGAGCAGCGTGCGATCAGGTGGAATCACCTGATCGCACAAAGCTGCTCGCCAAAACAAAGTGTTAGAGCGGCGGGCGTGAACGCGAGTTCGCGCCCGCCGCTCTAGGCAAACGTCAGGCGGCGGCTGGCATAGTCGTAGAGCGGTCGCCAGAGCGCGCGATTGAAGGCGACGACGAAGATCGACATCACCACGACGCCGAGCACGATGCGCGCCGTGTTCCCGGCATCCGTCGCCTCGGCGATGTAGGCGCCGAGCCCGTGCGCCGTCAGCTTGGTGTCCCCCCAGGAGGCCACCTCGGCGACGATGGCGGCATTCCACGAGCCCCCCGAGGCGGTGATCGCGCCGGTGATGAAGTAGGGGAAGATGCCGGGAAGGATCACCCGGCGCCACCACAGCCAGCCGTTCACCCGGAAATTCGCCGCCGCCTCGCGCAGATCGCCGGGAAACGCGGCGGCACCGGCGACCACGTTGAACAATATATACCATTGTGTGCCGAGGATCATGAGCGGCGTCAGCCAGATGTCCGGGGTGAGCCGGTAGCGCACGATGAGGACGACGAAGATCGGAAAGAACAGATTGGCCGGGAAGGCGGCGAGGAACTGCGCCAGCGGCTGCGCTCGGCGCGCCCAGGCCGGGCGCAGGCCGAGCCAGATGCCGATCGGCACCCAGATCGCGCTCGCCAGGACCATCAGCACCACGACGCGCAGCAGGGTGATGCAGCCCAGCCCGAACGCCTCGGCGACGTCCGACCAGGCGAGCGAACTCGACACGAAGCTGACGATGCGCCAGCCCGCCAGCGCCAGCGCAACCGCCAGCGCCGTTAGCCAGAGAGCATCGACGCGGCGCGACGGCCGGCGGGCGGTGGCGGGGCGGAGCTGCCAGAAACGCAGCCGCATGCCGCCGATCGCGGCCAGCGTCTCGCCGACCCACTGCCCGGCGACGCGCAGCAGCCGGGTCCGCCGCAGCAGCGCCAACAGCCACGGATCGGCGGCGACCGCCGCGGCCGTGGTCTCGAAGCGGAACTTCGCCGACCAGGCGACCAGGGGCCGGAACAGCAGCTGATCGTAGGCGAGGATCACCAGCAGCATCGTCAGGATCGCCCAGCCGACCGCGACGATGTCGCGCTGCTCCAGCGCCAGCGCCACGTACGAGCCGATACCCGGCAGCTTCCAGGTGGTGTTGCCCACCGAGATCGCTTCCGAGGCCACGACGAAGAACCAGCCACCCGACATCGACATCATCGTGTTCCAGACCAGCCCCGGCACGGCGAACGGCACCTCCAGCCGCCAGAAGCGCTGCCAGGAAGTGAGCCGAAAGCCGCGCGCCGCCTCATCGAGATCGCCGGGGACCGTCATCAGCGACTGGTACATGCTGAACGCCATGTTCCAAGCCTGGCTGGTGAAGATGGCGAAGATCGCCGCCAGCTCGGCGCCCAGCACCCGGCCGGGGAACAGGCTCATGAAGAACACGACGGTGAAGGAGAGGAAGCCGAGGATCGGCACCGACTGCAGGATGTCGAGCATCGGGATCAGGATCAGCCGCGCCCGCCGGCTCTTCGCCGCGAAGGGGGCGTAGGTGAAGGTGAACAGCAGCGAGGCCACCAGGGCGGCGAACATGCGCAGCGTCGTGCGCACCGCATAGACCGGCAGGTGGCTGGGATCGAGGCTGATCGCCACCGCCTCGGGGTTGTCGAGCGGGGCGAGGGTGAAGCGGGCGACGCGGGCGACGCCGATCAGCACCCCGAACACCACCACCACGGCGGCAAGGTCCCACAGATTTGGCCAGCGCCGTCCGGCGACGAGGCCGGCAGGAAAGGCGGTCTCGGTCATGGCCCTTGCTCGCGCGGGTGCGGCGCGGTGGTAGCCCAGACCCGGGCGCTCTGCCACCCAGGCGCCGATCATCCCCCGAGCGTCATTACGCCGTGGTCGCGGCGTGCCCGGTGCTGCCGAACCCCCCCTCGCCCCGCGCCGTCTCGTCCAGGCTCTCGACCTCGCGCCACTCCACGCGCAGCACCGGCGCCAGCACCGCCTGGGCGATGCGCATGCCGCGCGTGACGGTGAAACTCTCGTTGCCGGCGTTCAGCAGGATCACCTGCAGCTCACCGCGATAATCCTCGTCGATGGTGCCGGGACTGTTCGGCAATACGATGCCGTGCCGCAGCGCCAGGCCGGAGCGCGGCCGCACCTGCAGCTCGTGGCCGGCCGGGAGGGCGACGGCGAGCCCCGTCGGGATCAGCGCCCGGCCGCCCGGCGGCAGCACGACCGGCTCGGCGACCGCGGCGAGCAGGTCCAGCCCGGCCGCGCCGGCGCTCGCATATGTCGGCAACGGCAG
>JAFAYM010000239.1 GCA_019240395.1 Acidisphaera sp. | reverse complement strand
CCGGCCTCTGCCGGCACCGCGAACCGGCCGGTGTCGAGCGGCGTCCTTTCCTCGAAGCCGAACTGCCGGACAGCCCGGGCGTAGCGGCGAGCGAGCAGGTCGGCGTAGGCGCCGGACCCGGCGAAGCGATGATGCCATCTCGGGTCGTTCAGCGCGCCGCCACGGGTCTCGCGGATCAGCTTCAGGACGTGTCTGGCGCGGTCCGGAAAGTGCTCGGCGAGCCAGTCCTCGAACAACTGGCGCAGCTCGTGCGGCAGGCGCAGCAGGATGTAGCCGACATGCTGCGCGCCGGCGCGCGACGCCGCCGCCATGATCTTCTCGAGCTCGGCATCGTTCAGCCCCGGGATCATCGGCGCCGCCAGCACGCCCGCCGGCACCCCCGCAGCGGTCAAGGCCGCAACGGCCGCCAGGCGCCGCTCGGGCGTCGCGGCGCGCGGCTCCATGCAGCGCGCCAGCTTCGCATCCAGCGTCGTCACGGACAGGTGCACGCGCGCCAGGCCCCGCCCGGCCATCGACTTCAGCAGGTCGAGGTCGCGCAGCACGCCGGCCGATTTGGTGACGATGCTGACGGGGTGGTTGAAGCGGTCCAGCACCTCCAGCACGGCACGGGTCAGCTTGAGGGTGCGCTCGACCGGCTGATAGGGATCGGTGTTGGTGCCGAGCGCCATCGGTCGCACGACATAGCCGGGCTTGCGCAGCTCGCGCTCGAGCAGCTCCGCCACTTCCGGCTTGAACAGCAGCTTCGTCTCGAAATCCAGCCCCGGCGAGTAGCCGAGATAGGCGTGGCTCGGTCGGGCGAAGCAGTAGATGCAGCCGTGCTCGCAGCCGCGATACGGGTTCACCGCCCGGTCGAAGCCGAGATCCGGGCTGCTGTTCCAGCTGATGGCGCTGCGCGAGGCGTCGCGTATCAAGGTCGTGGGAAGCGGCGGCAGCGCCTCCAACGTCTCAGCCAGCGTGTTCCAGCCGTCGTCGAAGGGGGACGTGCTCTCCCGATCGAAGCGCACGGGCGGATTGAGGGTGGCCCCCCGCCCCTTGCGGACGGGGTGACGCAACGGCGTTGCCGGCTCGCGGCCCCAACCCTCCTCGGTCATCGCCCCGGCGCCGAAATCCGGCCTGCCGACGCTGCGGGCATTGGGAGAGCTGCACCGGTTGCCGGAAAGGGAGGCCGCGCCCATGCTTCTTCGCTCCTGTCTTCGGATCACCGGTCGCTGGCCGCCGCGCGGCCGACGCCTCCAGACTGATCTCCGTATGCGGCTCCGTCAAGAACAAAACAGGAACTTGCTTTCGATCGTCATCCCCGCCCTGAACGCAGCGGCCTTGCTGCCCGCCACCCTGCAGGCGCTGGCGGCGGCGGAGGAGATCGTCGTGGCGGACGGCGGCAGCACGGATCAGACGAGGGCGGTCGCGCAGGCCCTCGGGGCGCATCTCATCGCGACACCGCGGGGACGCGGCGTGCAGCTCGCCCAAGGCGTCGCGGCGGCACGGGGCGAATGGCTGCTGCTGCTGCACGCCGACACGCGCCTCGCCCCGGGCTGGCACGCGGCGGCGCAGCGCTTCATGGCAGACCCCGCCAACCGCTCCCGCGCTGGCTTCTTCCGCTTCGCCCTGGATGCGGAGCACCGCCTGGCGCGGCGCCTGGAGCGGGTGGTCGCCTGGCGCAGCCGGGCGCTCGGCCTGCCCTACGGCGACCAGGGTCTGCTCATTGCCCGCGACTTCCTGGCGGCGATCGGTGGCGTGCGGCCTCTGCCGCTGATGGAAGACGTCGACCTGGTCCGCCGCATCGGACGCCATCGGCTGGTGGCGCTGGACGCTGACGCGGTGACCTCGGACGCGCGGTGGCGGCGGGAGGGTTGGCGACGGCGCTCGGCGCGCAACCTTGCCTGTCTCGGCCTCTATTTCGCCGGAGCTCCGCCCCGCCTGATCGCCCGGCTCTACGACTGAAGCCGCATGGACGCGGCGCCCTTTCTGTGGGCAGAGCAGGGCCGATGAGCCCGTTCCGCTACGATCTCCGGCGCCTCCGGCGCCTGCCCCTGTTCTCTCCACGCCGCTGGGTGCGGCGGCTGGTTTTCTGGCTCGGGGCGGTGCTGGTGGCGCTGATGGCGATCGGCTTTGCCGACCTCGCCAACCGCGCCCAGGATTTATTCCAGTACGTGCTGCGGCTGAACCGGCTCTCGGCGCTGGTACTGACGCCGGCCGGCCTGGCGCTCTCGGTGCTGCTGACCCGGCGGGTGTTTCCGGGAGCGCAGGGCAGCGGCATTCCGCAGGTGATCGCCGCGCTGCACATCGGCGACCGGCGGGCGATCGGCAGCATGCTGTCGCTGCGCATCGGCGTGGGCAAGCTGCTGCTGACCCTGCTGGGCCTGGCCAGCGGCGCCTCGATCGGGCGGGAGGGGCCGACGGTGCAGGTGGGCGCGGCGATCATGCACGCGCTGGGTCAGCCGCTGCGCCTGCCGCATATCGCGCTGGAACGCGGGCTGGTGCTGGCCGGCGGGGCAGCCGGGATCGCCGGTGCCTTCAACACGCCGCTCGCCGGTGTGGTGTTCGCCATCGAGGAGCTCAGCCACTCCTTCGAGGCGCGCACCTCGGGCACGGTGCTGACGGCGGTGATCATCGCCGGCATCGCCACCCTCGCCCTGGTCGGCAACTACAGCTATTTCGGCGTCACCTCGGTGCAGCTCGATTTCGGCGCGGGGTGGATCGCCGTCCTGCTCTGCAGCGTCGTGGGCGGCCTATTCGGCGGCTTGTTCAGCCGGGCGCTGATCATCGCCGCCCACGGCCTGCCGCGTCAGGTCGGGCGATTCGCCATGCGCCACCCCGCCGGGTTCGCCGCGCTGTGCGGCCTGGTGCTGGCGCTGATCGGCATTCTCGGCGAGGGCAGCACCTACGGCACCGGCTACGACCAGGCACGCCAGCTCGTCGAGGGGCGCGCGCATCTGCCCGCGAGCTTCGCCGTGCTCAAATTCGCCGCCACCGTCGTCTCCTATTTGAGCGGCATCCCCGGCGGCATCTTCGCCCCCTCGCTGGCGGTCGGCGCGGGCGTCGGACAATGGCTGGCGCACCTGGTGCCGGGCGCGCCCTCCGGTGCGGTCGTGCTGCTCGGCATGGTCGGCTATTTCTCGGGCGTCGTGCAGGCGCCGATCACCGCGACGATCATCGTCATGGAGATGACCGACAACCAGGCGATGACGATCCCGCTGCTGGCGACGTCGATGCTGGCCTTCGGCTGCTCCCGCCTGGTTTGCCGCCGGCCGATCTACAGCGCGCTGGCCCGGCGGTTTCTGGCGGCCGTCGAGCGGAGCGGCTGAAGAAGAAGCATCGCTCTGGTTGAAGACCAGGGCACTCGCTTATGCGTGTTGCGCGACGAAGTTGCGCTCTCTATATGCTGCGGCGCAGCATAGGAGTGATGCAGTTGACCCTTCGAACATTGATGCAGACGGCCCCGGCCAAGGCCAACGAGCTGTTCGCGCGCCTGGCCGAGACCTCGGACGGCGCGGTGAAGACCCGCGAGAAACTGCTCGCCGAGATCAAGTCCGAACTGGAGCTGCATGCGGACCTCGAGGAGCAGCATCTGTTCCCGATCCTCCGGAAGCACCCGGAGACCAAGGGGCTCGTGGCCGTCGCCATCAGGGACAACAAGGAGCTGCGCGCGAAGCTCGCCGAACTCGACGCGCTTCCCAAGAACCATGAGACCTTCCTCGAAAAGCTCGCGGAGCTGAAGAAGGCGTTCCGGCAGCACGCCCGCGACGAGAAGCGGGAGCTTCTGCCTGCCGTGCAGCGGGCCCTGAACGAGGACCAGGTGCAGGACATCGCGGAGAAAATGGAAACCGGCATGGCCGAAGCCGAGCAGATCCGGCACGACCAGCTGGAAGAGCGACGCGCCATCGCCCGGCAGGAGCGCGAACGCGCCGAGTTGCAGGCAGCGCAGGAAGAGGCAGAGGAGCAGGAGCAGCTTGCCGCCGCAGCCGAGGCCCGGGAGGCCGTCACGCGCATCGCCGAAGCCGCGGGCGAGAATGCGCGCCAGATCACCAAGAACCTCGGCGAGGGCGTTAACCGCGTCGCCACCGCATCGGCAGCACCGCTGAGCACCGGGCTTCTGTTCTGGGACATGATGCTCGGAATGGCGTCGCGGCAGCCGACCCGGGTCGGCTCCACACCCGGCAGGGACGCCTTGGCCGCCAAGGACAGCCGCAGCGAGGAGGCGGTGATCCCGCTCGGCGAGGAGGTCCTGACCGTGGCGAAGCGGAAGGTGACCACCGGCACGACCCGCGTCCATCGCTATGTCGTGCAGACGCCGGTTGAGCAGCAGGTGTCGCTGGTGCACGAGAAGGTCATCGTCGAGCGGCGCAGGCCGGTGACCGACAAGTCGACCGGCGAGACGCTGACGGAGCTTACGGTCGAGGTGATCGAGACCGCCGAGGTCCCGGTCGTGAGCAAGGTCGTCCGCCTGAAGGAAGAGGTCCTCGTCCGCACCGAGCGGACGGAGCATGTCGAGACGGTGCGCGACATCGTTCGCCAGGACCGGGTGACCATCGAGCACGCCAGCAAGCGACGGCGCCTGCCTGCCGCGAGCTGACGCGCGCTCTTCGGGCGACCGCGGAGGCGTGGCAAGCAGTCAGGTAGAGCATGTTCGCGAAGCGCGAACCTGCTCTACCTGTCGATTCCGCTGCTGGCGGTGTAGATGCTGGCTGCCCGGTCTGCCGCCGATCTACAGCGTCCCGGCCCGGCGGTTCCTGGCGGTCGAGCGGAGGGACTGAGATCCCCGCCCACTGACCATAAACGCAGCAGGGGCCTTCTCGGCATTGCAGTGTTATGCTGGTGCGGCCACGCGCAGCGCTTAACGGCCAGGCCCGGATGCGGGGGTTTTTTCATCGGCATCGCTCTATTTCCGAACGCCGATCGTGACGAGATACTCGCGCGGCATCGCTAGCCCCATCGGTGTGCGATGCTTCTCGTGCATCGCCACAAAGGCCCGCGCCAACTCCCCGCGCTTCTCGGGGCCGAGCGTCGCGGCCAGCGTCTTGGTCGGGCCGTAACCGGTGACGAACATGTCCCACGCGACCTGCCCGCTCGGCACACGCAACACCGTCGTGCCGCGTTCGAAAGCAAGATCGAACGCTTCCCCGAGCAGTTCGCGAACGCGCTCTTCGCGTCCCCACGCGAACGGGGACGGCGGCGGGTTTGCCGGAGGCGGCGGCATGAAAGGACGCATGGTCAGGAAGATGTCTTCCACGGCGCTGCCCGGCACCCATGTGACCAGCCCGAGACGGCCGCCCTTGCGCGTCACGCGCGCCATCTCGGCCGCCGCGACCTCCGGGCGAGAGACGAACATCACGCCAAAGGTGGACGTGACGCCGTCGAAACCGCCATCGGGGAATCTTAGAGCCTCGGCGTCGCCGACCTCGAAGGTGATCGTCGGGGCAAGGCGCTTTGCCGCCTCGATCACACCCTCACCGATGTCGATGCCGGTGACCACGGCACCACGCGCGGCAAGGCGTCTGGCCGTCCACCCTGTTCCCGTCGCGATATCGAGAAAGCGTTCGCCATGGGTCGGCCAGACGCGATTCACGACGTGCTCGATTCCGTCGGCGATGCTTTCGCTGATGGCGTCGTAAGCCGCGCCACCCGAACCCCAGGTGGCACCTGCTCTCTCATTGTGCGACAGAACGGACGGCATCGGCCCCCCCTTCTCGAAACTGATCTCGCCCGAAAGGAGCGAGCAGCACCGTCTACCCGCTAGGCCGTGAACTGCTCCGCGATGATGCGCTCGGACAGGCCCTGATCGGGGTCGAACAGCACGGTGACGCAGATCGAGCGATCCTCGCTGACCGCCACCGAGGCGACGTTGCGCACCTCGGTGAAGTCGGCGACCGCCGCGACCGGGCGCTTCTCCGGCTCCAGCACCTCGAACAGCACCTCCGCCCCGCTCGGCAGCAGCGCGCCGCGCCAGCGCCGCGGGCGGAAGGCGCTGATCGGCGTCAGCGGCAGCAGATTGGCCGACAGCGGCACGATCGGCCCGTGCGCCGACAGATTGTAGGCCGTCGACCCGGCGGGCGTGGACACCAGCACGCCGTCGCAGATCAGCTCGGGCAGCCGCACCCGCCCGTCCACCGTGATGCGGATCTTGCCGGCCTGGCGGAGCTGGCGCAGCAGGCTGACCTCGTTCAGCGCCAGCGCCTCCTCGACGGCGCCGGTCATGGTCACCGCGTGCATGCGCAAGGGGTGCAGCACCGCGGCCTGTGCGCGGGTGAGCCGGCCGGGCAGATCCTCCTCGGAGAAGCCGTTCATCAGGAAGCCGACCGAGCCGCAATTCATGCCGTACACCGGGATCGGCCGGCCGAGGATCTGGTGCAGGGTCTCCAGCATGAAGCCGTCGCCGCCGAGCGAGACGATCGCCTGCGCCGTCGCCGCGGGGTGGTCGCCATAGCGTCCGATCAGCCGGTTGCGGCTCTCCGCCGCCAGGGCCGTGGGCGAGGCGACGAAGGCGATGCGCTCGATCGGCGTCTCCTGTCCGGCGGTGGCGTCGCCGCAGCACGTCGGCGCTGCCAGTTCCGGCGACAGGCCGTCGCGCAGCCGCGCCTCCGTCGCCAGGCTGTCGGGGATGCCCGGGGTCAAGCGAGCTTCCGGTGCTCCAGCACCGGCATGTCGCGCCGCACCCGGGCGGTCAGCGCCTGGTCGATGCGCGCCGTCGCCCAGCCCTGGCCGTCGGACGCCTGCGCCACGACGTGCCCCCACGGGTCGCAGACCAGCGAGTGGCCGAAGGTGAAGCGGTCGCCGCCGCGATCGGTGAAGCGGCCCCAGGTGGCAGCGGCGACGAGCCAGCACTGGCTCTCGATGGCGCGGGCGCGGATCAGCGGCTCCCAATGGTCGCGGCCGGTCTGCAGGGTGAAGGCGGACGGCAGGAAAATCACCTCCGCCCCGGCCCGCCGCAGCGCCAGGAACAGCTCGGGAAAGCGCAGATCGTAGCAGATCGCCAGGCCCAGCTTCACCCCGCCGGCCTGCACCGTCACCACCCGCTCGCCGCTGCCGAAGGTGGCGCTCTCGCGATAGCCGACGCCGTCGGGGGTGACGATGTCGAACAGGTGGATCTTGCGGTAGCGGGCGATCTCGTGCCCCTCGGGATCGAAGACCACGGTCGTGTTGAACAGCCTGTCGCCATCGACCGGCTTCTCCGCGATCGAGCCGCCGTGCACGTGGATGCGCTTCTCGCGGGCGATGCCGCGCAGGAACTCGTAGGCCGGACCGCCCGACCGGTTCGAGCCTGCCGGCGGCAAGGCCTCGGCCTGGGCAAACTTGCCCTCGCGGTCTCCGCCCAAGCAGCTCCACATCTCGGGAAGGCTGACGAGGTCCGGCCGGTCGGCGGCCACCGCCGCCTCGATGAGGCCGCCTGCGGCCGCGATATTGGCCGCCTTGTCGTCGCCGGGGCTCATCTGCACGACGCTTACGCGCATTCGGGGTTCTCCCTGGGGTTGGCGGTCAGCGTGGCCAGTCGAGCCGCGGCTCGGCGCGGGTCGGCGGCGGACGGTCGTCGCGGTCGCGCGGCCGCAGCCCCTCGCGCCGCGGCCGCTCGGCCATCGCTTCGCTGTCCGGATAGTACGGCGCCGGCGGGATCGGCGGGCGGCTGGTCACCGGCTCGCGCTCGAACCGCTCCGGACCGAAATAGGCCGGCGGATCGTCGTAGAGGGGGGTGCGGATCGGCTCGGGCAGGCGCAGCGCCAGGCTGCGGATCTCGCCCTGGATCTCGTCCAGCCGGGCCTCCATGGTCTCCAGCCGGCCCTTCAGGCCGATGACGCTGAACGGCATGAACAGAAAGGCCAGGGCATAGAGCAGTACCGGCACCAGCACGACGATCGGCACCCAGGGCGGCAGCCAGGGGGGCAGCCACGAGGACAGCACGTCCGGGAGGCCGAAGGGCAAGGTCATGGCGCCAGTCTAGAACATTTCGTGCTGACAGGCGCACCACCTGGAATCGCGGTGGTGGGTCAGTCTCGGAATTGAGAGCTAGAGCGTAGGATTATGTTCCGCGGCAGTTGTACGGCTTTCGGCACAACGATGATGGTGGTAGCAACGGAGCCTTCTCCGGATGCGAGGGCATTAGCCGAGGTCACAAAGATGGGCAAGGAACAGGTTGTTGCTCAGCTTACAGAAGCCGGATTCACCGTGAGCGAGGAAAGTCGATTACGCAACGATACGGGTTGGGCGCTGCGATTGAACACCGGACAGATCGTTAATTGCTTTGACACCGGCACGATCAATGTCCA
>JAFAYM010000147.1 GCA_019240395.1 Acidisphaera sp. | reverse complement strand
GGCGGTGCGCGTGTCGCTGATATGCTGGGACAAAGAGCGGGCAACCGCGCCGGTTCTGGACGGAGTACCGGTCCGGACAATCCACGCCGACCTGACGGCTGGCGGGGCAAATCTGACCACCGCACGGCGACTGCCGGAGAATGCCGGCGTAGCGTTCATGGGTGACACAAAGGGCGGCGCCTTCGATATTCCGGGGGAGCTTGCGCGTCGATGGCTGGTGCTGCCGAGTAATGCCAACGGGCATCCGAACGCCGAGGTGCTGCGCCCGTGGGCAAATGGCATGGACGTGACCCGCCGGCCGTCCGACACCTGGATCATCGACTTTGGCTGGACGATGAGCGAGGCAGACGCAGCGTACTACGCCGCGCCGTACGCATATGTTGCCGAGCATGTGCGGCCAGTACGGGCGACGAACAACCGGGAGGCGTATGCGCGGGAGTGGTGGCGGCATGTCGAACCACGCCCGGGAATGCACAAAGTGCTGGCTGGTCTTGCTCGGTTCATCGTCACGCCCACCGTCGCCAAGCATCGGCTGTTTACTTGGATGCGCAGTCCGACACTGCCGGATCATCAGCTCATTGCTATCGCCCGAGAAGACGATGCGGCATTCGGCGTCCTGCACAGTCGCTTCCATGAACTCTGGGCGCTGCGTCTCGGAACATGGCTCGGTGTCGGAAACGACCCGCGTTACACGCCCTCCACCACCTTCGAGACCTTCCCCTTCCCGGACGGCCTCACCCCCGACCGCCGTGCGGCCTCCTACGCCACCGATCCGCGCGCCCAGGCCATCGCGGAAGCGGCCCGGGCGCTCGTCGCGGCGCGCGACCGCTGGCTGAACCCGCCGGAACTCGTCGAGAGCTTGCCCGAGGTGGTGGCCGGTTTCCCGGACCGCCTGCTGCCGAAAGACGCGGCGGCGGAAGCGGTGCTGCGCAAGCGCACCCTCACCGCCCTCTACAACCAGCGCGGCACGCCGGAAGGCGCCTGGCTCGACGCCCTCCATCGCGCCTTGGACGAGGCGGTCGCCGCCGCCTATGGCTGTCCCGCCGATCTGCCCGACGCCGAAATCCTGGCGCGCCTCCTGGCACTCAACCTGAAGCGTTCCGGCACCGAACCGGGCCGCTCGCCGTAGCGGTCAGGCGATGACCGGATCGAGCCACTGCGCCCAGGCGTAGCCGCACTGCGCTGCTCCCGGCGCCATTTCGACCTGCAGGACCACCTCGAAACCCCCCGACAATGCCGGGAGCGTCTCCCGCCAATCCTGCGAGGTGGCCGCGGCGACCCGCCGTTGCGCGCTGAAGGCGATGCGGCCGTCGCTTGCATCCCTGATCTCCAGCTTGAACACCACGTCCTGCGAAGCGGGATGCGCGATCCGGATGCGCGCCGAGAAGCGGCGCTGACCATCCAGGCGCACCGCCAGGGCAAGCTGGGCCGGCAATGCGCCGGGCGGGTTGGGGTGGAGCTGGCAGCAAGTGTCGTCGAACAGGAAGAAGGCCCAGGGCTGCGGCGCCAGGTTGCGCGGCTGCGTCGGCGACAGGCCCGGTCCGGCATGCAGCAGCTTCACCGGCGGGAGGCGTCGCGGCTCGATCCGGCGGGGCGTGCGGCGGGCGAAGACGTCGAGCTCGCCGCTGCGGCTCCGATCGTAGGTCGCGGTGGGGAAGCACGCAGCCACCGCCGCGGAACATCCGGGGATCATGCGGTCGTGCGTCTCGATCGCCAGCGTGTCGATGCCGTCCAGCCACGGCGCCCGCGGGTCGGAGAACACGCGCACTTCCGAGCCCTCGATGTCGCACTTCACGAACTCCGCACACCGCCAAGCCTGCGAGGCGAGCAGGTCGGCAACGGAGAAGCCGGCGATGTCGCCGCCATCGGCTTGCCTCAGGATGTTTCCCCAGTCGCCGGTGTCGCGCGCCGCGACCTCCAGCCGGGCGGTCCGGTCCCAGACCGCGGCCTGCAGCGTGCGGATTGCGCGATAGGGCAGGGTGTTCATCTGCAGCATGCGGTAATTGGCGGGGGATGGCTCGACGGCGAGGATTTCGGCAGCGGGAAACCGGTTCGCCAGGAACACCGCGGCGTAGCCGGCATAGGCACCGAGGTCGAGGATGCGAGCGGGAGTGTGCGGAATAACCGATCCGTATTCCTGCCGCTGAAAGATCTGCAGCATGTTCAGGATGTCGGACGTGCCGCAGCGAAAGAACAGCGGGTGCGACAGCTCGGGCAGCCTCGCCGCCGTCAGGCCGACATGCGTGCGCGCCAGGTGGAACAGTTTCACGAAGTAGGACCGGCGGAGTTGCGCGTTGCTCGGCGCGTTCTGCAAGGCGAGCTCGAGCATCGACACCGTGGCATCCTCTGCCGCGATGGGCGGGTGCATAGGGCGAAGCTCGGGCAAGATCAGTGACCCATTCGGAACATCCCGGAGCCTGGCCGAGCACGACGACGGCGCCGGGGACCTCAATCGAAATTGTCCCGCCCGGCTCTTTACAGGTCCCCGGGGACGAACGAACGTGACGATAAAGCAATCGCCTGTCGAGGGGATGCCGGCTCCGTCCGCCGGCCCTGGCGCGACACGCAGGAGGAGGCAACCGGGATGATCCCACACCGCGCCGCGGCACTCGGCCGCCGCGCTCTGCTCGCCGGCACGGCCGCGAGCTCGGCGCTGATCGGTCTGCAACGCCGGAGCTGGGGCCAATCCCTGCCGCTGCTCGATCCGCAGCTCTTCGGCGACCCCTGGGCACAGGCGGCGGCGATCGTCGAGCGCTTGGCGCTTGTCGAGGCGGAGCTGGAGGCGTTGCTGCGCGGGCGCGAGGTCTTGCGCGTCACCGATTTCGGCGCGCAGCCCTGCCAGCTCACGCAAGTGCCGATCTATACCAGCGCGACGACGCTCGGCCAGGGACCCGGACCGGTTCCGGGCGCCTTCGACAACTATCCCGCCTTCGCGGCGGCGATCGCGGCGGCGCATCGCTCCGGCGGCCGCAAGGTGGTCGTGCCGGCCGGCAACTGGTACTGCGCCGGGCCGATCACGTTGATGACCAATGTCCACTTCCACCTGGCGAGCGGCGCGCAGATCTGGTTCAGCCCCAACCCGGCGGACTATGCGAAATACGGCCCCTATAATTTCGGCCCGAACGGCAACCTCGTGCAGTCACGCTGGCAGGGCAACGACTGCTACAATTTCTCCTCGATGGTCTATGCCGCCGGACAGCACGACTTCGCGCTGACCGGCGAGGATCAGACCAGCATCCTGAACGGCCAGGCCGGCACGCCGTATGACGGCACGCATTGCTGGTGGACCTGGAAGGGCACCAACGGCCAGTACGGCTTCACCACCGGCGCGCCGGCCGAGGGCACGCCGAATCCGCTGAACGGGCCGATCGGGCCGCTCGCGCCCTCGCTTTCCACGGCCGAAATCGACCTGATCGAATACGGCACCAGCGCGCCCAGCACCAAATACACGGCCGATGCGTCCTATCTGCCGGCGCTGTCCGAGGCCGGTGTGCCGCTGTCGGAACGGGTGTTCGGCCTCGGCCATCAGCTGCCGCCGGCGATGATCGAGTTCCTACAATGCCGCCGCGTGGTGCTGCGCGGCTACCAGGTTACCAACACGCCGTTCTGGCAGCATCACCCGATCGCCTGCCGGCACGTGGTGATCCGCAACGTCTATGCCAACAGCGTCGGGCCGAACAATGACGGGTTCGATCCCGAGGCCTGCGATCACGTCGTGGCCGACGGAGTGACCTTCAACACCGGCGACGATTGCATCGCCATCAAGTCGGGCAAGGACAACGACACCGAATTCGGACCGGCGCAGAACCATGTCATCCGCTACTGCACGATGAACAGCGGGCATGGCGGCATCACGCTGGGCAGCGAGATCACCGCGGGGGTGCGCAACATCTACGCCCACGACCTGCAGATGCTGAACCAGAACTATGCGACCAATCCGCTGAACATCGCCATCCGCATTAAGACCAACCTCAACCGCGGCGGCACGTTCGACAATTTCCACGTCAAGAATGTCACGCTGCCGAACGGCATCAATCTGACCCCGAGCTTCTACACGCCGCTGCCCGGCAGCCCGATCCCGGCGAAGACGGTCTCGACGAACCAGGGCGGCATCATCACCTTCGACTGCGACTACTCCCCGGGCTCGGACAATGTGCGCATCCGCCCGCCGGTGGTGCAGAACGTCACGATCGCCAACGTGACGGCCTCCGCCCCGCCGGGCCAGTCGGTCAGCTGCTATCAGGCGATCATCATCCAGGGCCCGGTCGCCTCGGACTATGACGGCCTGACACAGCCGCCGCCGACGGTGCTTCCCGTCGAGAACGTGACGATCCGCGACTGCAATTTCGGCACCCCCGCGGCGCCGCAGCCGTACTACCTGTACAACGTGCAGGACCTGGTGCTGAAGAACGTCGTCATCGCGGGGGTGACGTACAACACGACGCTCTCGGCGTAGCACGCGCATGGTCGAGGGGCTCTGCCCCTCGAACCACCAAATCCGTAGCGTCGGAATCGTTACTTGATCCGAGGTTGCACAGACTGCCGCTCTTTGGGACCCCGCTTACTCCACCCGCAACGCCGCCCGAAGGGCTGCCCCGCCGAACGGGTCCTCCAGGCTGGCGAGCCGGAAGGCGGCCAGGGTCGCGAACTGGTGCAACAGCGCCCGTCGCCTCGCCGGGGCGAGTGGATGGACCGGCGCCTCGCGCAGGATTTCGGCAGCCTCTCCGTCGCTGACCATCAGCCCGACGTCCTCGGGCAGCAGCCCGGCCGGAAAATCGATATCCACGGCGAAATAGAGAAAATCGGCAAACGCCCGATATTCCGGCCATTTGCCGTCGGTCAGGAAGTCGCGGGCGCCGGACTTGACCTCGATGCAGGCGAAGCCGCCGTCGGGCCGCAGCCCCAGAAGATCGGCGCGCCTGCCGTTCGGCAACGGCACCTCGTGAACCGCCGCCCAGCCGAGCTGGCGGCAGAGGCGGGCAGCGGCGCGCCGGATGGCGAGGGCGCGTGCGGGAAAGCTCGGGTCCACGCGCCCTATGCCGCGACCGAAAGCCCGGTGCCCAGGATTGCGTCGATGCCCTTGGCCAGGGCAACGTCGGCGCCGGTCAGGCCGCCGGCGTCATGCGTCCTGAGCACGATCTCCACCTTGTTCCAGCTGTTCGACCAGTCGGGATGGTGGCCCAGCCGCTCGGCCAGCAAGGCGACGCACGACATGAAGCCCCAGGCCTGGGCGAAATCGCCGAAGCGGAAGCGGCGCCGCAGCGCGCCGCCGTCATCGATCAGCGTCCAGTCCGCCAGTTCGGTCGACAGCGCGGCGCGTTCGGCATCGGTCAGCAGCTTCATGGCATCACTCCTTCGACGGCTTGACCGGCTCCCGCGGCCCTGCATTCATCGCCGGCATGATGGGTCCGCGCCATACTCTGCCGCCGAGTGCGGAGGATATCGAAGCGCTCGCCGAGCGCGCCCTGGCCGCCATCCCGGATCGGCTCCGGCGGCACATCCGCAACGTCGGCATCGTCGTGGAGGACGTCGCCGATGAGGAGACGCTGGCGGAGATGGAGATCGAGAGCGCCTGGGAGCTGACCGGGCTCTACCGCGGCGTCCCGCTGCCGCAGCGGAGCGTCGACGACATCGCGCGGCAGCCGGATCTGATTTCGCTCTACCGCGAGCCGATCCTGCTGGAATGGATCGAGACCGGCGAGGATCTGTTTCGCCTGGTTCGCAACGTCGTGGTGCACGAGGTGGCGCATCATTTCGGCTTCAGCGATGCCGAGATCGCGATGCTGGAGGCGGAGATGGAATAAGGCGAGGTCGCACAGAGCCCATGCTTCAGCGATTAGGGGCAGAGCCCCTCGCCTTCCTTACTCGCCGTAAAACGCCCGCGCGTCGGCGGTGAACGCCAGGCGCGAGGCCTGCTTCAAATAGACCATGTGCCCCCCCGAATAGAGCTTCAGCTGCACCCGGCCCGGCGCGCCGATATGCGGGAGGTGATCCAGCACATAGCGGCTCACCGCATATGGCGTCTGCAGATCGCTGGTGCCGTGCGCGACCAGCAGCCTGAAGGTGGGATCGTAGGCGAGCAGCTCGCGCAGATCGCCGGTGACGTTCGGCGGGTCGAACACGCTGCCCTCGCTTTGCCAGTCCCAGTGCCGCCCGACGTCGTCGGCGAGCAGTTCGTAGGTGATGTCGGTGCGAAATCCCAGCTCGTCGCGGGCGTAGCCGGCGAAGGCGCCGCCAAAGGCGCGGCTGTAGCCGTCGAGGATCGGGTCCGAGCCGCGCGCGCCGTCGTAATCGGCAAACGGATCATCGACGGCAAACGCCGCGTCATAGCGGCTGACCACCTCGTGCCCCGGCTCGCCGGAGTGCTTGACATACAGATTGCGAACGAAGCCGTGGGCGCGCGCGACCACGTCTTGCGCCAGCCCGGTGAGCTTGGCCACCTCCGCATAAACCGGATCGGCGGTGCCGTCCGCCGGCGTCGCCGCGAGCGCGGTCAGATAGTCGGTCAACGCGAAATGCTCGATTTCCGGCAGCCGGTCGGGCGTGTAGGCGTGCGTCCGTTCCATCTCGGCCGCAGCGAGCGAGGGAAGTTGCAGCGCCGCGCCGAGGGCCAGGCGGTTGTCGAAGCCGGCGTCGAGGAACGGCGAGAGCAGCACCATGCCGGAGACCAGGATGCCCTGGTCGTGGCGCAGCGCCTGCGCCACTTTCGGCGCCCGCATCCCGCCGTAGCTTTCGCCCAGCAGGTATTTCGGCGAGGTCGCGCGTCCGGCACGGGAGACATAGAGCGCCACCACCTTCGCCAGCGCCCGCGCATCCTGTCGCACGCCCCAGAACTTCTTGGCGTCGTCTGCCGTGTCGGCGCGGCTCCAGCCGGTGCCGACCGGGTCGATCAGCACGAGGTCGGTGAAGTCCAGCCAGCTCTGCTTGTTGTCGTGCAGCGCCGGTGCCGCGGCATCGCGCCCGTCCGGCCCGAAATCGATGATGCGCGGCCCGACCAGGCCGAGATGCAGGTAGGCGGAGGCGGCGCCGGGGCCGCCGTTGAAGACGAAGGTCAGCGGCCGCGTCGCCGGATCGGCGCCCTGGACGACATAGGCGGTGTAGAAAACGGCGGCGATCCGCGTGCCCTTGTCGTCGAACAGCGGCAGGGTGCCGGCGGTCGCTTTATAGGCGAGGGTGTGGTCACCGAGGTCGAGCGTATGGCTGGTGACCGAGTCGCCGGGCAGCAGGGTGAGCACGCCCGGACCGTGATTGTCGGAATGCGGCGGCCTCTCCTGCGCCGTCGCAGGCAGCGCCAATCCCAGCAGCATGATTGCCGCCAGCCAACCCCCACGCATGCTCGCCCCCTTATGCCCCTGCCTGGGCCGCCTCCACGCGCCGCGCGAGGCGCTCGACGGTGCGGTCCCGCAGTCCCAGGCTACGCAGCCCGTCCCGGGTGTGGAACAGGTAATCGGCGGCACTGCCCAATGCCCCTTTGGCGGTGGCAAGCCGGCGGATCGTCTCCACCTCGGTGAGCGTGCCGGCATAGGAGGGGCGGCGGCGATCGATGGTGAAGGTGATGGCGCGGCCCAGAGGCTCGCCCTCCAGCGTTCGCAGGCTGACCCAGCGCGGGATGTAGCTGCCGGCCAGCATCTCCCGCCGCCACAGCACGCCGAGTTCGGTCCGTATCTCGGATTCGGCAACGCGCAGGATGCAGCCGGAGCAGGTGCCGCCCCGATCCAGCCCGAGCATCAGGCCGGGGTTTTCCGGCGTACCGCGCCCGGCCCTGGTGGAGAGGCAGAACGCGCGATGCCAGCCATGCACCCGGGCTGCGCGACGCTCGACGAAGTGGATCGTGGGGTTCCAGATCAGCGAGCCATAGGCGAAGAGCCACACCCCGTTTCCGGCCTCGCTGCGCAGCGCCAACGTCGCCTCGAGCGAGCCCGACAATTCCGCCTCCGTCCATAGACGCAGGGAGGGCGCGGCGATCGCCATCATCTGGTGCAGCGACCCGTCGAGAAGCTTGTCCCGGGTGAGCACGTGCCGATGGTGTCTGAGGCTGAGATCCATGACGAGCTCCGCCCGGTGCTGACTGGATTTTAACCTAGATCAAGGAAACGAACGGTTGAGCTGGCCCGAAGGCTCCCTCACTATTGCTTGAGGCTCAACTCCGCTCGAAACCCATCGCCACGCCGTTCATGCAGTAGCGCAGCCCGCTTGGCGCCGGGCCGTCCTCGAAGACATGGCCGAGATGCCCGCCGCAACGGCGGCAATGCACCTCGACGCGGGTCATGAACAGGCTGCGGTCCGTCGTTGTCGCGACTGCCCCTTCGATGGGCGCGGTGAAGCTCGGCCAGCCGGTGCCGCTGTCGAATTTGGCGTCCGCCGAGAACAGCGGCGCCCCGCATCCCGCGCAGACGAACCGGCCGGGACGGTGCTCGGCATTCAGCGGACTCGATCCGGCCCGCTCGGTCCCATGCTTGCGCAGCACCTGGAACTGCGCCGGCGTCAGCGCCTCGCGCCACTCCTGCTCGCTGCGTGAGACCTCGAAGGTCTCGGCCTCGGCGGTCTGCCCCTTGTTCAACCAGGACATCTCCGATCTCCACCTCGATGGTTATACCCGGGATCTGGGGCGCGGCCCCCGCGAATTCATCCGTCGGTAATCAACAGAAACAGGTCGGTGTCGCCGGTCCGCTCGCCGCACGCCGTCAGGGCCGCATGCACCTGCCCGCGATGATGCGTCTGATGATTGAACAAATGGGTCACGAGGATCGGCCGCCCTTGCCGCATTTCCCGGCCGGCGGCACCGCTGAACCAGGTCTGCTCGGCTTGCAGCCAGTCCGCTGCCACAGTTTCCGCCCAGTCCTGGAGGGCCGCGTCCGCCGCCACCCGTGCCGCCGCGAGTTCGGAAAAGGAGTCGATCAGGGCGGCGCTCTGCTTCAAACCGACCTCGGGCTTCGGCCAGCCGGCGAAACGCGACATCCACTGTCGGTCGCCCCACAGCAGATGGTTGAGCGTGCCGTGGATCGAGCCCCAGAACAGGCCCCGCTCGGCCCGTCTTGCCTCATCGCTCAGGCGGGAGGCGGCGGCGTAGATACGGCGGTTCATCTCGGCGTTGTAGGCGGCCATCACGCGAACATAGGCGGGGGTGATCATGGCAATCCCTCAAGCAAGAAAGCTCGAGGCTTCGCCCCGAACCCCACCAGGAGGCCGAAGCCTCCTGGACCTCATTGAGCGCTGCGCGGCAGGCCCGAAGTCGTCGAGTATTCGAAGTGCAGGGCCTGGCCGGGATAGACGATGGGATGAATGGCGTGGGCCGCGACGGCGGCTTCGCTGAAGCCCTGCAGGATCAGCTTCAGCTTGCCGGCATAGCTCGCCACGTCGCCGATCGCGAACACGCCGCGCGTGCTGGTCTCGCAGGTCGCCGGATCGACCGTGATGTGATGCTTCTCCGACGCCAAGCCCCAGGCGGCGATCGGGCCCAGATCCATCGACAGCCCGAAGAACGCCAGCAGCCGATCCGCCGGCAGCACACGCCTCGCACCGTCCAGATCGGCCAGCTCCACCGCCTCGAGCACGCCGCCTTCGCCGTGCAGCGCATGCAGCTGATAGGGCACCACGAGCTCCAGCTCGCCTCGCCCGGCTGCCTCCGCCAGCTGCGCCGCCGTCTCCGGCGCTGCGCGGAACCTGGCGCGCCGATGCACGACCGAGATGGACGCGGCAACGCCGCGCAAGGCCAGCGCCCAGTCCACCGCCGAGTCGCCGCCGCCGGCGATCACCACCCGGCGATCCCGGAAATCCTCCCGCCGGCGGACGTAATACTGCACGCCGCCGGCCGCCTCATACTCCGCCACCCGCTCCAGCGGCGGCCGGTTCGGGCCAAACGCACCGGCACCGGCGGCCAGCACGATCGCCTTCGCCCGTATCGTGTCGCCGCCATCGGTGCCCAAGGTGAAATCGCCGGCCTCGCCGGACAGCCTCTCCACCCGGCGGCCGAGCAGGCGCGGCGGAGCAAACGGCGCGATCTGCTGCTCCAGCTGGGTGATCAGCCCGCCGGCACTGATCGCGGGGTGCGCGGGAATGTCGTAGATCGGCTTCTCCGGATAGAGCGCTGTGCACTGACCGCCCGGCTCGGTCAGCGCATCGATCAGCAGGCTGCGCAGCTTCAGCATGCCGCATTCGAAAGCGGCGAACAGGCCGACCGGGCCGGCGCCGACGATCGCCACGTCAGTCTCGAGCATCTGGGTCATCACCCGCCATCCTAGCAGGCTTGCTTGTGCGCGACTCCTTCCCTGCGGCATTTTCCGGCGATGCCGCTGATCCAGGACCTGCCCGATCTCGCGGCCACGGCTGCGCTCGCCGCGCGCATCGCCCCGCTGCTCCGCTCGCGCGACACGATCCTGCTGGAAGGCCCGCTGGGCGCCGGCAAGACCGCGTTCGCCCGCGCCCTGCTGCGCCTGCTGGCCGAGGATCCTGCGCTCGAAGTGCCGAGCCCGAGCTATACGCTGGTGCAGAGCTACGCGACGAGGCTCGGCCCGGTGCACCATTTCGACCTCTGGCGCCTCGCCGGCCCCGCCGCCTTGATCGAGCTCGGCTGGGAGGAGGCGCGCGCCGATGTGGTGCTCGTGGAGTGGCCGGACCGCCTCGGATTGCTGCGCCCGGCGGATGCGCTGACCATCGCCTTCGAGCCGACCGGCGAGGGCACCCGCCGCGCCACCCTCTCGGGATGGCCGGACCGGCTGGCCGGGCTGGGTGAGACCTCCCGCGCGCAGGCGATCGCCGGGTTCCTGGCGCGCCATGGCCGCGAACCCGCGGGCGCCCGCCCCCTCGCCGAGGATGCGAGCTTCCGGCGCTACCTGCGCGTGCCGCCGGATGCCGTGCTCATGGACGCACCGCCCGAACGCGAGGATGTCCGCCCGTTTCTTCAGGTGCAGGCGCACATGGCGGCGCTCGGCCTCTCCGTGCCGGTGGTGTTGGCGGCCGAGGCGCACGCGGGGCTGGTGCTGCTCGAGGATCTCGGCGACGCGCTCTACCCTGCAGTCCTGAGCCCGGCCAACACGCAGGCGCTCTACGACACGGCGACCGACGCCCTGGCCGTCCTGCACGCCGCCGCGCCGCCCCCCGGCCTGCCGCAATGGAATGCCGAGGCGATGCGCCGCACCGCCGAGGCCACGTTCCTGGACTGGTGGTGGCCCGCCTGTTTCGGCACACCGGCGCCCGAGGCGGCGCGGCGCGACCTCGCCGAGGCGCTCCAGAGCCTTCTCGGCCCGCTCGATCGCCAACGCGGCTTCGTGCATCGCGACTACTTCGCCGACAATCTGTTTTGGCTGCCGGATCGGACCGGCGTGCGCCGGGTCGGCATCATCGACTTTCAGGACGCCGCGATCGGCCACCCCGCCTACGACCTGGTCTCGCTGACCCAGGATGCCCGGCGCGACCTGCCCGACGGCCTCGCGGAACGCCAAGTCGCCCGCTACCTCGAGCGCCGCCCGGAAGTCGATGCAGAGGAATTCCGCGCCGCCTGCGCCGCCGCCGCGGTCCAGCGCCACCTGCGGGTGGCGGCGCTCTGGGTGCGGCTCGACCGTCGCGACGGCAAGCCCGGCTATCTGCGCCACGGGCCGCGCACATGGCGGCTGCTCGAGGCGGCGCTCGCTCATCCCGCGGCCGCCCCGCTCGCCGCCTTCCTCGATCGCTGGGTGCCCCCCGAGCGGCGCGGCAATCCGCAAGCCTGCGCGGCATGACCAGGCCGGAAAAGGCCATGGTGCTCGCCGCCGGGCTGGGCACGCGCATGCGCCCGCTCACCGCGCAGACCGCGAAGCCGCTGCTGCCGCTCGGCGGGCGCACCTTGCTCGACCATGCGCTGGACCGGCTCGCCGCAGCGGGAGTGAAAACCGCGGTGGTCAACACCCATTGGCACGCCGAGCGGGTCGCCGCCCACCTCGCGACCCGCACGGCGCCGCCGATGACCGTGCTGCGCCGGGAGCAGCAGCTGCTCGACACCGGCGGCGCCGTGCTTGCGGCGCTGGCTGCCGGCGCGCTCGGCCCGGAGCCGTTCTTCGTGGTCAACGGCGATGCGTTCTGGCTTGACGGCCCGCACCCGGCGCTCACGCGCCTGGCCGACGCCTTCGATCCGGCGGCGCTGGATGCCGTGCTGCTGGTGCATCCGACGTCCCTGGTGCATGCCGATATCGGCGCCGGCGATTTCGCCATCGACCGCAGCGGTGTGCTGCGCCGGCGCGGTGAGCGCGAAATCGTGCCGTATCTCTACGCCGGCGTGCAGCTGCTTTCCCCGAGCTTCTTCGCTGGGGCGCCGGACGGCGCTTTCAGCATGAATCTCCTGTGGGACCGGGCGATCGCCGCCGGACGCCTGCGCCCGGTGGTGCATGACGGGTTGTGGTTCCACCTCTCCCGGCCGGCCGACCTGGCGGAAGCCGAAGCCACGCTGCACGCGCCGATCACCGGCGAGACGCGATGAATCTGTTCTCGATCCGGCCCGACCAGCCCTTCCTGGACGCGCTCGCCGGCGGCTGGCTCGCCGAGCGTGGCGGCGATCCCCGGACGGCGGCGCGCGGCCTCATCCTCCTGCCGACCCGCCGCGCCGCGCGGGCGCTTGCCGAGGCCTTCCTGCGCCAGGCCGAGGGCCGGCCGCTGCTGCTGCCGCGCATCACCGCGTTCGGCGCCCTCGACGAGACCCCGCTGGAGCTCGCCGGCGCGCTCACCCTGCCTCCCGCCGTCGACGCCGCCGCGCGGCTGGCGGTGCTGACCCGCATGATCCTGGCCCTCCATGGCGCCTTCGGTGCGCCGCGCAGCGCCGATCGCGCCTGGCTGCTGGCTGCCGAGCTGGCGGCGCTGATGGACGAGGCCGAGCGCGCCGATGTCGATCTGGCCGCCCGCCTGCCGGAGCTGGCCGACCCCGACTATGCCGCGCACTGGCAGGAGACCCGGCGCTTCCTCGAGATCGTCACCCATGCCTGGCCGGCGTGGCTGGCGGAGCATGGGCTGATGAACCCGGCCGCCCGCCAGGTGAAGCTGCTGGCGGCCCAGGCGGAGGCCTGGCGAGGACGCCCGCCGGGCTTCCCCGTGCTGGCTGCCGGCAGCACCGGTGGCATTCCCGCGGTCTCCCGCCTGCTGCGGGTGATCGCCGGCATGCCGGACGGGTGTCTGGTGCTGCCCTGGCTCGATCGCGGCATGGATGACACGGTCTGGCAGCAGATCGAAGATTCGCATCCGCAAGCCGGGCTCCGCAGGCTGCTGGATGGGCTCGGTGCAAGCCGCGACGACGTGCGGGACTGGCCATCTGCCCTGCCGCCATGCGCGCCGCCCGGACGCGCCGCCCTGCTGAGCCGGGCGCTGCTGCCGGCCACGGCGCTCGGCGCCTGGCGCGACCGCTTCGACGCCGCAATCAGTGGGGTGCACCGCCTCGCCGCGGCCGACCAGCAGGAGGAGGCGACGGCCATTGCCCTGACCCTGCGCCAGGCGCTGGAAGTGCCGGGGGCACGCGCTGCCCTGGTCACCGCCGACCGTGACCTGGCCGGTCGTGTGGCGGCCGAATTGCTGCGGTATGGCGTGGTCGCGGATGACAGCGCCGGCGAGCCACTCGCCGACACGCCGCCCGCCGTCTTCCTGCGCCTGCTCGCCCAGGCGGTGGTCGAAGGACTGGCGCCGGTTCCCCTGCTGTCGCTGCTGAAGCACCCGCTGACCGCGGCGGGGATGCGCCCAGCCGAGGCCCGCGATCTCGCCCGGCTGCTCGAGCGGGAATGCCTGCGCGGCCCCCGCCCGGGTCCCGGCCTCCCCGGCCTGCGCCGCGCCGCCGATGGAGCCCAGGGTGCCCGCCCCGCCCGCCGGCTGCTCGATGGGCTGGAGCGCTGCCTGGAGCCGCTGCTGCGGCTGGCGAGTGCCGTCCGCGTGGCTCCGGCCGACGCACTCGCGGAGCTGATCACCGCCGCCGAGCGTCTCGCCGCGAGCGATGACGCGCCGGGGCCGGCGCGGCTCTGGGCGCTCGAAGAAGGCGAAGCCCTGGCCACCGCGCTGACCGCGTTGCAGGAGGCCTTGCCGGTTTTGCCGGACCAGCCGCCCGACTGCCTTCCCGGCCTGCTGGACGCGGCCCTCGCCGGCGCGGTGGTGCGCAGCCGCCGGGCGTTGCGGGGTCGGAGCGGAACCGAACATCCCCGGGTGTTCATCTGGGGGCTGCTGGAGGCGCGGCTGCAGACCGCGGACGTGATCGTGCTTGGCGGTCTGGCGGAGGGGATGTGGCCGCCGGCGACCGACCCCGGCCCGTGGCTGAGCCGGCCGATGCGCGCCCGCGCCGGCCTGCCGAGCCCGGAGGAGCGCGTCGGCCAGGCCGCGCACGACTTCGTCCAGGCTGCCTGCGCCGCCCCGGCGGTGGTGCTCTCCTGTCCGCGGCGGCGAGACGGCGCGCCCGCCGTGCCCTCACGCTGGCTGACCCGGCTGGATGCGCTGCTCGCGGGGCAGGGCACCGGCCTGCCGGAGCATCCCGCTGCCGCCTGGGCGCGGCTGCTCGACAGGCCGCAGAGCGGGCCGCGCCCGGTGGCCCCGCCGCGCCCCTGTCCGCCGGTCGACTGGCGGCCGCGCCGGCTCCGGGTGACCGAAATCGAGACCTGGCTGCGCGACCCCTACGCCATCTATGCGCGCCACGTGCTCGATCTGAAGGCGCTCGACGAGATAGAGCAGTCCGCCGACGCGGCGGATTACGGCTCGCTCGTGCATGCCGCGCTGCACGGCTTCTTCAGCCGGTTCGGCGAGCGCTTCCCGCCCGATGCCGCCGACCAGCTGCGCCGCGGCATGGACGCCGAATTGGCCAAGGCGGGGCTGCGTCCCGCCGTACTCGCCTGGTGGGCGCCGCGCCTCGCGCGGATCGCCGACTGGGTCGCCGAGGAGGAGGCGCGCCGTCGTCAGGACGGCGCGCCCGCGCTGTTGCGGACCGAGATTTCCGGCACCTGGCCACTGGACGTGGCGGGCGGGTTCGAGCTGCGCGGCCGCGCCGACCGGATCGAGCGCCAGGCCTGCGGCAGCCTCGCCATCCTCGACTACAAGACGGGCGCGCCGCCCAGCCAGGGCGACGTCGATCTCGGCCACGCCCCGCAGCTGCCGCTGGAAGCGGCGATGGCGGCGGCCGGCGCGTTCGGCCCGGAGCTGACCGGCGAAACGGGGGAGCTTACGTACTGGCATCTCACCGGCGGGTTCGAGCCCGGCAAGGCGCGCCGTCTGTGCAAGGGCGACCCGGCGTGCATCGCCGAGACGGTCGACACGGCGCGGCGCAAGCTCTCCGCGCTGATCGCCCGCTTCGACGATCCCTCCCGCGCCTACCTCTCCCAGCCGCATCCCGGCGCCGCGCCGCGCTTCTCCGACTACGCCCAGCTGGCGCGGGTGGCGGAATGGGGCGAGCTGGCCGAGGAGGCATGATCAGCGAAGCCCGCGCCCGGGCCGAGGCGGAGCAGCTTCGTGCCTCCGACCCCGCGGTGTCAGCCTTCGTGGCGGCCTCAGCCGGATCGGGCAAGACCAAGCTGCTGACCGACCGGCTGCTCCGCCTGATGCTGGGCGGTCCCGCCGGCGCGGCGGTCGATCCCGCGCGCATCCAGTGCCTGACCTTCACCAAGGCGGCCGCCGCGGAGATGGCGCTGCGCCTGCATGCCCTGCTCGGCGAGTGGGTGACGCTGGGGGATGCCGTGCTCGACACGCGGCTCCTCGGGCTGGAACTCCATCCCACCGACGATCTGCGCCGGCAGGCGCGGGCGCTGTTCGCGCGGGTGCTCGACCTGCCCGGCGGCATGCGGATCGGCACCATCCACGCCTTCTGCCAGTCGCTGCTGCGCCGCTTTCCCTTGGAAGCGGCGCTCTCGCCGCATTTCCAGGTCGTCGAGGAGGCCGACGCCGCCGCCACCCTGACCGAGGCCCGCGAGGACATGCTCGCCGGCGCCCACAGCCCGGCCGCGCGCGCGGCGCTGGATCGCTTGGCCGGGCTCGCCACGCTGGACCAGTTCGGCAGGCTGGTCGCGGCGCTGCAGAGCGACCGCGAGCGGCTGGATGCGGCGCTGGCCGGCGGCGTGGAGGCGCTGGCGGCCGCACAGCGCCGGGTGCTCGGCGTGACCGCGCCGGATGCCGCCTCGCTGCTGGCCGCCAATGTGCACTGGCAAGAGGAACGCGAGCTGCGCCGCGCCGCGCTGGTCGTGCAGCGCCGCGGCGGCAAGATCCCCGCGGAGAAGGCGCAGGCCATCCTCGATTGGCTCGAACTCGACACGGTGCAGCGGGCCGAGCACTGGGACCAGTGGCGCTGCGTCTTCTTCACCCGGAACGGCGAGCCGGCGGCGGACAGCCGGCTGGTGGACAACAAGCTGGCGCAGGCTGCGCCGGAGCTGCGCGAACCCTACCTCGCCGAGCAGGCCCGCATCGCCGGCCTCGACGACGCCGGCCGAGCCATCGATGCGGCCGAGCTCTCGGCGGCGCTGCTGCGTTTGGCCGTGCCGGTGGCGGAAGCCTACGCCCGCCGCAAATCCGTCGCCCACAAGCTCGACTATGATGACTTGATCGGCCGTACGGTGGCGCTGATGCGCGAGCCCGGGGCGGCCTGGGTGCTCTACAAGCTGGATGGCGGGCTCGACCACCTGCTGCTCGACGAGGTGCAGGACACCGCGCCCGCGCAATGGCGCATTGCCGATGCGCTGACCCAGGAGTTCTTCGCCGGCAAGGGAGCGCGCGATCCGGAGCGGCCGCGCACCATCTTCGCCGTCGGCGACCGCAAGCAGTCCATCTACTCCTTCCAGGGCGCGGACCCCGACGCCTTCGAGCACTGGCGCGACGTCATGGCGCGGCGCACCCGCGATGCCGGCGGGCACTGGGTGCAGTCGCCGCTCGACGTGTCCTTCCGCTCCACCGCGCCGGTGCTGCACCTGGTCGACGCGGTCTTCGCGCAGCCGCTGGCCCGGCCCGGCGTGGTCGGCACCGGCGATGACACGCTGAAGCACTATCCCGATCGCGCCGGACAGGCAGGCTGCGTCGAGTTGTGGCCACTGCTGCCGGCGCCCGACCAGCAGAAGCCGGAGCCCTGGACGGTGCCGGACGACTATCACGGCCAGACCAGCGCGCCGCAGCGCCTGGCGGACGCGCTGGCGCGGTGGATCGCCGAGCAGATCGGCAGCACCCGGCTGGAGAGCGGCGACCGGCCGCTGCATGCCGGCGACGTGCTGATCCTGCTGCGCCGGCGCAACGAGTTCGCCCGCCTGCTGGTGCGCGCGCTGAAACTGCGCGGCGTGCAGGTGGCGGGACTCGATCGCCTGCTGCTGACCGCCCAGCCGGCGGTCGCCGACCTGCTGACGCTCTGCGACACCCTGCTGCTGCCGCAGGACGATCTGAGCCTCGCCTGCGTGCTGACCAGCCCGCTCGGCGGCGTGTCCGACGAGTCCCTGATGCCGCTGGCGGCGCGGCGCGAGGGCACGCTCTGGGACGCGCTGCGCCGGCGGGCCGCCGAACGCGCGGACTGGCGGCAGGCCGCGGAGTTTCTTTCGACCTTGATGGCGCGCGTCGACTACGCGACGCCGCATGCCTTGCTGGCGGAGGCGCTGGGGCCGCTCGGCGGGCGGGCGCGCCTGCTGGCGCGGCTGGGACCGGAGGCCGCGGAGCCGATCGACGAGCTGCTCGGCGCCGCCCTGGTCTATGTCAGGACCCACCCGCCCGCGATGCAGGGTTTCCTGTTCTGGCTGCGCCAGTCGGCGGCCGAAGTGAAGCGCGAGGCCGAGGGCGTCGGCGACGCGGTGCGCATCATGACGGTGCATGGCGCGAAGGGGCTGCAGGCGCCCCTGGTGATCCTGCCGGACACCACCGCCCTGCCGCCCGACGAAAGAACCCTCGCCTGGGCACGCGATCCCGCGGGGGGCGCCGCCGTGCCGATCTGGTCGCAGCGGCGCGAGCTGCGCTGCTCCCGCAGCCAGGCGATCCGGCAGGAGGCGGAGGCGCGGCGGCTCGAGGAATACAACCGGCTGCTCTACGTCGCGCTGACTCGCGCCGAGGACCGGCTGCTGGTCTGCGGCTGGGCGCCGCGCAAGGGGCTTCCCGAGAACTGCTGGTACGAGCTGGTGCGGCGCGGCTTCGATGCTCTGCCCGACGCGCAGACCGTGCCGTTCCCCGGCGACTGGGGCGAGACGATGCGGCGCCTGGCAACTCCGCAGTCAGCGCCCCCGGATCGGCGCGGCGGCACGGCGGCCGGGCCCGCCACGACAAGGCCGCCTGCCTGGGCCGGCGCCGCGCCGGACTGGCGACCGGCGCCGCCGCCCGAGGAACCCGTGCCGGCCCGGCCGATCGCACCGAGCCGACCGGGCGACGGGGTGCCCGGCCCGGTGCCGCAGACGGCCTTGCCGCTCGCCGTGCGCGATGCCGGCGGCCGGCGCTTCCGGCGCGGCCGGCTGCTGCATGCGCTGCTGCAGCATCTGCCCGCGCTCGCCGCAGCCGAGCGCGAAGCCGCGGCGCTGGCCTTCCTGGCTCGTCCGGGAAGCGGGCTGGCCCCGGGTGAGGCGGCGACGCTGGCCGGCGAAGCCGTGGCGATCCTCGAGGCGCCGGAGATGGCGCCCCTGTTCGGGCCGGAGAGCCAGGCCGAGGTGCCGCTCACCGGGCTGGTCGACGGCCTGGTGATCAGCGGGCTGGTGGACCGGCTCGCCGTGCTTGCCGATCGCGTGCTGGTCGCCGACTACAAGACCGACCGGACCCCGCCGGAGACCGTCGAGGCAACCCCGATCCGCTATGTCAGGCAGATGGCCGCCTATCGCGCCCTGCTGCGGGTGATCTTCCCTGGCCGGGCGGTGACCTGCTTCCTGGTATGGAGCCAGGCGGCGCGGATCGTCGGCCTTCCCGACGCGCTGCTCGACCTGCATGCTCCCAACGCTTGACTGCCCCACGCTTGATCGGGAGATGCTGCTGACCCACCTCCAATGCCTATCCGGAGAAACCGCAGCGATGAGCGAGAACACCAAGGCCGTCACCGACGACAGCTTCGCGACCGACGTGCTGCAGGCCCCCGGCCCGGTCCTGGTGGATTTTTGGGCGGAGTGGTGCGGCCCCTGCAAGATGATCGGCCCGGCGCTCGAGGAGATCGCCGGGGAGCTGAAGGGCAAGCTGACCGTCGCCAAGGTGAACATCGACGACAATCCGCGCACGCCGACGAATTATGCCGTGCGCGGCATTCCGACGCTCATCCTGTTCAAGGACGGCAAGCCGGCAGCGACCCAGGTCGGCGCGCTGCCGAAGAGCCAACTCAAGAGCTGGCTGGGGCAGAACCTGTAGCCAGGCGAGGGCTCTGCCCTCGCCCCCCCTCTTGAAGCGGTTTGGGGGGCAGCGGCCCCCAGACCCCATGACTTATACCAGTTCTCGGGCGCGCCGACTCATAGCCGTCATTCCCGCGAAAGCGAAAGCGGGGTGACGGTTATGAGTCGGGGCAGCGGCCCCCAGGAATCCCAGGGCTTAAGCGCCGAGGACGGCCAGCAGCTCGGCTTGCTGAGCGACGCCGGTGCCGACCTTGCCGGAGACCACGCCGGCGGCGATCGCCGCCAGATCCACCGCGCGCTGCAGGGCGAGGCCGGCTGCCAGCCCGCCGGCGACTGCCGCGACGACGGCATCGTTCACCCCGAACGGGTCGAACACCTCGGCGAGTTCGGCCGCGTAATGCCGGGTCCCCGTCTCGTCCACCAGCGTCATGCCGGCCTCCGCCCGGAGCACCAGGACGGCACCGAAGCCATGGCGATCGCGTAGCCCCGAAGCGGCGGCGGCGACCGCGGCATCGGTGTCGGCCGGCATCCCGGTCTCCGCTGCGAGCTCGCGATAGGTCGGGACGATGATCCCGGCCCCGGCATAGCGGGAATAGTCGGTGCCGCGCGGATCGACGATCACCATCCGCCCGGCCCGGCGCGCCGCCGCGATCAGCTGGGCCGGGGTGTCGGTGGCGAGCACCCCCTTGCCGTAATCGGACAGCACGGTGGTGCTGGTCGCCGCCATGGCATCCCCGGCGATACGCAGGAGCTGCGCCACCAGCTTCGGGTGGACCGGGTCGGTCTGCTCCCGGTCGGTGCGCAGCAATTGCTGGCCCTGGGCGACGAAGCGCGTCTTGCGCGTCGTCACCCGCCCGCCCTGGACCAGCAGCCACGGCTCCACGCCGGGCTGGCCGCCGATCAGGCCGGTCAGGTCCGAGCCCGGCTGGTCGTCGCCGACCACCGAGACGAAGGCCACCGCCGCGCCGAGTGCCGTCAGGTTGCGCACCACGTTGCCCGCACCCCCGGGCATCGCGACCTCGCGCTCCACCGACAGGATCGGCACCGGCGCTTCGGAGCTGATGCGCGCGACCTGGCCGTAGATATAGCGGTCGAGCATGACGTCGCCGACCACCAGCACGCCGATGCGTGAAAGCCGGCGGATCGCCGCCGTCAGCTCAGGATCGGCCGGCTCGCCCCGTTCCTCCAGGGCGAGCTTGCGCGGGCTCATGCTGTCCATTGTTGATGCCGTAGCGAAACCGGCGCCGCGTTGCAACATGAAGCAGGGCCGGCGGGTCCCGCCTCACTGTGTAATGAAGTGCAACCGGTCCGCCTCGAGCACGACGCAGGTGAGCGGTCCGCCCAGCACCGCCCCGGTGTCGATGCCGATACGATTGGGCCGGACCACCGGCGCCGATACCGGGGTGTGCCCGTGCACCACCACGCACCCATGCTCGCCGGTCCAGGACAGGAAGGGCTCGCGCATCCACAGCAGGTCGTGGGCGGACTGCCGCTCCAGCACCACGCCGGGACGGATGCCGGCATGGACGAAGAGGTAGCCGCCCTCGACATGGCTCAGGGCGAGCCCGCCCAGGAAGGCGAGGTGCGCCGGGGGGATCTGCCGCCGCCAGTTGGTGAAGTCCCCGTGCACGCCCCAGCTGCGGAGCGAGGCGCCGCCGCCATTGTCCAGCCAATGCGCGGCGGCACCGGGATCGCCATCGTTCAAGGCTGCCAGCATCATCCCCTCATGGTTGCCCATCAGGTTGATCGTCCGCGCCCCGGCCACCGCCTGTCCGGCGCTGAGCCGGGCGATCACCCCGGCGCTGTCCGGACCGCGATCGACGTAGTCCCCGAGATGGATCAGCAGCGCCGTCCCGACCGGCCGCTCCTGCAGGTCGGCGGCGATCGCGGCGTGCATGGCGGCCAGACGGTCGGCGCAGCCATGCACGTCGCCGACGGCATAGACCCGCCGGCCCGCCGCCAGAACGCCGGGCGCTTTCGAAGAGGTGACCATTCCGGGCAGACAGTATCGAGAAATTCGAGAACGGGGAGACGGCATCCTCGTCATCGCGAGGCGCGCAGCGACGTGGCGATCCAGGGCTGCCGCACAGTGCCAAGCCCCTGGATCGCCGCGCCGCCGAAGGGCGGCTCGCGATGACGGCGTCGGGAGACGGGGAGACGGCATCCTCGTCATCGCGAGGCGCGCAGCGACGTGGCGATCCAGGGCCGCCGTACAGTGCCAAGCCCTTGGATCGCCGCGCCGCCGAAGGGCGGCTCGCGATGACGGCGTCGGGAGACGGGGAGGCGGCATCCCGTCATCGCGAGGCGCGCAGCGACGTGGCGATCCAGGGCCGGCGTACAGTGCCAAGCCCCTGGATCGCCGCGCCGCCGAAGAGCGGCTCGCGATGACGGCGTCGGGAGACGGGGAGGCGGCATCCCGTCATCGCGAGGCGCGCAGCGGCGTGGCGATCCAGGCCGCCGCACAGTGCCAAGCCCCTGGATCGCCGCGCCGCCGAAGGGCGGCTCGCGATGACGGCGTAGGGAGACGGTGCCGCGCGCACGAGGCCTCCCGGAAACTCGGCCTTGGCGCGAACCGCCGGGCGCCCTATCCCCCGGGGATGGATGTCATCGAAGTCGACGGGCTGAGCAAGCGCTACGGCACTACCCTGGCGGTGGACGCGATCAGCTTCACCGTGCCGGCCGGGGCGACGGTCGGCCTGCTCGGCGGCAACGGCGCGGGGAAGACGACGACCATCGCCATGCTGCTCGGCCTGCTGGTGCCGAGCGAGGGGCGCATCCGGGTCCTCGGCTACGACATGGCCCGCAACCGCTTCGCCGCCCTCGCCCGGATGAACTTCTCCTCGCCCTACGTCTCGCTGCCGCACCGGCTGACGGTGACGGAAAACCTGCGGGTCTACGGCCACCTCTACAACGTCGCGGGCATCGAGCGGCGCATCCGTGCGCTGGCCGCCGAGCTCGACCTCGAAGCGCTGCTCGACCGCCCGGCCGGGCAGCTTTCGGCCGGACAGAAGACCCGGGTCGCGCTGGCCAAGTCGCTGATCAACCGGCCGGAGCTGCTGCTGCTCGACGAGCCGACCGCCAGCCTCGACCCCGACACCGGGGACCTCGTGCGCGGCTGGCTGGAGCGCTACCGCGCCGAGAGCGGCTGCACCATCCTGCTGGCCTCGCACAACATGTCGGAAGTCGAGCGGCTCTGCTCGCACGTGCTGATGCTCAAGCGCGGCCGCATCGTCGATGCCGGCAGCCCGCAGCAGCTGCTGGAGCGCTACGGCCGCGACGACCTCGTCGAGGTCTTCCTCGACATCGCGCGCAACCGCGGCCGGGTGCTCGACGAGGCCGCCGCCTGATGCCGGCGAGCCCGCGCATCGGCGCCGGCGGACGGCGGATCTGGGGGCTGATGTACCGCCATCTCGCGCTCTACCGCGGGTCCTGGCCGCGGCTGCTGGAGCTGGCGTACTGGCCGGTGCTGCAGATGCTGATCTGGGGCTTCACCGCGAGCTATCTCGCCAGCCGTTCGGGCACCACCGTCATGCTCGCCGGCGGCACGCTGCTCGGCGCGGTGCTGCTGTGGGAGGTGGCGTTGCGCAGCCAGATGGGGGTGGCGATCAGCTTCCTCGAGGAATTGTGGTCGCGCAATCTCGGCCACGTTTTCGTCAGCCCGCTGCGGCCGTGGGAGATGGTAGCGGCGCTGATCGGCATGTCGGTCATACGCATGCTGACCGGCGTGCTGCCGGCGATCCTGCTGGCCTGGCTGCTCTACGCCTTCAACCTCTTCTCCCTCGGCCCGATCGTCGTGCTGTTCTTCGCCAATCTGATGATCATGGGCTGGTGGGTCTCCTTCGGCGTGGTGTCGCTGATCCTGCGGCATGGCGCGGGGGCGGAGGCGTTGGCCTGGTCGGTGCTGTTCGGGCTCACGCCATTCTCGGCGGTGTTCTACCCGGTCGCCGTGCTGCCGGCCGTGCTGCGTCCGGTCGCCCTGGCCCTGCCGTCCGCCCATGTCTTCGAGGGGATGCGCGCGGCGCTGCGCGACGGCACCATAAGGTGGGACCACATGGCCTGGGCGCTCGGCCTGAACGTCGTCTGGATGGCCGCCGCGACGCTGCTGTTCGCGCGGCAGTTTCACGCCGCCCGGGTGCGCGGCGCCCTGCTGAGCATCGGCGAGTGACCGTCGGCTTCTGGCTGATCCGGCACGCCATCGTCGAGGAGAACGCCCGCGCTTTCCTCTACGGCACCATGGACGTGCCGCTCTGCCCGGACAGCCTGGTCACCCAGGCGCCGCTGCACCGCGCGCTCGCCGAGCGCTTGCCGCGGCCGGCAGCCTGGCTGGTCACCCCGCTCTCCCGCACCCGGCGCACCGCCGAGGCGCTGTTCGCCGCAGGCTACCCGCGCCAGGAGCTCGTCGAGGAACCGGGGCTGCTCGAACAGGGGCTCGGCGCGTGGCAGGGCTTGCGCCACGCCGAGCTGCCGGCGCGGCTCACCGGTCCGCCGCATCTGTTCTGGCCGCTGGGCGGGAACGAGCGCCCGCCGGACGGGGAGAGCATGGCGGACGTGATCCTGCGGGTCGGCGCCTGCTTGGAGCGGCTGGCCGAGGCGCATGCCGGCCGGAATGTGGTGGCGATCAGCCATGGCGGGGCGATCCGGGCGGCGGTGGCCCATTGCCTGGCGATCGGCGCCGACAATGCGCTGCATCTCGCGGTGCAGAATCTGTCCCTGACGCGGCTCGAGCGGCACCCCGGCGGCTGGCGGGTGGTCTGCGTCAACGAGCTGGCCCTGATCTGACCCGAATTTCGTCTCAGGGACGCAAGATAATCCTCTGATCTTTGGGTAGACTCATGGTAATGACCTCCCGAGTCGGCTCATCGGGGAGGAGAGTCCCGTGCGACGTTTCATCCTGGTTTCGGTCCTGGCGCTTGTGCCGGCTGTGGCGTGGGCGCAGCAGGAGCAGCAGGCGGTGGTCGACCGTGCCACCCTCACCGTCGAGGAAATGCTGGGGGTGCCGAACTCCAACGACCGGCTCTCGACGATGCAGCAGGCGCGGGCGGTGATGATCTGTCCGCGGGTGTTCCGTGCCGGATTCATCTTCGGCGGCTCGGGCGGCGACTGCGTGCTGGCGGCGCGCGACGGTTCGGGCTCCTGGTCCGATCCCGCCTTTTTCCGGATGGGCAGCGCGAGTTTCGGGCTGCAGGCGGGCATCCAGGATGCCGAGGTGATCATGATGATCCTGACCGAGCGTGGTCTCGGCGCGATCATGGACAGTGCGTTCAAGATCGGCGGCGACGCGCAGCTCGCGGTTGCGACGGTCGGCGCCGGGGTGGAGGGCTCGACGACGGCGGCGTTGCGGGCGGACATCGTCGCCTTCACCCAGGCGCGCGGGCTGTTTGCCGCGATCACCTTGAATGGCGGCCTGCTCAGCTCGAACACCGAGTGGAACCGCGCCTATTACGGGCAGGATTTCGCGGCGCGGCAGATCGTGCTGCAGATGGCGGTGAACAACCCGGGTGCGGACCCGCTGCGTGCGGCGCTGACCCGCTTCGGCGGCCCGCCGCCGGCGCCCAGGCCGTATGCGCAGGAGGCGCCGTATCCGCGGCCCTATCCCTCCCCGCCGGCGTATCCAGGCCCGACGCAGTTGTCGCCGGGTGCGGCGCAGGCTCCCGTGCAGCAGCAGAGCCTTCCCCCGCCGAGATGACTTCTCCTTCGTAAAGGGGTCTGGGGCCGACGGGCCCCAGCGGGTCCCATACTTCAGCGTTGGGGGCGGAGCCCCTCGCCTTGCCTGTGCATCCCGGCTACTGTTCCGGCATGCCGCCCTTCTGGAAAACCAAGCGCCTCGAGCAGATGACTGCCGAGGAGTGGGAGTCGCTGTGCGACGGCTGCGGCCGCTGTTGCCTGCATAAGCTGCGCGACGAGGATGACGGGGAGCTCGCCTTCACCAACGTTGCCTGCCGGCTGCTGGACCTCGAGACGTGCCGCTGTCGCGACTATGCCAACCGGCGCCGGCGGGTGCCGGACTGTGTCGGCCTGACGCCGCAGGCGTTGCACGACATCGACTGGCTGCCGCCGTCCTGTGCCTATCGGCGGCTGGCGGAGGGCAAGGATTTGGCGTGGTGGCATCCGCTGGTCTCGGGCGATGCGAGCAGCGTGCACCGGGCGGGTATTTCGGTGGCCGGGCGGGCGGTGAGCGAGCGGCATGCCGGCGCCTGGGAGGATCACATCGTGGACTGGCCCGGCCGCGTGCCGCGCCGTCTGTGCAAGGAGAAGCTGCCATGAAGGATGCGCTGTTCGGCGGCGTGAATGCGGCCGTGCTGACGCCGATGCACGACGATCTGTCGCCTGACCTCGACCGGATGGCGGCGCATTGCCGCTGGCTGCTGGCCAATGGCTGCAATGGGCTGGGCATTCTCGGCACCACCGGCGAGGCGAACAGCCTCGGCATCGGCGAGCGGATCGCGCTGATGGAAGGGCTGATCGAGCGCGGCATTCCCGTGGGCAAGCTGCTGCCGGGCGTCGGCACGCCGGCGCTGACCGACACGGTGCTGCTGACCCGCCGGGCGGCGGAGCTGGGATGCCGCGGCGTTCTGGCGCTGCCGCCGTTCTTCTACAAGAACCCGAGCGACGATGGCTTGTTCGCCTATTTCAGCGAGGTGATCCAGCGGACCGGGACGGGCACGCCGATCTACCTCTATCATTTCCCCGCGCAGTCGGCGGTGCCGTTCGGGCTGGAGCTGATCGGCCGGCTGCTGCGCGCGTTTCCCGGAACGATCAAGGGGATCAAGGACAGCAGCGGCGATTTCGCCAATACCCGCGCCTATGCCGAGCATTACGCGGCTGACGGGTTCGAGGTGTATTGCGGCGATGACGGCGCGCTGTATGAGCTGATGTCGGTCGGCGGCGCCGGCTGCATCACCGCGGCCTCGAATGTGAGCAGCGCGGTGAATGCGCGGGTCTATGGCAATCCGGGGAGCGCGGCGGGGCAGGAGGCGCAGCGTGTGCTGGCGTCGATGCGCAAGGCGATCACCTCGGCGGCGCTGATCCCCGGGCTGAAGGCGCTGGTGGCCCGGCACACCGGCGACGACGGCTGGCTGAACATCCGCCCGCCGCATCTGCGCTTGTCCGCCGAAGCCGCGTCCCGCCTGTTCGCAACCTTCGATGCCTGCGGCGTGACCCTGGCCAAAGCGGCCTGACAATCGCGCTCGCTCAGCCGAGCACAAAGGTATCTGATCTTGCACCAGCCGGGATGGCGTACCCGGATGAGGATGCTGATTCGGCGTCGGATGAGCGCCAGCCCGCACGTTCCGGGCAGCGCTGTTTCAGGCGTGCGTTCCGGCGGATCGCGGCACGGCGCAGCCGGAGCCCAACCGACTGATGCGGTGAGCTTGTATCTCGATCTGCTGATCCGGTGCATCACCAACACGATCTATGGCGACGCCAACAAGGGGTACTGGCGCCCGGCCGAGTACGACGCAGAGGCACGACGCGAAGGCCTGGATTGGCCGGAGGTCGCCCATTCGATGATCGGCGTGTTACGGCTGGAGAATCTCTGCCGCCTCACCCGGACCGTCTTGGATGAGGGAATTCCGGGTGACCTCATCGAGACCGGCGTGTGGCGGGGCGGCGCATGCATCCTGATGCGCGGCGTGCTGAAGGCCTATGGTGACGGGATGCGGAAGGTGTATGTGGCGGATTCGTTTCGCGGCCTGCCTCCGCCCGATGCGGAGAAATACCCGGCCGACGCTGGCCAGACCATTCACACCTACGACTACTTGGCAGTATCCCGCGACACCGTTGCCGAGAATTTCCGAGCCTACGGTCTGCTTGATGAGCAGGTCGTATTTATTGAGGGGTGGTTCAAGGATACCCTGCCCAATCTCACGGTCTCCGCGTTCGCGATCATCCGCTTGGACGGAGACCTCTACGAGTCGACGATCCAGGCGCTCGACGCGCTGTATCCGAAACTCAGTGTCGGCGGGTTCGTGATCGTGGACGACTATGGCAGTTGGCCGAGCTGTCAGCAGGCGGTTGACGATTACCGTGCCGCACATGACGTCCGGGATCGGATTGTCCCGATCGATTCGACAGGAGTCTACTGGCGGCGCACGACATAAGGCGTCCGGCCGCTGGCCGCGCGGCCTACTTTCTTTCTTCAGGCGTGCGGAGCTTGAGCGACAACTCACGCAACCGCTCCGGCGGCACCTCGGCCGGGGCGCCCATCATCAAATCTTCGCTCGGGCGGCTTAAGCGGAGAGTTTCTCGACGACGGCGCTACAGGCCAGGGAGGCGATGCCGCCCGCGATCGCAAGCGCAGCAGGATCGTCCAGCTTCGATATTGGAGCCAAGCCCGCTCCTATGAGGGTAGTTACGATGATCCTGGCCGAAGCGCTCGGGATCAGCCAAGCACTGAAGCATGACAGAACGCCAGCCAGAAGCGGAACAAAGCCCGCGAGCAAGTATGAGAAGAACCATTGGGGCGGACTCATCGATACCATGGCCCAAATCAGGAGTAACTCGTACCAGGGGCGTGAAGCGGTGAGGCCCAACGTGAGCCCGTAATATGCGGACCCGGCAATAGGTGGCCCGAGTATAGGCAGGACGAAAAACAAGCCGACCCCTCGGCGAAGCATCCGCCGATCGCTAACATCGATCATCAGCAGGTCCAAATTCCGCGCCCGCGCCGCCCTGCGATCCGCGTGCTGCGTCGGAATGGCTGGTCAAATTCATGCCGCCTCAACTGACGGGCCTGGAGACTGCTGACCCCGGCGGGGCCAGGAGCAGAGTCCCCAAGCGCCAAGTCATCTCCGTGGGCGACACCGACTCTTAACCGTCATTCCCGCGCAAGCGGGAATCCATCCGGTGCCGCCCCGGCCACCTCGTTATAGAGGTCCCGCCGCATGCCGCCGCTCTATCACCCGCTGCTGGATTCCCGCTTGCGCGGGAATGACGAAGGGGTGCGTGCAGCACCGCGGCGCGTTCCCTGACCCAGCGCGGCCAGGAGCAGCGTCCCCGTGAGCGCCAAAGCTTGTCCGTGGCCGATACCGGCTCTCATCCGTCATTCCCGCGCAAGCGGGAATCCACCCGGTGCCGCCCCGGTCATCTCGTTATAGAGGTCCCGCCATTCCGGGTTGTCACGCTCGATCAAAGCGATTTTCCAGGTGCGCCGCCACTTCTTGATCTGCTTTTCACGCACGATCGCTGCGGACATGGTGATGTGCACTTCCACGTAGACCAGAAGCTTGATCCCATATTTCCTCGTGAATCCCGCGATCTCGCTGCTCTTGTGTTCCCAAACCCGCCGTACGAGCTCGCTGGTCACCCCGACATAGAGCGTGCCGTTGCGCTTGCTGGCCAGGATGTAGACACACGGAGCCCGCATGCCGCCGCTCCTATCACGCGGAGGGCGCTGCTGGATTCCCGCTTGCGCGGGAATGACGAACCGTTTGCAGTACCCTCGCCTTACTTCCTTGGCAGTTCCACCCTGAGCGACAGCTCCTTCAGCCGCTCCGGCGGTACCTCGGCCGGTGCGCCCATCATCAAATCCTCCCCCTGCTGGTTGAGCGGGAACAGGATCACCTCGCGGATGTTCGGCTCGTCGGCCAGCAGCATGACGATGCGGTCGATGCCGGGCGCCGACCCGCCATGCGGCGGCGCGCCGTATCGGAACGCATTGAGCATCCCACCGAAACGCGCCTCCACCTCCGCGGCGGTGTAGCCGGCGATCTCGAAGGCGCGGATCATGATGTCCGGCCGGTGGTTGCGGATGGCACCCGAGGACAGCTCGATGCCGTTGCAGACGATGTCGTACTGGAACGCCTTGATGGTCAGCGGGTCCTGCGTCTCCAGCGCCTGCATCCCGCCCTGCGGCATGCTGAACGGGTTGTGGCTGAAATCGATCTGTCCGGACTCCTCGTTCAGCTCGTACATCGGAAAATCGGTGATCCAGCAGAAGCGGAAGGCGTCGCGCTCGATCAGCCCCAGCTCCTCGCCGAGCCGCGTGCGCACCGTGCCGGAAAATTTCTGCGCGTCCTCGCGCTTGCCGGCGGCGAAGAACACGGCATCGCCCGGTCGCATCCCGCACGCCTCGCGGATCGCCTCGGTTCGCGCCGGCTCCAGGTTGCGCGCGATCGGACCCTTGCCGCCGTCCGCCTCGAAGACGATGTAGCCGAGCCCGCCCGCGCCCTGCTCGCGCGCCCAGTCGTTCAGCTTGTCGAAGAAGGAGCGCGGTTGCGACGCGGCCCCCGGCGCCGGGATCGCCCGCACCACCCCGCCCGACGCGGCGATGCGCGCGAACAGGCCGAAGCCAGAACCGGCGAACTGCGTGGTCACGTCGGTGATCTTCAGCGGATTGCGCAGATCGGGCTTGTCCGTTCCGTATTCCAGCAGCGCCGTGTCATAGGGAATGCGCGGGAACGGCGTGGCGGACACCGCACGGCCGCCGCCGAACTCCTCGAACACGCCGGCCATCACCGGCTCGAGCGTCGCGAACACGTCCTCCTGGGTGACGAAACTCATCTCGAAATCGAGCTGATAGAACTCGCCCGGCGAGCGGTCCGCGCGACTCGCCTCGTCGCGGAAACACGGCGCGATCTGGAAATAGCGGTCGAAGCCGGCGACCATGCAGAGCTGCTTGAATTGCTGCGGTGCCTGCGGCAGCGCATAGAACTTTCCGGGATGCAGCCGCGCCGGCACCAGGAAATCGCGCGCGCCCTCGGGGCTCGAGGCCGTCAGGATCGGCGTCTGGAACTCGGTGAATCCCTGCGCGATCATCCGCCGCCGGATGCTGGCGATCACCCCGGCGCGCAACAGCATGTTGCGGTGGATGCGCTCGCGGCGCAGGTCGATGAAACGATAGCGCAGCCGCAATTCCTCGGGGAACTGCTCGCTGCCGGCGACCTGGATCGGCAGCACCTCGGCGGCGGACTGCACCGCCACCGCCGCGGCGCGCAGCTCCACCTCGCCGGTCGGCAGCTTCGGATTGACCGTCCCGCCCTCGCGCAGCACCACCTGGCCGGTGACGGTGAGCACGCTCTCCGGACGCGCCCGGTCGGCCGCCGCGAAAGCCTCCGTGCCGGCGGCGAAGACGATCTGCGTCAGGCCGTAATGGTCGCGCAGGTCGAGGAACAGCAGCCCGCCATGGTCGCGCTTGCTATGCACCCAGCCCGACAGGCGGGCCTCGGTGCCGGCATCTGCGGCGCGCAGTTCGCCACAGCTATGAGTACGGTAGAGATGCATGGCGGGGCAGACAACAGGGCGGGAGAAGCAAGTCAAGGCCAGGGGCGCTGCCCCCAACGCTGAAGTGTGGGACCCCGCTGGGGTCAGCGGACCCCAGACCCCATTACAAAGAACCTTCGGAAAGGCCCGGCAACCCCTATATGACCCGGGACAGATGCAAAGGAGCACGCCGATGCTGATCTCCAACGTGCTTGAAGCCAAGGGCCGGAGCGTCGCCACGATCCTGCCGGACGACACCGTCGAGAACGCCGTCCACCGCCTGGCCGAGCTGCGCATCGGCGCCGTCGTCGTCGAGGATCAGTGGCAGAAGCTGGTCGGCATCTTCTCCGAACGCGACCTCGTCAACCTCCTCGCCCAGCACGGCCCCGCAGCCCTCGGCCAGCCGGTGCGCAGCGTCATGACCTCTCCCGTGGTCACCTGCCGCCGCACCGACCGCATCGACGCCGTCATGGGCGTGATGACCGCCCGCAAGATCCGCCACGTCCCCGTCGTCGAGGGCCAGGCCCTGGTCGGCATCGTCAGCATCGGCGACCTGGTGAAGCACCGCCTCGACGAGAAGGAGCTGGAGGCCGGCGTGCTGCTCGATCTCACCCGCATGCGCGGCTGAACCGGAGCCGCCCAGCCTTCCGAACGTCAATCGTCGCGTGTAGGAAGCCGGGCATGGCCCGCCCCCAACGACCGGAGTTCCCGCCCCCCGCGCTGATCACCACGACCGCCGCGCTTGATGCGGTCTGCGGCCGCCTCCGCCAGGAGGCCTACGTGACCGTGGACACCGAGTTCATGCGCGAGCGCACCTACTGGCCCGAGCTCTGCGTCATCCAGCTCGGCGGCGCCCGCGAAGTTGCGGTGGTCGACGCGCAGGCACCCGGCCTGGAGCTCGCGCCCCTCGGCGCCCTGCTCGCCGACCCGGCGGTGGTGAAGGTCTTCCACGCCGCCCGCCAGGACATCGAGATCTTCGTGCTCAAATTCGGCGACGTGCCGCGCCCGCTCTTCGACACGCAGGTCGCCGCCATGGTGGCCGGCTTCGGCGATCAGGTCGGCTACGACGCCCTGGTCGCCTCGCTCGCCGGTGGCGAGATCGACAAGGCCCACCGCTTCAGCGACTGGGCCGCCCGCCCGCTCTCGGCGCAGCAGATCACCTACGCCGCCGCCGACGTGACCTGGCTGCGCCAGGTCTATGAGCGGCTGCGCGAGCGCCTGGAGCGCGACGGACGGATGGACTGGGTGGCCGAGGAGATGGCGACCCTCTCGGCGCCGGAAACCTACCGCCCGAACCCCGAGACGATCTGGGAGCGCCTGCGCCCGCGCTCCAACAATCGCCGCTTCCTCGGCATGCTGCGCGCCGTCGCCGCCTGGCGCGAGCGCGAGGCGCAGCGCATCAACATCCCCCGCCAGCGGCTGATCAAGGACGAGGCGCTGCTGGAGATCGCCGCCATCGCGCCCGACACCGCCGAGCAGCTCGGCCGCGCCCGCGGCATCAGCCGCGGCTTCGCCGAAGGCCGCAGCGGCGCCTCGCTGCTCGCCGCCATCGCCCAGGCCAAGGCGCTGCCGGAGGACGCGCTGCCGCCGGCGCCGGCCGGCCGCGACGGCCCGCGCCCGTCCCCGGCGCTGGTGTCCCTGATGAAGGTGCTGCTGGCCGCCAAATGCGAACAGCACCACGTCGCCCCCAAGCTGCTGGCCTCCTCGGACGAGATCGAGCGCCTCGCGGGCGAGGACAGCCCGGACATCCCGGCGCTGCACGGCTGGCGCCGCGAGGTGTTCGGCGCCGACGCCCTCGCGCTCAAGTCGGGCGAGGTCGCGCTCGGCGTGGACGGCAGGCGGGTCAAGCTGCTCCGCCATCCCGGGTGAGCCGGGCGACATGCTGCCGCTGCTGTCGCAATCCACCCTGGAGCGCCTGCCCCCGGGGATCGCCCGGCCCGGCTACGACCGCCGCCGGGTCTCGATCGGCATCGTCCATGTCGGGCTCGGCGCGTTCCACCGCGCCCACCAGGCGATCTACACCGACGACCGCCTGGCGGCCGGGGAGACGGGCTGGGGCATCTGCGGCCTCAGCCTGCGCTCGCCGGCCATGCGGCAGGCGCTGGCGCCCCAGGATTGCCTCTACACCGTGCTCGAGCGCGGGCCGGAGGGCGACCGCGCGCGTGTCGTCGGCGCGGTGAAGGAGGCGCTCGCCGTGCCCGAGACCCCGAACCTCGCCATGGCCAGGCTCGCCGATCCGCGCACCCGCATCATCAGCCTGACGGTCACCGAGAAGGCCTATTGCGGGGACGGCGCGACCGGCACGCTGGACGAGGCGCATCCCGACATCGTCCAGGACCTCAGGCGCGAGGCCTGGCCGCGCAGCGTGCCCGGGCTGCTGACGGAGGCGCTGCGCCGCCGCCGCGACGCCGGCGCCCCGCCCTGCACCGTGCTGGTCTGCGACAATCTCGCCAGCAACGGCGCGACCGTCGCGCGCATCGTCGGCCGCTACGCCGCGCTGAGCGATCCGTCCCTGGCCGCCTACGTCGCCGACACGATCGCCTTCCCCTGCACCATGGTCGACCGCATCGTCCCGGCGACGCGCGACGAGGATCGCGCCGCGGTGGAGGCGCTCGGCTATCGCGACGCCTGGCCGGTCGTCGCCGAGCCGTTCACCCAGTGGGTCATCGAGGACCGCTTCGCCGCCGGCCGCCCGCACTGGGAAGCCGCCGGCGCGCTGCTGGTGGCCGACGTGCATCCGTTCGAGCTGATGAAGCTGCGCGCGCTCAACGGCGCGCACTCCGCCCTCGCCTATCTCGGCGCGCCCGCGCGGATCGCCACGGTGGCCGATGCCATGGCGGAACCGCTGCTGCCAAAATTCCTGCGGAGCCTCTGGGACGAGGACCTGCTGCCGACCCTGCCGCCGGTCCCCGGCATCGCGGTCGCCGACTACACGACCGTCCTGGAGGGACGCTTCCGCAATCCGGCTATCCGCCATCTGCTCCAGCAGATCGCCATGGACGGATCGCAGAAGCTGCCGCCCCGCCTGCTCACCCCGGCGCTCGAGAACCTGCGCCAGGGCCAGCTGCCGCGGCGGATCGCGCTGGTGATCGCAGCCTGGATGCGCTTCCTGCTCGGCCGCGACGAGGATTGCCAGCCCTACGCCATCCAGGACCCGCTTTCCGAGCGGCTCGTCCGCATCGCCCGGGAGCACGGGCCCGATGCCGCCTCGCTGAGCCAGGCGCTGTTCGGCGTGCGGGAGATCTTCGATCCCGAGCTCGCTACCCACCCTGAGTTCCGCGACTGCGTGCGGCAGGCGTTGCACTCCCTGTTGACCCGCGGCACACGGGAGACATTGGCCTCGCACGCGCCGCGCTGAGGAGACAGGATATGCAGGAGACCTGGCGCTGGTTCGGCCCCGACGACACCGTGCAGCTCTCGCACATCGCCCAGGCCGGCGCCTCCGGCGTGGTCACCGCGCTGCACCACATCAACCAGGGACAGGCCTGGCCCGATGCGGAAGTGCTGGCGCGCAAGCGGCAGATCGAGGCCGCCGGCCTGTCCTGGTCGGTGGTCGAAAGCATCGCGGTCGCCGAGGAGATCAAAACCCGCAGCGGCGACTTCCGCCAGCGCATCGCCGACTACCAGCGCTCCATCGAAGCCGTCGCCCGCGCGGGCGTGAAGACCATCTGCTACAACTTCATGGCGATCACCGACTGGACGCGCACCGACCTCATGTACCGGCTGCCGACCGGCGGCTACGCGCTCCGCTTCGACCACACCGACATCGCCGTCTACGACCTGTTCGTGCTGCGCCGCCCCGGCGCCGAGGCGGACCACCCGCCCGAGCGCCGGCAGCGCGCCGAGCAGCGGTTCAAGGCGATGGCGGAGAGCGACATCGCCGACCTCGAGCACCTCCTCATCGACTGGCTCCCCGCCCGGGAGTTCGTCTACGACCGCGCCGGCTTCCAGAAGATGCTCGACGTCTACAAGGCGATCCCGCCGGACGGCCTGCGCGCCAATCTCATCGAGTTCCTCAACGAAGTGGCGCCGGTAGCGGCGGCGGCCGGCGCGCGGCTCTGCATCCACCCCGACGACCCCGCCTTCCCGATCTTCGGACTGCCGCGCGTCATGTCCACCGCCGATGACGTCCGGCAGTTGTTCGCGGCGGTGCCGGAACCGGCGAGCGGGCTCACCCTGTGCACCGGGGCGTTCGGCTGCAATCCGCGAAACGACCTGGTGGCGATGGCCGAGGAGTTCGGGCCGCGCATCCACTTCGCGCATCTCCGCAACACCCGCCACGAGGGCGACGGCTCCTTTCACGAAGCGGAGCACCTGGACGGCAACACCGACCTGATCGGCGTCGTGGCGTCGCTGATGCGCGAGGAGGAGCGGCGGGGCGCCGAGGGACGGGCCGACGCGATCATCCCGATGCGCCCCGACCACGGGCACCTCCTGATCGACGACATCGGCAAGACGGTGAACCCCGGCTATTCCTGCATCGGCCGTCTCAAGGGCCTGGCCGAGCTGCGCGGCGTGATGCGCACCGTCGCCGCCTTCCGCGAGGGCCGGGTCCGTTAGCTGCCGCCCGCGGCCATGGTGTTGCCCCAGTCCGTCGCGTAGCCTGAGCTCGAAGCAAATGCGGAGACTGCCGTGCTTACCCTTCTGCTGATCGTTCTGGTGATCGTCGCCCTGGGCGGCTTCGGTCACACCGGCTACCGCCGGGGCTGGTACGGCGGATACGGCGATCCCGGCGTGCCGGTGACCGGCGGCTGGGGCGGCGGCGGGCTCGGGATCGTCGTGCTGATCATCCTTGTTCTGCTTCTGTTCCGCCACCACTACTGAAGACGTGCACCAACCGGGGGCAGCCTTGCTCCCGGTGTTGTTGCCCGACTCGCCCGGGCCTGCATCTATGCCGGGATGCAGCCCTCCCCAGAGATCCTCTCGCTTCCCCGGGGGCCGGCCAAAGTCGAGTGGCGCCGGAGCGCCCGGGCCCGCCGGGTCAGCCTTCGCATCGATCCGCGCGGCGGCGCGGTCGTTGTGACTCTGCCGCCGCGCACCGGGCGCGGCGCCGGAATGGCGCTGCTGATGACCCACGCCGACTGGGTCACCGACCGGCTCGCCGCCCTGCCCGGCCATATCCCCTTCGCCGACGGCGCCATCGTGCCCCTCGATGGGGTCGACCACCGGGTTCGCCACGTGCCGGGCGCCCGCGGCGGCGCCTGGGTGCACTCCGGCGAGATCCTGGTCGCCGGCGCCCCGGAGTTCCTCTCCCGCCGGCTCACTGACTTCCTCCGCCGTGAGGCTCGCCGACGCTTCGCACGCCTGACGCAGGAAAAGGCGGAGTTGGCCGGTCTGCGGCCGAAGCGGGTGAGCGTGAAGGATACCCGCAGCCGCTGGGGCAGCTGCGCCTCCGACGGCTCGATCGCCTTCTCTTGGCGGCTACTGATGGCCCCGCCCTTCGTCCAGGACTACGTAGCCGCCCATGAGGTCGCGCATCTCCGCCACATGAACCACGGGCCGCATTTCTGGGCCCTGGTGGCGGAGCTGACGCCGCATACGCGGCGGGGCGTGGCCTGGCTGCGGGCGGAGGCTTCGCGGTTGCTGCGGATAGGGTAGGCCTGCCTCGGCCCGCGTCATGGAAATCAACCTCACCGAGCAGGAGATCGTCCGCTACTCCCGGCATATCCTGCTCGGCGAGGTGGGGGGCACCGGGCAGGCACGGCTCAAAGCTGCGCGGGTGCTGCTGGTCGGCGCGGGGGGACTTGGCAGCCCGCTGGCGCTCTACCTCGCGGCGGCGGGTATCGGCACGCTCGGCATCGTCGATGACGACCGGGTCGATCTCTCGAACCTGCAGCGACAGGTCGCGCACAGCACGGATCGGCTGGGCATGGCGAAAGTGCGCTCCGCCGCCATGGCGGCACAGGCGATCAACCCCGAAACCCGCATCGAGGCGCACGAGACCAGGCTCACCGCCGCCAACGCCGCCGCGCTGATCGCCGCCTACGATCTGGTCTGTGACGGCAGCGACAACTTCCCCACGCGTTTCCTGGTGGCCGATGCCTGCGTCGCCGAGCGGCGCACCCTGGTCTCGGCGGCGGTGCTGCGTTTCGAGGGCCAGCTCTCGGTGTTCAAACCGCATGCCGGTGCCGATCTGCCCTGCTATCGCTGCCTCTATCCCGAGCCGCCGCCGGAGGGGGAGGTGCCGAGCTGTGCCGAGGCGGGCGTGCTCGGCGCGGTCACCGGCGTGATGGGCACGCTGCAGGCGACCGAGGTGCTGAAGGAGATCCTCGGCATCGGCGACAGCCTGGCCGGCTGCCTGCTGCTCTGGGACGCGCTGGCCGCGCGCTTCCGCACGGTGCGGCTGCCGCGCGACCCGGCCTGCCCGGTTTGCGGCCGTGAAGCGTGATGACCGAAGGCGGAATCACCGCAGGTCTCACTCACGCTCTCAAACCTAACAGTTATACGAGGTCGCACAGAGCGCCACCCATTATGGTCACCCCCGCGAAAGCGGGGGTCCACGCCTCACATGGATTCCCGCTTCGCTGATATGACGGCCATGAGTCGGCGCTCCCGAGAACTGGTGTTAGAGCGTGATGGCTTCGTCAATTAGAAGCCATCCCTCTCTAGGCATCCTGCTGCTGTCCGGAGCCCATGAGCGGGCGCACTACGCGTTCGTGCTGGCGGCTGGGGCGGCGGCGCTCGGCCGACCGGTAGTGCTGTTCGCCACCAATGCCGGGTGCCGCGCCCTGCTGACGGACTGGTCGGGCCTGGAGCAGGCGGGCCGCGACGCGGTTTTGCGCGAGCGCGGGGTCGCCGGGCTGGACGAGCTCCGCGAAGCCGCGGCCTCGCTCGGCGTGCGGCTGATCGCCTGCGAGGCCGGCCTGCGTGCCGAGGCGCTGGATGCGGCCGGGCTGCTCCCCGGCGTAGAGGTCGCCGGCGTCGCCACCTTCCTGTCGGCGTGCGCCGAGGGACAAATGCTTACTTTCTGAGTCATAAGGTCTGGGGCGCGGCCCCAGCGGGGTCCCACACTCAGCGTTTTGGGGGCAGAGCCCCTGGCCTTCTTGACCCTGCCTTCTTCTCTTGGCACCCCTGGGTTCGATGCGCGTCCTTTCGATGCTTCCGGTGGTCTTTCTTCTGGCCGCGGCCGGGCAGCCGCCAGTGATCCAGCCGCCGAAACCGCTGCATCCGCAGCATCGCCCGCGTGTGGCGCCGCATCCCGCGGCGCCGGCCCCGGCGCCCGCCCCGGTCCCGCCGCCAGCGCCGGAGCCGACCCCGGCAGCGCCGACCAAGGGAAGCGCCACCGGCATGCCCTTGCCGCGATTCGCGGCGCTGCACTCTGACGACGTGAACCTGCGCGCCGGCCCGGGCACGCGCTATCCCATCCTCTGGGTCTATCAGCGCCGTGACCTTCCCGTGGAGATCGAGCGCGAGTTCGAGGTCTGGCGGCTGATCAGCGACCCGGACGGGGTGAAGGGCTGGGTGCACCAGGCGACGCTGACCGGCCGGCGCAGCTTCATCGTCACCGGCGCGCAGCGCAGCCTGCGGCGCACGGCCGACGAGCACGCCGCGGCGATCGCCTATGTCAAGCCGGGCGTCATCGGGCGGATCGTCGGCTGCGAGGCCGGTTCGGACTGGTGCCAGGTGCAGGTTGGCGACTACCGTGGCTTCCTGAAGCGCGAGGAGTTCTGGGGCAGCTATGCCGGAGAAGCCGTCAACTGAACCCGAGGAACTGCCCCGGGCGCATCACGACCTGGGCGGCGTCGCGAAATACGCCTGCCAGCCCGTCGACACCGAGCCGCACGCGCTGACCGATTTCGACAAGCAGGTGGATGCGGTGCGCTCGATACTGGGCGCCAAGAAGGTGATGAGCGTGGATGAGCTGCGGCGCGGCATCGAGGCGATCCCGGAGGAGACCTATCACCGCCTGTCCTATTACCAGCGCTGGATCCGCTCGATCGCCGACAACCTGCTGCGCCGCGGCGTGGTGAGCGAGGAGGAGCTGCGGGCGGAACTGGAGCGCGGCTGATGGCCGAACTCGCGCCGGGACGCCTGGTGCAGGTGCGCTCCGACTGGCCGGAGGCGCGTGGCCCGGCGCATATCCGCACGCCGCACTATCTGCGCGGGCGTCGGGGAAGGATCGTGCGGCGGCTCGGCGAATTCCCGAACCCGGAGGATCTCGCCTTCGCCCGGCCGGCGCCGAAGTTGCCGCTGTATCACGTCGCCTTCGATCAGGCGGCGATCTGGGGCGAAGGTGCGACGGGGGACGAGCTGCTGGTGGAGATCTTCGGCCACTGGCTACAGGAAGTTCCCGCCCAATAACGGAGGAATGCGATGGCCGGGGTCATCGAGGCGGACAGCGAACGTCTTCTCGTGGCGATCGAGAGCCTGCTCGCGAAGAAGGGCCTAGCCTCGCCGCAGGAAATCGCCGAGCGGATCGCGCTCACCGATGCCGCCTCGCCGGGGCAGGGCGCGCGCATGGTGGCGAAGGCCTGGTGCGATCCGGCCTATCGCGCGCTGATGCTCGCCGACGGCACCGCGGCTGCCGAGGCGCTCGGCATTCCGATGCGCGGCGCGCCGCCGCTCGGCGTGCTGGAGAACACCGCGGAGCTGCACCACCTCGTGGTCTGCACCTTGTGCAGCTGCTATCCGCGGGCGGTGCTGGGCTATCCGCCGTTCTGGTTCAAGTCCTCGGCCTATCGCGCCCGCGCGGTGCGCGACCCGCGCGGTCTGTTGGCGGAGTGGGGAACCGTGCTGCCGGAGAATGTGCGGATGCGGGTGGTGGATTCCACCGCCGACTATCGCTGGATGGTGCTGCCGGTGCGCCCGGCCGCCACCGATGGCTGGGGCGAGGAACGGCTCGCCGGCATCGTGCGCGAGGGCGACATGATCGGGGTGACGGTTCCGGCCGCTTCCTGAGGATCGGGAAATGGTGCGACTGATCCTTGCCGGCGTGGCGTTGGCCGCCTGTGCCATGCCGGCCTGGGGACAGGAGCGGATGTCGCGGGAGCAGACCTTCCATCGGTCCGGCTCCGCCGGCCAGGAGCTCCGTGTCTTTACCTACGGGCGCTGGCATCAGGACTGCACCGCGATGGAGCCGCCGCAGCTCGTGCTGCGCACGGCGCCGGCGCATGGCACCGTATCGTTCCGTCCGGGACCGACCAGGTCGACCCGGCTTCGGGAAGGTGCGCCGGACTGCACCGGCAATATCTATCCCGGGCTGGGCGTATGGTATGTTCCGACGCCCGGATTCCACGGGGTCGACCAGTTCGAGTGGGATGTCATCGGCGGGACGAGCATTTCGCACGACAGCGCGGTCGTCGAGATCCGCTGACACGTCCGTCAAACGTTCTGCAGGCGAGGTGAACATCATGGACCCGACTCGTGTCGCCGAAGCCGCCTCTCTGCTGGTTGCCGCGAGGCAGCAGCAATCGCGCATCGGCCCGCTGCCGACGCAATGCCGCCCGCAGATCGTCGCCGACGCGCACGCGATCCAGGACGCGATCACCGCACGGCTCGGCGCCGAGGTCGGCGCGTTCAAGGCCAATGCCCCCGCGGGAGGGGAGCCGGTTCGCGCGCCGATCTATGCGCCGGCGATCCGCCGCTCGCCCGCGCGCATCTCGCAGGCCGAGATGGGCCAGGGCGGCGTCGAGGGCGAAGTCGCGTTCCGCTTCCGCCGCGACCTGCCGTCGCGCCCCACGCCCTACACGCGCGAGGAAATCGCCGCCTGCGTCGACGCCTGCGCCGCGATCGAGATCGTCAGCAGCCGCTTCGCCGACCCGGACACGCCGATGCTCGACAAGCTCGCGGACAGCATCAGCAACCAGGGCTTCGTTTCCGGCGAGCTGACGGCGGACTGGCAAAGCCTCGATCTGGCGACCCTGCGCGTCGTGCTCGAGGTCAACGGAGAGGCCGTGCTGGAGCAGTCCGGCGGCCACCCGACCAACGATCCGCTCGGCGTCGCGGTCGCGCTGGTGGAACTGCTGCGCCCGGCCGGCGGCGTCAAGGCCGGCCAGTTCGTCACCTGCGGGTCCTACACCGGCCTGCGCTATTTGAAGCCAGGCGAGGTCTGCTGCGTCCGCTTCGACGGCCTCGGATCGGCGGAAGTCAGTTTCGCTGCATAGAGCGCCGCTCTATGCCGCCGCCAGCAGCGGATCGAGCTTGCCGCTGGCATCCAGCGCGGTCAGCTCATCGCAGCCGCCGATATGGCGCCCGTCGATGAACACCTGCGGCACGGTGGTGCGCCCGCCCGAACGGCGGATCGCCTCCTCGCGCTCGGGCGTGCCGTGCGGCGCCTCGATCTCGCGGAAGGAGACGCCCTTGCTGTCGAGCAGCCGCTTCACCCGGCTGCAGAAGCCGCACCAGGGCTGCGTATAGACCTCCACCTTCGGCATGCGGACCTCCTCGCTCACGGCGACATCGTGTCGGCGCCGGCCCAGGACAAGGTTCGGCGGTCATCCCAGGCCGGGATCCGGCACCCGTGCCGCCACCAGCACGTCGACCGCCCTGGCGCCGCTTCGCTTGAGCGCCTCGGCGCAGGCATTGGCGGTCGCCCCGGACGTCAGCACGTCGTCGATCAGGAGCACGCGACGGCCGGCGATGCGTGCGCCACGGCCGCGGCGGACGGCGATCGCGTCCTCCATGATCAGCGCCCGCTCCGGGCCGCTCTTGTCGCCGAGCGACGGGGTCGATCGGACCCGCTGCAGGGCGTCCGGGACGACGGGAAGCTGGGCGAGGCGGCGCAGCGCATAGGCCAGCAGCGCCGCCTGGTTGTAGCGGCGCGACAGCAGGCGCCGGCGATGCAGCGGAACCGGGATCAGCACGTCGGCTTCGCGCAGCAGGACGGAGCCGGCGCGGGCCATGTGGCGCGCCAGGGCGGCGGCGGTCTCGGTCCGGTCGGCGTATTTGAGTGCGAGCACGATCCGCGCGGTGTGCCCGTCGTAGCGCAGCGCGGCGCGGGCGCGGTCGAAGCGGGGCGGCGCCTGGCGGCAGTCCGGGCAGAGGCGGTCGGGCCCGCCCTGGCTGGCATGGGTGAACGGCGTGGCGCAGCGGAGGCAGAAGGGGTCGGTGATGAAGGCGGTCTTGCGGAAGCACTCCGCGCAGAGCAGCCCCGGCGCCGCCACCAGCGTATCGCAGCTCAGACAATTCGGCGGCAGCAGCAGATCGAACGCGCTATTGAACCAAGTCTTAAGTAAATGGGGTCTGGGGACGACGGTCCCCAGCGGGGTTGAGGGGCAGAGCCCCTCACCTTGCTTACTCGCTACCCGCACGACTGAATCTTACGGTCCTATCCCGCGCGATGTCGCGCACCAGGTCGACCTCCCAGGAGAGATACTCCCGCATCGCTGCCTCGACACCGTGGTTGCGGTCATAGGGACGGAGATAGGTGTCGACGCAGGCCTCGTCCGGCGGCTCCGCCGGGTTTGCCTCGATCGGGTAGCCGGCCTGCTGCCAGGCCGCGGTGCCGCCGCGCAGCACCTGCACCGGCGCCCCGGCCAATGCTTCCACCTCCGGCACGGCGAGGCGGGCCAGCACGCCGTCGGGCGAGGTGACGACCACCTTTCGCGTGAGAGCGGGACGCAGTGTTTCGAGCCGGCTGCGCACCCCCCAGAGCGCGCCGGGGATATGGCCGGCGCGGAACTCGATGCTGCGCGCCAGGTCCACGACGACGCTGTCCGCGAGCTGCCCGGCCAGGGCGGCGGGCTCCATCGAGGCGACCTCGGCTGCCAGTTCCGGCACCGGCACCGGCGCGTCGCCGGTGGATCGGGCGCCGGCCAGGCCGTCTTCGACCACGAACACGTCCCGGTGGCCCATCTGGCGCAGCCACGCGCCGGTCATCCGGGCGCGCACGCCGTCGTCATCGATCAGCGCGATCCGGGCGCGGCACACGCCGATCCACCGGTCGGTCGCCTGCACGAGCTGGCCGCCGGGGGCGTTGCGGCTGCCCGGCCGATGGCCGGCCCGGAACTCCGCGGGATCGCGGACATCGAGAACGTAGAGCGTCCGCTCCGGGTCCTCCTCATAGCGGGCGAGATCGAGCGCGCCGATCACCCCGACCCCCGAGGCTTCGGCGAAGCGGCGGGCGCGTTCGAGTGCCTGGTCGGCGCTCGCCGGGCGACCCGGCGGGAAGCGCTCGGTGCGGCCGTGCGCCGGGGTGTAGCCGGCGAGCTGCCATCCCATGGTGCCGTTGCGCAGCGCCAGCACCCGGTTCGGCACGCCGGCGCGGCGCAGGCTTTCCGCCCCGAGGATGCTCCGCGTCCGCCCCGCGCAGTTCACCACCACGACGGTCGCCGGGTCGGGGACCAGGTCGCCGATACGGTAGGCCAGCTCGCCGCCCGGTACGTTGATGCCCGAGGGGATCGACATCCGGGTGAACTCGTCGAGGGGGCGGCTGTCCAGCACGACGAGGTCGCGCTTCTCGTCGATCCATTGCTTGAGCGCGGCGGCATCGATGCTCTCGGTGCCGTATTCGTGCTCGACCCACTCGCCGAAGGCTTTCGAGTGCACGTTGACGCCGCTGAACAGCACCTGGCCGGCGGCCGCCCAGGCCGGGGTGCCGCCCTCGAGCTGCGCTACATCGGTGCAGCCGATCGCCCGGAGCCACTCGGCGAGGCGCGCCGCCAGGCCGCTTCCGTCATCGACGCAGACAATGCGGGTGGCCAGCCGGGGCAGCAGGGCGCGGGCGACGATCTCGCGTCGCGACAGCGGACAGGGCACCGCCCAGAACAGGTGGCCGGTGCCGAACTCGCCCTCCTCGCGGGCATCGAGGATGGCGAGTTCGCCGCCGTCTCCGAGTGCGGCGAGCAGTGCGGCTGGGGTCATCACGCCAGCTTAGGGCAGGGAAGGAAAAAGGCGAGGGCTCTCCTCGCCTTGCTTTGACTTGTTCTCTGCGCGCGCGCTTCCTGGGCACCTCGGAGCCGGGAGAGGCATTTGGCCCCACGCGAGGCGATCGATCTGTCGCCGACGGTGCATGACGCCGTCGCCTATAGCACCTGCTACATGTGCGCCTGCCGCTGCGGCATAAAGGTGCACCTGCTGAACGGGCGCATCCGCTACATCGAGGGCAACCGCGACCACCCCGTCAACCGCGGCGTGCTCTGCGCCAAGGGCTCGGCCGGCATCATGCAGCAGTATTCGCCGGCGAAGCTGCGCAAGCCGCTGCTGCGCGTCGGCGAGCGCGGCGCCGGGGAATTCCGCGAGATCGAGTGGGAGGAGGCGCTGCAGATCGCCACCGACCGGCTGGCGCGCATCCGCGAAACCGATCCGAAGCGCCTGGCCTTCTTCACCGGCCGCGACCAGAGCCAGTCGCTGACGGGCTGGTGGGCGTCGCAGTTTGGCACGCCGAATTTCGCCGCGCATGGCGGGTTCTGCTCGGTCAACATGGCGGCGGGCGGGCTCTATTCCGTCGGCGGGGCGTTCTGGGAATTCGGCGAGCCCGACTGGGACCGGACCGAATACTTCCTGATGTTCGGTGTCGCCGAGGATCACGATTCCAATCCGATCAAGCTCGGCCTGTCCAGGCTCAAGCAGCGCGGCAAGAAATTCGTCTCGATCAATCCGGTGAAGACCGGCTACTCCGCGATCGCCGACGAGTGGATCGGCCTGCGACCCGGCACCGACGGGCTGTTCGTGCTGGCGCTGGTCCATGAGCTGCTGCGCCGCGACCGCATCGACCTGGAGTTCCTGGTCCGCTACACCGATGCCCCCTACCTGGTCGTGCGCGATCCCGGCGGCGCCGATGACGGCCTGTTCGTCCGCGACGGCGAGGGCCGGCCACAGGCCTGGGACCGCCGCTCGGGCGCGCCGGTGGCGGCAGCCACGCCCGACAGCCAGCCGGCACTGGTCGGTGAAGTGACGCTGCCGGACGGCCGGCGTGCCGTGCCGGTGTTTCACCTGCTGGCCGAACGCTACCTCGATGCCGCCTACGCGCCCGAAGCCGTCGCCGAACGCTGCGGCATTTCGGCCGCAACCATCCGCCGCATCGCCGCGGAAATCGCCGAGGCGGCTTCGCGCGAAGTCGTCATCGAGCAGCCCTGGACCGACTGCGCCGGCCGCCGGCACGAGCGCATGGTCGGCCGGCCGGTGTCGATGCACGCGATGCGCGGCATCTCCGCGCACAGCAACGGCTTTCACACCTGCCGCGCGCTGCACATCCTGCAGATGCTGCTGGGTGCGGTCGATACGCCCGGGTCCTGGCGCTACAAATCACCCTATCCCAAGCATTTCCCGATCGCGCCGGCGCCCGCCGGCCGCGACAGCGAAGCCGGCAAGCCGATCCCCGGGATGGCGCTCGGCTATCCCGGCGGGCCGGAGGATCTGCTCGTGCAGGCGGACGGCACGCCGATCCGCATCGACCACGCCTTCTCCTGGGAAGCGCCGCTCGCCCTGCACGGCATGCTGCACACCGTCATCGGCAATGCCTGGGCGGGCGATCCCTATCCCATCGACACGCTCTTCATGTTCATGGCCAACATGGCCTGGAACTCGTCGATGAATCCCGGCGACGCGCAGCGCATGCTCGCCGACAAGGATGCAGCCGGCAACTACCGTATCCCGTTCGTGATCTATGCCGACGCCTATGCATCGGAAACCGTGGCCTATGCCGATCTGGTGCTGCCGGACACCACCTATCTCGAGCGCTTCGACTGCATCTCCCTGCTCGATCGGCCGATCGGCAGCGCGGACGGGCCGGCGGATGCCATACGTCAGCCGGTGCTGCAGCCGGACCGCGACGTGCGGCCGTTCCAGGACGTGCTGATCGAACTCGGCGCCCGCCTGCGCCTGCCCGGCTTCGTGCGCGAGGACGACAGCGCGCTCTACGAGAACTACGCCGACTACATCGTGCATCACGAGCGCCGCCCCGGCATCGGCCCGCTCGCGGGATTTCGCGGCGCCGACGGCAGTGCGGTCGGCGTCGGCGCGGTCAATCCCGACCAGCTCGAACGCTATCGCGCCAACCAGTGCTTCTGGACGCACCACCTGCCGCCCGAGCAGCACTACTTCAAGCACGCCAACCGGGACTATCTGCGCACCGCCAAGGCGATGGGCCTGGTCGGGCGCGACGACCAGATCGTGCTGTCGCTGTACAGCGAGCCGCTGCAGAAATTCCGCCTGGCGGCGCAGGGCCATGGCCCGGTGCAGCCGCCGGAACGCCTGCGTGCGCGCGTCGGGCGTTTCTGCGATCCGCTGGCCTTCTGGTATCCGCCGTTCGAGGACGCCGCCGCGCCGGGAGACCGCTTCCCGCTGCAGGCGATCACCCAGCGGCCGATGCCGATGTACCATTCCTGGCACTCGCAGAACGCCTGGCTGCGGCAGATCCTGGCGCGCAACCGGCTGTTCGTGAACCGCGCCACCGCGCAGGCGCTCGGGCTCGCGGATGAGGACTGGGTCTGGGTGATCAGCCGGCACGGCCGGGTAAAGGGGCGCGTCAAGCTGATGGAGGGCGTCAATCCCGGCACCGTCTGGACGTGGAACGCCATCGGCAAGCGTGCCGGCGCCTGGCAGCTTGCACAGGATTCCCAGGAGTTCCGCGAGGGGTTCCTGCTGAACCATGCGATCTGCGAGTGGCTGCCGCTCGGCGAGGACAGGATCTCCAACAGCGATCCCGTCACCGGCCAGGCCGCCTGGTTCGATCTGCGCGTGCGCCTCGAAAAGACCACGGCTGCGGCGACCTCACCGCAGCCCCCGGCACTCGGCGCCCCGCCCGGGCTCGGTCGACCGCCCGAGACCCTGCGCTACAACGCCAGCAATCCCGCGCACGCCACGGCGCCGGCGTCATGACCAGCCTGCCGGCGCGCACGCCGGGCGCGAAAAAACTCGGGCTGGTGATCGACCTCGACACCTGCGTCGGCTGTCACGCCTGCGCGGTGAACTGCAAGGAGTGGAACATGAGCGGCCACTCCGCGCCGCTCACCGACTATCACGCCTATGAAGCCGATCCCGACGGCGTCTGGTTCAACCGCGTGCACACCTACGAGGCCGGGCCGAGTGCCGGCCAGAGCAGCCGCACCGTGCACTTCCCGCGCTCCTGCCTGCATTGCGAGACGCCGGATTGCGTCACCGTCTGCCCGACCGGCGCCTCCTACAAGCGGGCGGAGGACGGCATCGTGCTGGTCGATCACGATCTCTGCATCGGCTGCCAGCTCTGCGCCTGGGCCTGTCCGTACGGCGCGCGCGAGCTGGACGAGGCGGACGGCGTGATGAAGAAGTGCACGCTATGCATCGACCGCATCTACAACGAGAACCTGCCGGAACACGAACGGGTGCCGGCCTGCGTCGCCACCTGCCCGACCAACGCCCGGCATTTCGGCGACCTCGGCGATCCCGACAGCGCGGTCTCCCGGCTGGTGGCGGCGCGCGGCGGCTACGACCTGATGCCGGAGATGGGCTATCGCCCGGTGAACAAGTATCTGCCGCCGCGGCCGCGCACGCCGGTCGATGCGCCGGCGCCGCCACCGGCCGAGGCCGGGGAAAACCGGCTGCTGCGCTGGGTCGACCGCCTGCTGTCGCGCTAGCGTGTCGATCCCGAAAGTTGGCATCACCACATGCCGGATAAGCGACGAAGCGGCATCGTCATCGCGAGGAGCGCAGCGACGTGGCGATCCAGGGCCGCCACGAGGTGCCAGCCGCCTGGATCGCCACGCTGCCGAGGGGCAGCTCGCGATGACGGCGGAGCCGCCGGGACTCACGGTCCGGGGATAGCGGGAACCAGGCCGTGAACCCGGCGCTTTCCGTCGTCTTCTTCACCACCGCCACCGGCCGAGGCCGGGGAGAATCTGCTGCTGCGCTGGGTCGATCGCCTGCTGTCGCGCTAGCGTGTCATCCCGAAAGTTGGCATCCCCACATGCCGGATAAGCGGCGAAACGGCATCGTCATCGCGAGGAGCGCAGCGACGTGGCGATCCAGGGCCGCCAGGAGCTGCCAGCCGCCTGGATCGCCACGCTGCCAAGGGGCAGCTCGCGATGACGGCGGAGCCGGGACTCACGGTCCGGAGATA
>JAFAYM010000134.1 GCA_019240395.1 Acidisphaera sp. | reverse complement strand
GGCCGTGGCGCTGCTCGACCGGATCGGGCCGCTGCGCTACGCCGAGACGCTGCGTGCCGCCGGCGTGCCTCTAGCGCTGCCCGCGGGCGCGGAGGCGTCGCTGCCGCTGGCGCTGGGCGGCGGCGGGATCAGCCTGCGCGACGCCGCGACGCTCTACACGGCGCTCGCCGGCGACGGCAGCGCGACCCGGCTCCGGCTGCTCGCGGCGGAGCCGGTGATGCGGCGGCCGTTCCTGGAGGCGCGGGCGGCGCGCACCATCGCCGGCCCGCTGACCACGCCCTTCCCCGATGGCGGACCGCCCGGCGTCGCCTGGAAGACCGGGACCAGCTGGGGCGGCCGCGATGCCTGGGCGCTCGGCTTCGATGCAGCGCATGTCGCCGGGGTCTGGGTCGGGCGGCCAGACGGCACGCCGCTCCCCGGCGCCACCGGCACGGCGCTGGCCTTGCCGATCCTGGCGCATCTGTTCGACCTGCTGCCGCCGGCGCCGCGGCCGGAGCCGACGATCGAGCAGGAGGCCGCCGCGGCGCCGGCGGCCGCGGACGCCTTGCGGCTGCTGTTCCCGCCGGACGCGGCGACGCTCTCGGCCGACGGGCCGGTGACCTTGCGCGCGATGGGCGGCCGCCGCCCGCTGGCCTTTCTGGTGGACGGGGTCCGGGTGCCGGCCGAGCCGGTCCGCCGCACCGCCGAATGGAGCCCGCCGGGGCCGGGGTTCTATCGGCTGACGGTGCTCGACGCCGACGGGGCAGCGGCGCATGCCGGCGTCAGGATCAAGTGACGCGGCCTGCTGGAGCGGGATACCTTCTGATAGGCGAAGTCATCCCGCTCTCGCTGGTTATTTAGAGAGCGCGATTGATACGAGTTCTCGTAAGCGCCGACTCATGGCCGTCATATCAGCGAAGCGGGAATCCATGTGCCGCGTGGACCCCCGCTTTCGCGGGGGTGACGATAACGGGTGGCGCTCCGTGCGACCTCGTATCAGACCTGCGGTCATCCACCTTCGGTCATCACGCTCTATCGCCTGATCCGGTTGCAGGAGCCGCTGCGCCATTGTGCGCGGACGCAAAAATCACGCGCACTGCGGACTAATTGATCGGCAACCGAGGTACGAGCAAAGCACCTAGGACCTTCGGCAGGCAGTGGTCGGGACTTCTCGTGTCGATCAGCATGACCATCTGGATCAGGCTGTTGACGAAAAAGTACTCATCTCCAGACTTGACGTCAGCATCGCTGTCGTAGTGCGCGGCCAGATTTTCGGCTCGCGCGCGGATTGCGGGGAACAGGTCGGGATGGCTGAGCAGCGTCGCTCGTAGCCGTCGGTTGATCGTTGCGGGCCGGGTCAGCAAGAAAGCTTCTCTCGCAGTCGTCGGCGTCCACCCGCCCATACCCATCGGCGTTGCCGTGGAGTCGCCGATTACTCGGTATGTTCCAAAGATTGTGTAGAGCGCGAGGCAATCAGCCCTCCCGCAATGCGCCGCTCTGGCGCGCTGGATTGCCTCTCCGACAGCGACCGGTGTGGGCACAATCGCTCCTAGATCGAAGTCCCTCGAGTTAGGCTGTGCACAGGCGGACGCCGCCATCATGACGCCGAGCAGCGCAAGGGCCAACCAGCGCAACAACTCAGCGGACAGGGCCATTTCCGTTCATCCGATAAAACTTGAACGTCCTTTCTTGCAAGCCGCACACGGCGACGGAGGCGGTGCGGTGTACCGCGAGATACTGGCCCGGAGGAGAGCCCTGCATCCTGATGCACGGCGGCACGGACGGGCGCTCGGATGCCAGCGCGCCGATCATCGCTCCGGGGCTGTGCCGGATGGCGCTCGCTGTTTCCTTTATCTTAGTGCTCCAGTGACCAAGCTGCGGAGGGAGGTCACCCTTCAATGCACCACGTTCATCGCTTTCTCGTCACCGTTCTGCTGCCTATTACATTTTTTCTATCTGCCTGTGCTCATACCTGGGTACCAGGACCCGGCATGAACGCGGAAGACTTGGGGCCAGAGAAGGCCCGATGCTCCTATATCGCGCGGCACGGCGGCAGCGGCTTCGCGGCGGCTGGCTCTCCGAGATATGTCGCGGCAGCTGCCCTTGGAAACGCAATCGGGGAGGCGTTTCGCGCTCAGCAGGACTTCAACGATTGCATGGAAGCTTCCGGATGGCGAATCGCAGACCAGCCACGGACGGCCGGGTCAGCGCAGCCAATTACACAAACTACGGGAGCCTCGTCTTACCCGTTCGCAGCCATGAGCAAGGACAGGCGAATTCAAATTGTGCTACCGCCAGGGTGGGTGCGCTCCGATCCACCAGATACCGAGTCAGATTTTGTAATCTTTGCGCGCCAACCGAGCATCGACGCTGTATTGGGTGTGGAAGAGACGCCTAAAGAGGACATTCCAGATCTTCAAGCATTTGTCCAGGCGAAATACCACAATCCCCTTACTCAGGTCGGCGATCCGGTCTTCGGACAAATCAGGGCACTTTCAATCGAGGGATACGCGGCGTTCCGCTACGAGGTGGCCGGGACACTCCGAGGTGTCCGTCTCCATATCGTGCACACCTTCGCAGACACTGGAGCGTTCATCGTTCACGTCGTGATCCTCACAACGGACTCCCGTTTTGAAGCGCAGCGCAGCGAGTTTGATCGCATAATTCGAACGCTGAGCGAGCTCAAGCCTGTGGCTGCCTATGAGACGGCAGGGCATGTGCATTAAACTAACAGTTAGGAGCTCGCTATGCGCAAACGCGCTGCAGATGCTGCTGACCCGTGTTGCATCGTTGCGCAGCATGCGATTGCGCGCCGCGCCAGCCACCGCTCTCATGGCGGCTGCTGTTGTGCCATCCGCCTCGGACTCGATCACCCGAGCCAACTCTTCGGAATTCTCCGCCGCCGTCTCTGCGCACCCAATTCTCGGGGCGTGGCATGATGCCGGTGCCCGACCGCGGCGACAGGCGCGGCGCGTGCAGGTCTCCCGGCGCGCCGGTCGGTGGCGGCCCTCCCGCACGCGATGACGATCGGCGCGGACCCCCGAGCCGAGACTACTCGCCGGAAAGCTCCCGGCGCCGGCGGTCCAGCTCGTCGCTGTAGCGGCGCAGCGCGTACTGCTCGGTCAGCAGCCCGATCACCTTGCGCGTCTCGCGGCTGTCCACCACCGCCAGCGCGTCGCTCTCGGCCGCCTCGAACGCGGCGATCGCCTCCTTGATCGTCATCTGCGGCAACAGCACCGTGTCGGGATAGTGCAGCATTTCCGAGATCCGGGCGGCCTCGATGTCCGCCGCGTGCGCCTCCGACAGGAAGACGATGCCGGCGTAGCGGTCCGCCGCGTCCACCACGACCACCCGCTGCGCCGCGCCGAGCGGGAAATCGCGCCGCAGATTGCTGATCGGCGTGTCCTCGCCGATCGTGCGGATCTCGCGCCGCATCATCCGCCCGACCGTCAGGTTGCGCATCCAGCCGATATCCACGGCACTGCGGATCGCCTCGCCGCGCAGATGGAAGCGCCAGGTCGCGAAGGAGTAGCCGAAGGTGCGCCGCACCGTCAGCGACGACACCACGGAGGCGGCCAGCACGGCGATGGTCAGCGGCAGGCTGCCGGTGCTCTCCAGCGCCAGGAACGACATGGTAAGCGGGCCGCCGACTACGGCGACCGCCAGCGCGCTCATGCCGACCACGGCGCAGATCACCGCCGGCAAAGCCTGGGTGACGGTCACCATCGCCAGCACCGCGGCGAACAGCTTGCCCAGCATCGCGCCGAGGAACAGCGAGGCGAAGAACAGCCCGCCGCGGAATCCCGAGCCGATCGACACCGCCGAGGCCACGGACTTGAGCAGCAGCAGGAGCGCCACGTGGCTGATCGAGTAGGGCGCATCCAGTCCGACATGCAGCGCCGAGTGGCCGGATGAGAGCACCTGCGGCGTCACCAGCGCCAGCCCGCCGACCACCAGCCCGCCGAGCGCCGGGCGCAGCCAGACCGGCACGCCGCTGCGGCGGAACAGCTCCTCCGTCAAGGTCACGCCGCGCATGATGGCAATCCCGCCCAGCGCACAGAGCACGCCGAGCGCCAGCACCGGCACGTAGTCCACCGGTGCAATGGCGCTCGGCACCAGCAGTTCGAACCCCTCGCTGCCGCCGGTGAGCCCGCGATCCACGGCGATCGCCACGATCGCCGCCATGATCACCGGCGCCAGGTTGGCCAGCGAGTAGGTGCCGATCACCAGCTCGAAGGCATAGAAGGCGCCGGTGAGCGGCGCGTTGAACGCGGCGCCGATCGCCCCGGCCGCGCCGCACCCGACCAGGAGGCGCAGATCGTTGCGCCGCACCCGGAAGCTGCGCCCGAGGCGCGAAGCGACGGCAGAGCCGATCTGCGTGTAGCCGGCCTCCAGCCCGACCGACGCGCCGACGCCGTTCGACAGTACCGTCTGCGCGGTGACGATCAGGCTGTCGTTGAGCGACATGCGCCCGCCGTAGAGCGCGTTGGCCTCGATCGGGTCGACGGCGCGCCGCGGCCACCAGCGCGCCACGCCGAGGCCGAGCAGGCCGAGCGCCAGGCCGCCGATGCTCGGTCCCAGCACCGAGCGCAGCGGGTCCAGCGACACCATGCCGCTCAGCTGCTGCGTGCCGGTGAGCTGATAGATGTAGTGGTGCAGCACGCCGGCGATGAGGTTCATCGCCACCACCAGCAGCCCGGCGCCGAGGCCGACGCAGGCGGCCAGCACCACCAGCCAGATCTCGTCGGCACGCACCAGGGCGCGCAGCGTCTGCGGCGCATGCAGCACCATGTCGCCGAATGGGCGGCGATGCCGGTGGACCGGCCGGGTGCGGACGCTCTCGGGTTTCGGCGCGACGGTCGCCGGGGCCGGGGTGCGGGCCGGCGTCGTGCGCGCCTGGACCGTACGGTCCTGGATGACCCGGTCCTGGATCGTGCGGTCCGGGATCGTGCGGTCCGGGATCGTGCGGTCCTGGGCCGTGCGGTTTTCGGCGGAAGGTCCGCCGACCACGCTCGGAGTGCCAGGAAAACTCGCCATATCGAACGTCCAAACCGGCCGAAAGTACAACGCCGGACCGCTGCCGTGCAGCGGTCCCGATCCCGTCAACGATTATACCGCCACCTGCGCGACGTGGCGCCGGCGAACGTCACGAAGTTACGGCATGGCAGAATTACGTGAGCAAAGCGTGACCGGATTGCCGCGGTCCGACCGTTGCCGTGAAATCCGGCGGTTTCAAGGCATCGCGCCGCCGCCGACAATCAAAAAACCGCGGCGGTCGATAGAAGAAGTGGGACGGTCTTCGCGAGCCGGTTTGGCGGGACTGCGCGTCAGCTCGCCGGATCACCGGCCCGCTCGCGACGCGTCGCCTCCAGATCGTCCTGTACGAAGGCGCGCACGACCTCGACCAGCGGCTCGTGGGATTCGAAACCCAGCGTCTTCGCGCGCAGCGGCTCGAACGCCGCCGGCCAGCTGCCGACGATCGATGCGATCGCCGGATCCTGCACGCGCCGTACCAGCGCTGCGGCACCCGGCCGTACTTCCTCGAGCGCTTGCAGCATGTGCGCCACGGTGACACTCATCCCTGGCGGATTGACGCTCCGGTCGAGGCCCATCGGCGTCGTGTCGAGCGTCGCCGCATGCAGGAACCACGACGTGGCGCGGCGCGGGCTGCACACCCACACCGCGAAATCCTCGGTCACCGGCAGATCGGCAGGCAAGCCCAGCAGCGGCTCGCGCAGGATCGCCGAGACGAAGCTGCTGGCCGCCTTGTTGGGCCGGCCGGGCCGCACGATCACCGTCGGCAGCCGCAGCGACACCGCATCGAGGAAGCCGCGGCGCGAGGCATCGGCCAGCATCAGCTCGGCCGCCGCCTTCTGCGCGCCGTAGCTGTTGGCGGGGACCTGGCGGGCTTCGTCCGGCAGCACCGCATCCTGCCCGCCGCTGAAGCTGGCGACCGAGCTGGCGAAGACCACGCGCGGCGCCCGGGGCAGCGCGCGGCAGGCGTCGATCACCGCGTCGGTGCCCCGCACATTGACCCGCCGGCCGAGGTCGTAATCGGCCTCGGCGGCCGCGCTGACCACCGCCGCCAGGTGGAACACCACGTCCGTGTCCTCGGGGATGGCGTCGGCCGGCAGCGACACGATGTCGCCGGCCACCGTGCGCACCGGGAACGGCGCTTGGGGCACCGGCGGATGCTCGATGTCGAACAGGGTCAGGCGGGTGACATCCTTGCCGCCCAGCTTGCCGTGCTTCGCCAGAGTGGCGGCGATCCGCCGCCCGAGGAAGCCGCCGCCGCCGAGAATGGTGATGTTCATCGCCGCGCCTCCGCATGCCACGTCAGACTATAGCGCCGGGCCGGCGCGGTTGTACCGGTGTTTCGCGCCGAGGACGACCTCAGCCGCGCGAGGTCAGCGGACCCCAGCCCGTGGGATGTGAAGCAGAATGTTGCCGAACCCGTCGAGGCGGGCGCTGGCGCCGGGCGGGACCAGGCAGGTGGCGTCGTATTCCTGCACGATCAGCGGCCCGGCGCGGGGCGCAGCGCCCAGCTCGGCGCGGCCGAGCACCGGGGTTGCCACCCAGCCCTGGCCGGGAAACCACGCCTGCCGCTCCGGCACGGCGCCGGCCGGCTCCGGCGGAATACGCTCGGGCAGCCGGGGCCGCTCGGGCAGGCCGCGCGCCACCACGGAAAGCGCCACCAGCTCCACCGGCTCGCTCTCCGGCGCCCGGTAGCCGTAGGTGCGCTCGTGCTCGGCGGCGAACAGCTCCGGCAACTGCGCCAGGACCGAGGCCGCATCGCCCTCCGGCAGCGCCACCGACAGCTCGGTGGACTGGCCGACATAGCGGGCCGCCGCCAGCCGCCGCCGGGCACGCCGCTCCGGCGGAAAACCGTCCTCCGCCAGACGCTCCTCGCCGGAGGCGGCCAGCGCGTCCAGCGCCGCCTGCACGGCGCCTGCGTCGGCGGCATCGACGCGGGTGCGAAGGCTGCGCGCGGCATGGTGCTCGGTATCGGCGACCAGCAGGCCGAAGGCGCTGAACAGGCCGGGCATCGGCGGCACGATCACCCTGGCGATCCCGAGCTCCGCGGCGATCGCCGCCGCGAACAGCGGCCCGTTGCCGCCGAACGCCATCAGCGAGAACCGCCGCGCGTCGCGTCCCCGCTCCACCGACACCGCCCGGATCGCCCGCATCATGGTGGCCGCGGCGAGCCGAAGCATGCCGTCCGCTGCGGCCTCGACGGCGCAGCCGAGCGGTCCGGCCAGCCGCGTCGCGATCGCCCGGACCGCCGCGTCCCGGTCGAGCTTCAGGCTGCCGCCGGCCAGTCCCGCGGCATCGAGATAGCCGAGCGCCAGGCTGCAATCGGTGATCGTCGGCTCGGTGCCGCCGGCGCCGTAGCAGGCTGGCCCGGGATCGGCGCCGGCACTCTCCGGCCCGGCTTTCGGAGCGCCCGCCGCATCCAGCCGGCAGATCGAGCCGCCGCCGGCGCCGACCTCCGCCAGGTCGATCGCCGGCAGCTTCAGCATGTAGCCGGCGCCGGTCAGCAGGCGCGATCCCGCCATCACCCCGGCGCCGACCTCCAGCGCCTCGCTGCGCAACACCTCGCCACGCTCGACCAGCCCGGCTTTCGCGGTGGTGCCGCCCATGTCGAAGGTGATCACCTCGCCCTCGCCGATATGCGCGGCCAGCGCCGCCGCACCGACGACGCCGGCGGCCGGCCCGCTCTCGACGATGTGCGCCGGGAACTCGGCGGCATAGGACGCCGCCGCCAGCCCGCCATTGGACTGCATCATGCGCAGCGGTGCGGCGATGCCGAGCCCGCGCAGCCGTGCGGCGAGCGACGTCAGATAGGCGCGCACCACCGGCTTGACATAGGCGTTCACCGCCGTCGTGCTGCTGCGCGGATACTCCTTGATCTCCGGCAGGATTTCGTGACTGACGGAAACCGCCGCTTCCGGCAGCGCCCGCCGCACCGCGTCGGCCACCGCCTGCTCATGCGCCGGGTTGGCGTAGCTGTGCAGCAGGCAGATCGCCACGCTCGCCACGCCCTCCGCGCGCAACCTGGCGATCGCTGATTCGAGTTCGGCCCCATCGAGCGGCACGGCGACACTGCCGTCCGGCCGGATGCGCTCGGTCACCTCTAGCCGCATCCGGCGCTCGATCAGCGCCGGCGGCTTGTCCCAGTGCAGGTGGTAGAGCCGCGGCATGCGGAGATCACGGATTTCCAGCACGTCGCGAAAGCCGCGCGTGGTGATCAGCCCGGTGCGCGCGCCATTGCCCTGCAGGATGGCATTCGAGGCGACGGTGGTGGCGTGCAGCACCTCCGTCACGTCGCCGGCGTTCTCGATGAGGATGCGCAGGCCGGCGATGATACCCTCGCCGTAGTCGCGCGGTGTCGAGGCGATCTTGTGCGTGCGGACGCGGCCGTCGGCGAGGATGGCGACCAGGTCGGTGAAGGTGCCGCCGATGTCGATGCCGACCCGCAGGCTCATGCCCGCGCGCCCCGCGAACGGGCGGCACGCAGCCGCTCGCGCAACGCCGCCGTCGCCGCCGTGTCGATGTGTGGCGGGTCGCCCTCCGCGACGACGCCATACTCGGTCCGCGCCGCCTCGGGCGACACCAGGCCTTCGCGCAGATCGCCGGCGACCGCCGCGGGATCGCGCTCCAGCGGGTCGCCCCAGCCGCCGCCGCCGGCCATCTGGTGACGGAACACCTCGCCGCGCCGCAAGGTCATGGTCAGCTTGGCGTGCAGCGCCCGCTCGGTCGGCCCGCCGGGATCGAGGATGTTGCGGCTGGCGCTTCCCTGCGCGCCGCCCTGCAATCCGTAGGGCCGATGCACCGCGCGGTCGGCGCGCACCTGCAGGATGCCCTCGTCGGCCAGCATCCGCCAGGTCCGCCGCAGCGCCATGCCGCCGCGGAAGCGGCCGGCGCCGCCGGTGTCGGGCACCATCTCATAATCCAGCACTTCCAGCGGGTTCTCCGCCTCGATGACCTCGATCGAGAAGCTCGCCATGTTGGCGAACAGGTTGGTGTTGCCCTCCAGCCCGTCCGCCCAGGGCCGGCCGCCCCAGCACCCCGAGAGAAAATCGACGTAGATGAACGGCTTGCGATCGGCATCGTAGCCGCCGATCGTGATGCCGGTGTTGCCGCCTTCGCCCGCGGCGAGCACGTGGTCGGGATACAGCTTCGCCAGCGCGCCGAAGCAGCAATCCATCATGCGAAAGCCGGTAAGCCCGCGCGCCGCGCACGCCGCCGGCAGCACCGCGTTGGCGATGGTCCCCGGCGGCGCGATGACCTCGATGCAGCGGAACACGCCGTCATTGTTCGGCATGTTCACGGAGAGCACGCATTTCGCGGCGGTGAACGAGGCCGCCGCGGTGTAGCTCCAGGTGTTGTTGATCGCCCCCTTCACCTGCGGCGCGCTGCCGGTCCAGTCGATCTGCATCGAGCTGCCCCGCTTGCGCACCGTGCAGACCAACGCGATCGGCTTGCCCTCGTCGATCTGGTCGTCGTCGATCCAGTCGGTGAATGTCGCCTCGCCATCCGGCAGCTCGGCCAGGCAGGTTCGCGTCAGGCGCTCGCTGTAGTCCATCGTCTCGTCCATCAGCGCCCGCACGCCGTCCGCGCCGTGCCGGGCAACCAGGTCGGCCATGCCGCGCACCGCGATCTCGCAGGCCGCGAGCTGCGCGCGGATGTCGCCGAACACGCGGACCGGCACCCGCACGTTGCGTTCGATGATGCGGAACAGCGTCGTGTTCTCCCGCCCGCGCTCGTACAGCTTCAGCGGCGGGATGCGCAGCCCCTCGGCATAGATCTCCGTGCTGTCCGACGCATTGGAGCCGGGCACGCGGCCGCCGACATCGGTGTGGTGGCAGATCGTACAGGCATAGGCCAGCACCGCGCCCTCGGCGAAGATCGGCCGGAAGATGAAGATGTCGGGCAGGTGCATGCCGCCGTCATAAGGGTCGTTGAGCGCCAATACATCGCCCTCGGCGATGTCCTCGCCGAAATGGCGAAGGCAGGCCTGCAACGCGACAGGAATGCTGCAGAGATGCCCGGGCAGGCTGAGGCCCTGCGCCACCAGCCGGCCCTGCGCGTCGCACAGCGCGGTGCTGTAATCCATGATGTTCTTGATCACGCCGGAATAGGCGGCGCGGTAGATGGTCAGCGCCATCTCGTCGCCCAGCGCGTTGATCGCGTTGCGGAACAGCTCGGCGGTGACCGGATCGGCCGGACTCATGCCGCGCTCCGCGGCATCGAGGCGTGCGACCAGTAGTGGTGGGAATACTGCACCCGGCAGCGCTCGCGCAGCACATCCTCGGGCAGCCTGCCAGCGAAGCGGGCAGGGGCCATGAACGAGAGATCCATCGGCGGCTCGCCCTCGGTGATCCACGCCGCCAGCACCTCGCCGAAGGCCGGCGCCGTGGTCAGGCCGCCGACGCAGCAGCCGCCGATGATATAGAGGCCATGCACCCCCGGCACCGGGCCGATCACATGCTCGCCATCCCCCGTCATCGTCGGCAGGCCGCCGCGATGCTCCTGCAGCGCGATATTCTCAAAGATCGGAAACTGCTCGCGCACGCTCGCCGCCAGCCGGCGCAGCACGCCGAGATCGAGCTCCAGATCGTCGATCCGCCACGCCGGCGGCAGCGACTGCATGTCATATTGCACGGGATTGGCCTCGTAGCCGCCCAGCATCAGGCCGCCCTTGTCCGGGCGGACGTACACGTTGGCGTCGATGATGCGGGTGATCGGCTGCTCCGGCCGCACCTCCGGCAGCGGCACGGTGATCATCAGCTGATGCCGCGTCGGCACCACCGGCGCGCCGGCCCCGGCCAGCGCCGCCACCGAACGCAGCCAGCCGCCGGCCGCGTCCACCGCCACCTCCGTGCGTATCTCGCCGCGCTCGGTCCGCACGCCGGTGACGGCGCCGCGCTCGGTGATTATGCCGGTCACGCGCGTGTCGGGCAGCAGGACGGCGCCACGCTTCTCGGCCGCCCGCGCATAGCCGAGCGGCAGCTGCACCGGTTCCAGATAGATATCGGTGCGCATGTGGGTGACGGCGCGGATGCCGGTCGTTTCCAGATACGGCATCAGCGATTTCGCCTCGGCGGGAGAGATCAGGTCGACGTCCAGACCCATGCGCTTGCCGATCGCCACCTCTTCCTGCAGCTGCGTCTCGTGCTGGGGAAGCCGGGCGATCTTCAGGCTGCCGGGCTGGAAGAAGACCATCGGCTCGCCGGTTTCCTCGGTGAAGCGCTCGATCTTCTTCACGGCCGCGACCGCCAGGCGCGTCATCGTCTCCGAGCGCCGCAACTGCCCGCTCAGACCGGCGGCACGTGGCGAGGTCTGCGAGGCGATCGCCGCCTGATCGATCAGCGCCACCTTTCGTCCAGCCTTGGTCAGATGATAGGCGGTGCTGGCGCCTAATCCGCCGGAGCCGATTACGACGACGTCTGCCTGGTCGATCATCGAACCCTCCGAGAAAGGAAGGCGAGGGGCTCCGCCCCTCGACCCCGCTGGGGCCCGTCGGCCCCGAGACCCCATTACTTAAGCAAGCGCAGCTCCATGTAGCGCACGCCGCGCGACAGCGGATAGGCCATCGCCAGATACATCGCCCCGACCAGCAGGTAGAGCTGCATCGGCATGAAATATTCGCTGCTCAAGTCGCGGGCGCGCAGCATCAGCTCGGGCGCCGAAATCAGCGACGCGATCGAGGTGTCCTTCAGCAATGCGATGAGGTAGTTGGCCATCGGCGGCAGCACCACGCGCAAGGCTTGCGGGAAGATCACGTAGCGCATGACCTGGAAGTGGCGCATGCCGAGCATCTGCGCCGCCTCGCGCTGACCGGGATGAATCGCGCCGATCCCGGCACGATAGATCTCGGCGAGATAGGCGGCGCCGTTCAGCCCCAACCCGACCACCGCCGCGGCGAACGCTCCCAGCGTGATGCCCCACGACGTCAGAGCGAAATAGATCAGGAACAGCAGCATCACCGCCGGCATGCCGCGCACGATCTCGATATAGCCGAACGCCAGCCGGCTCAGGCTCGCCCGCCGCGACAGCCGTGCCAGCGCCAGCAGCAGGCCGAGGAATGCCGCCAGGAGGAATGCCAGCGCCGTCATCCGCAACGTGCCGAGCGCCGCCACCAGCAGCTCCGGCATCCAGTCGTTCACCCAGGCGAAGCTCATGGGTTGCCGCGCCCCATGCGCACCTCCAGCCGGCGCGTCAGATGCGCCAGCGGCAGGCTCATGGCGAGATAGATCGCCGCCGACAGCAGATAGACCTGCGTGCTGAGATAGGTCTGGTCCACCAGCGTACGGGCACGGAAGGCCAGCTCCGGCGCGGCCACCGCCGAGGCGAGCGACGTGTCCTTGAGCAGGCCGACCGCAAAGTTGCCGAGCGGCGGCAGCACCACGCGGATCGCCTGCGGCAGCACGACGTGGCGCAGCCCCATCAGCCGCGTCATGCCGATCATGAAGGCCGCCTCGAGCTGCCCCTGATGCACCGCACCGATGCCGGCACGGAACACCTCCGTCAGATAGGCGCCGCCATTCAGGCCGAAGCCGAGAACCGCCGCGGTGAGCGGGTGCAGGCGGATGCCGAACTCCGCCAGGCCGAAATACAGCACGAAGAGCTGCGTCAGCACCGGCACGCCGCGGAAAACCTCGACATAGAGCCCGGCCAGCACCCGGGCGGGCCGCGCCGGCACGGTCTGCAGCACGGCGAACAGCAGCCCGAACAGGACCGCCAGCACGAAGCCGCCAACGGTCACCTCCACCGTGGTGACGGCGCCGGTGAGCAGCACCGCCAGCATCTCCGGCAGCAGATCGTAGGCGCGTATCCAGGGATCGGGGCTCACGCCGCGCTGCTGGTCGCCATCGCCTGCCGCTCCAGCACCGCCCGCAGAAAGGCCTGCGTGCGCGGATGCGAGGGCGAGCGGAACAGCTCGTGCGGCGGCCCCTCGTCAACGATGCTGCCGTGGTCCATGACGATGATGCGGTCCGCCACATCCTCGGCGAACTGCATCTCATGGGTGACGATCAGCATGGTCATGCCCTCGCGGGCGAGCTGGCGGATGACGTTGAGCACCTCGCCGACCAGCTCGGGATCCAGCGCCGAGGTGGCTTCGTCGAACAGCATCAGCTTGGGCTGCATGGCCAGCGAGCGGGCGATCGCCACCCGCTGCTGCTGGCCGCCGGACAGCCGCTCCGGATAGGCGTCCCGCTTGTGCGCCAGCCCGACCTTCGCCAGCAGCCCCAGGGCGATCGGCTCGGCCTGCTCGCGCGGCATTCGCAGCACCTTCAGCGGTCCGAGCAGGATGTTCTCCAGCGCCGTCAGATGCGGGAACAGGTTGAACCGCTGGAACACCATGCCGATGCCGGTGCGGATGCGCGCGATCTCGCGATCGCTCATCTCCACCACCCGCCCGTCGGCGAGCTTGCTGCCGACGCGCTCGCCGGCGATCGTCACATGTCCGGCGCTCGGCTTTTCGAGATGCGCGATGCAGCGCAGCAGCGTGGTCTTGCCCGAGCCGCTCGGCCCGATGACGGCCAGCTTCTCGCCGGCGCGAACCGCGAGATCGACGTGCTTCAGCACCTCGACGTCGCCGAAGCGCTTGCTGAGCCCGGCTACCTCGACGAGAGTCTGGTCCGGCATCGATCAGGCGAACAGGGCGGAAAAATCCTTCACCTTGTGGGCACCCGGCCCGATGACGTTGTTCTGCGCGTCGCGATCGACGCCGAGGCGCGGGTTCTTCTCGGGCGGCTGGAGGTAGTCCGGGTTCTTCACGCCGTACTTGGCCATCAGCTCGGCATTCTTCTTCGTCGCCCACAGCCACTTGACCCCGGCATTCACGGCATCGAACAGATCCGGGTTGTCCTGGTTCATGCCCATCACCGTGTGCTGCTTACTGGTGATCTGCGCGAAGGTGGCATCCGGCTTCATCGGGATCTGCTTGAGGTCCCAGCCCGGATTCTGCAGGATCATGTAGTCGACCGTCGGGCTGTCCAGGATAGCGAAATCGAGCCGCCCGGCGGTGACGTCGCGGATGCAGGCGTCGGTGGTGTCGTAGAGCTTCAACTCGGTGGTGCCCGGCACCTTCTTCATTTCCGGCACGATGGTGAATCCGGTCACCGTGCCGATGCTGTGGCCCTTGAAATCGCTGATGCCGATCGACTCGTTCAGCTTCACGCTCTTCTTCATCGTCACGAAGCTGCCGGCGTAATAGATGGCGTCGGTGATCAGCATCACCTGCGCCCGCGCCGGCGTCCACCCCATGTTGCCGAGCATGACGTCGGCCCGACCGGTCTTCACGGATTCGACCGTGGCCGACCATTCCATCAGGGAGGGCTGCGTCTTAAGCCCGAGCTTCTGGGCGATGACGTCGATCATCTCGCCGTCGGTGCCGATCAGCTTGCCGTCCTTCACCGAGGTCATCGGCATGTCGCCGTTGATCGCCACGGTGATGACGCCGGGCGACACGGTCTTGAGGTGCGGCGGCTCCGCGGCAGGCGCGCGCCGCCTGCCGATCAGGGTGGCGCCGGCCAGCGTGGCGGCGCCAAGAAGGCGGCGGCGCGAGAGTGCCGGTTTTGCGGTTTGGTCGTGCATGATGCCTCCCCAGGGTTGAGCGCGGCCTCGGCGGCGGGTCCCGACCGTAACACCGGGGAAACCGATTTCAATGCGCCACGCGCGTTATTTCCGCCCCCCGGAGATCGTGCTAGCCTTGCGCTCCCCTGCCAGGAGACCGGCCTTGCCGAAAGCCGCCGCCGCCGCCCTGCTGCTCGCCGGCCTTGCCGGCTGCGGCGCGCCGTTCAGCCCGGCGCGCTTCGCCCTCACCAATCAGATCGACGGCGACTACCAGGGCGATGTCCGGCTCGTGCGCGGGAGGCCGCCGGTTTGCGAGAGAAGCCAGTACGGCGTCGCCCTGGTCGGCGACCGCACGCTATGGCTCGCCTACAACCCGACCACGATCTTCACCGTGCCGGTGCAGGACGACGGCTCGGTGCACGCGGAGATGCTGCCCTACGTGCTGGATGGCCGGGTCGCGCATGAGCGGCTGCGCTTCACCGTCACCAGTCCGGAGTGCCAGACCGCCTACGACATGGACTTCATCTGGAACCACTCCTGATCCGCTCGGGCTGACGATCGTGACCGCGCCGGCGGCTGATTACATAGTCGTCGGCGGCGGCACCGCCGGCTGCATCCTCGCCGCGCGCCTGTCGGAAAACCCGACGGTCCGGGTGATCCTGCTCGAGGCGGGACCCGAGGATCGCGACATCTGGATCCATATTCCCGCCGGCTATGCCCGCCTGTTTCAGAGCGGCAAGTTCGACTGGAAGTTTGCCACCGAGCCGGAGCCCGAGCTGGCCGGCCGCTCGATCGGCTGGCCGCGCGGCCGCGTGCTCGGCGGCTCCGGCTCGATAAACGGCCTGGTGTTCCTGCGGGGCTCGCCGCTCGACTATGACCGCTGGGCGCAGGCCGGCGCCCGCGGCTGGTCGCATGATGAGGTGCTGCCCTATTTCAGGCGGATCGAGAGCTACGAAGGCGAGGCGGGGGAGACGCGGGGCAGCAGCGGACCGATCCCGGTCAGCCATCCCAGGCGCCTCTCGATGGGCGCCGCCGCCTTCATCGCGGCCTGCGAGGCGCTCGGCTTCCCGCGCCATCGCGACGTCAATGACGGGCCGATCGACGGGATCACGCCGATCCAGATGAACGTGCGCCGCGGCCGCCGTGTGAGCACTGCGCAGGCCTATCTGCGTCCCGCCCGGAGGCGGCCGAACCTGCGCGTGGTCACCGGCTTCGTCGCGCGCCGCATCCTGTTCGAGAACGGTCGCGCGATCGGGGTTGCCGGGCACGGCCGGGCGGGTGGCGGGGAGGAAATCCACCGGGCGGCCGGCGAGGTGATCGTCTGCTGCGGCGCGGTCGCCACGCCGAAGCTGCTGATGCTCTCCGGCATCGGCGATGCGGCGGCGCTCTCGGCGATGGGCATTCCCGTCGTCGCCGACGCGCCGGGGGTCGGGCAGAATCTGCAGGATCATTTCATCACCCGCTTCGCCTTCCGCACCCGCCCGGCCGGCACGCTGAACGAGCTGACGGCCACGCGCATCCGCATGGCGGCGATGGCATTCGGCTATGCGCTGCGTCGCGATGGGCCGATGGCGGTCGGCGCCACCGAGGCAACGCTGTTCGCCCGCGTGCTGCCCGGCGCCGAGGAAGCCGACGTGCAGTTCCAGTTCATCAATTTCAGCTTCGCCCCGACCGGGAACTACGTCCTCGCGTCGCATCCCGGCTTCATGTTCAACTTCAACCAGTGCCGCCCCGACAGCCGCGGCGCGCTGACGCTGCGCAGCCCCGATCCCGAGGACAAGCCGGTGATCCGCGCCAACTATCTCGAGCACCCGACCGACCGGCGCGTGATGGTGGAGGCGGCGAAGCTCGCCTGCCGGCTCGGCCGCACCGCCCCCTTTGCCGACCTGGTCGAGGAGCGGCAGGCGCCGCCTCCGGAGCTGGAGGACGAGGACGGCCTGCTCGACTACATCCGCTGCACCGGCAGCACGGTCTATCATCCCTGTGGAACTTGCCGGATGGGAGCGGACGATCGCGCCGTGGTCGATCCCGAGCTGCGGGTGCGCGGAGTGCGCGGACTGCGCGTCGCCGACGCCTCGGTGATGCCGCTGGTTCCGTCGTCCAACATCCAGCCCGCGGTGATGATGATCGCCGAGCGCGCCGGCGACTTCATCCGCGCGACCTCCCACACGTAATGGGGGCCGGGGTCCGCTGACCCCAGCGGGTCCC